>NZ_RCCJ01000001.1:1052057-1402743 GCF_003664005.1 Hydrogenivirga caldilitoris
TCTATATCCTCCTTTCTCGGCTTCATCAATCCTTTGAACTGCAAATACAGTAGGTTTACAACGAGACCGACAACGAAACCGATTATTGCGTGGGGTGCAACGTGGATGAGGAAGTCGTTGAAGCTCTTCTTGGCTATGCTCCCTATGATGATGTTGGGAGGGTCACCTATCAGGGTAGTTGTTCCTCCCGTGTTTGAGGCTAATACGAGGGCTATCACGTAGGGGACGGGAGGTAAATCCAGAACCTTGGCAATCCTTATTATTATCGGTGTCATGAATAGAACCGTGGTGACGTTGTCTAAAAAGGCAGAAAAGACCGCCGTCAGAATGGTGAAGGTCAGGAGTATCTTGAAGGGGTTAGTCCCCGTTACCTTGAGAGCCTTTATTGCAAGGAGGTTAAAGAAACCGCTGTGGGCGAGGACCGTGACTATGTTCATCATACCGAAGAGGAGGAAAATGGTGTTGTAGTCTATAGAAGACCAGGCGTCGTGGGGAGAAATCACACCGAGAACCATTATCACTGAAGCTCCGAGGAGAGCGGCAACGGTCCTGTGGAAATACTTCTCCAAGACTATCATCACGTAAACGAGGATGAATATCCCGAGAGCTAGCTTCTGAAGACCAGTCTGAGAAATGTGTATGTGAAGAGCCTGAAGTAATCCCCCTATCTCGTGGGCTTCTATCATGGCTTTCCTCCACTAAGTTTGTATTAAGATTATATCGGAGGGTTTCGTAATGGGTATAACGGTTATAGGAAGAGAGAAGGAAGAGATAACGCATCTGACCGCTTACGCAAGGGATAACATAAGGGACATTAAGAGCTTCCTCATAATTTACTTAGTTCCTTCCGAAAGGGATGAGGAAAAGGCAAAGAGCGAGGTAGAAGAGGAGGTGAAGAAGATAAGCGGAGATACTCCTTATGAGATAAAGACCTTCACCGGAAGTCCGGATATGGCCATAGAGACCTTCCTCGCAAGGAGGGAGGACATAAGGATGGTGTTTCTGCACGTGAGAAGAAGGGATATAAGGGAGATCCTTGAAGACGACGAGTATACGGTTATATTAAGGAAATTGCAGAAGGGAGTTGTAAAGACCCCTGTAGTCTTTGTTCCCCACCGATGAGGGTTGAAGAATTTGATTACGAGCTTCCCGAGGAGCTAATAGCAAAGTATCCGGCGGTTCCGCGCCACTCGGCACGCCTTATGGTTCTTGACAGAAGAACCCAGGAGATTAAACACGATACCTTCTGGAACCTGCCCGACTACCTTGAGAGAGGAGACCTTTTGGTTTTTAACAACACCAAAGTTCTTCCGGCAAGGTTATACGGGAGAAAGTCAACAGGCGGCAAGGTGGAGGTCGTTCTGACGGACTATATAAAACCCGATATGTGGAGAGCCCTGATAGGTGGAAAGAAGATAAAACCCGGTCTTGTCATAGATATAGCCCCAGACTTCAAAGTAGAAGTCCTTGAGCACATAGAGGAAAGCAAGTTTCTTATCAGGCTGGTGGGGGATAACCCCTTAAAGCTCCTTGATAGATACGGGTACATACCAATACCACCTTATTTGGGTAGGGAAGAAGAGAGCATAGACAGGGAGTATTACCAGACCGTATTCGCAAAAGAGGAGGGAGCCGTTGCAGCCCCTACAGCTTCGCTGCATTTTTCGGAAGAGTTGCTCGGTAAACTTGAGGACAGGGGTATAGAAAAGACCTTTGTAACCCTGCACGTTTCCTACGGGACCTTTAAACCGGTTAAAGTAAATGAGGTTGAAAAACACCACGTTGAGCCGGAGTACGTGAAAGTGGACGAAGAAGCCGTTGAAAAGATAGTGAAAGCCAAGAGGAGGGGAAGTAGAGTTATAGCTGTTGGAACTACAGTGGTGAGAGCTTTAGAGACCAGCCCCTTTAAATCCTACGAGGGCTGGACGGAACTCTATATCTATCCCGGCTTTGGGTTCAAGGTCGTGGACGCTCTCATAACCAACTTTCACCTTCCGAGGTCCTCTCTCCTCTTCCTCGTCTGCGCCTTCGGAGGTAAGGATTTCGTTTTAAGAGCGTACCGCGAAGCGGTCTCTAAGAGATACAGATTTTACAGCTACGGGGACGGGATGCTTATACTTTGATAAAATATCTTCCCATGGCAGAGAAGATTGATATAAACAGGATAACGAGGGACATATTCATTGAGCACAAAGGAGAACCGTACAGGGTTCTGGATTACGAACACGTGAAGCCGGGAAAGGGTCAGGCTTTTGTAAGGGTCAGGGCAAAGAACATGCTCACGGGTAACGTGATAGAGATCACCTACAAATCCTCCGATACCATACCCCTCGCAGACTTTGAACAGTTTTTTGCCGAGTACTCCTACTCCGACGGAGAGAACTACTACTTTATGAACACACAGACCTATGAGATGGTGGCTATTCCAAAGGAAAAGATAGAGGAAGAAGCTAAGTTTTTGAAAGAGGGCATGCAGGTGGTCGTTTTCTTCTATCAGGGACAGCCGGTGGGTATAGAGCTCCCCAAGCACGTGGAGCTGAAGGTTGTTGAAACCGAACCTGCCTTCAAAGGTGACACGGCGGCAGGAGGAACGAAGCCTGCAAAGCTGGAAACGGGAGCTGTTGTCCAGGTTCCTTTCTTCGTTGCTGAGGGTGATTTAGTGAAGGTAGATACA
This sequence comes from Hydrogenivirga caldilitoris, assembly GCF_003664005.1. Classification (NCBI taxonomy): domain Bacteria; kingdom Pseudomonadati; phylum Aquificota; class Aquificia; order Aquificales; family Aquificaceae; genus Hydrogenivirga; species Hydrogenivirga caldilitoris. Next base: position 1,054,732 of record NZ_RCCJ01000001.1, read on the forward strand.
AGAACAGGAACGTACATAGAAAGGGTGAAATGATGGACAGGGACTTTATAAGAGAACTTATAGAGCTCGTCAAGAACTCAAACATAAGGACCTTAAAGATTGAAAATCAGGAAGGAAAAATCGTAATAGAAACCCATCGGGGCGAGGATGTACAGCCGAAGGTAGAGAAGAAGCCAAGGCTTACCGATGAATACAGACACCAGGAACTTCTACCTCCTTCTGAAGACATAAGCGAGGAGGAGAAGAAGTACCACGTTATAAAGAGCCCTCTTGTTGGAACCTTCTACAGGTCTCCCGCTCCAGGGGCACCTCCCTTTATTGAAGTTGGAGACATAGTCTCTCCGGGTCAGGTTCTCTGCATCATAGAGGCTCTAAAGGTAATGAACGAGATAGAGAGCGATGTGAGGGGAAGGGTGGAAAAGATTTTGGTGGAGAACGGGGAGACCGTTGAGTACGGTCAGCCCCTATTTTTGATAGATACGGAGATTTAAGGGTTGTTTATACTCGCTGTCACATACTCCATCCCATCTATTGCGGTTCCGTCAAAGTAAAGGTTTAAGAGGTCTACGGTAGTCTTGTTGGAGGTGTATGCCACGAGGTCTCCCTTGCCTGCAGAGGAAGGATTGTCCGGGTACCAGTTATCGTCCCAGCCTGTAAGGGAACTTAAGTTGGGGAACGTGTAAGTGTAAGATGAGTTGTTCCCCAACCAGCCTATTGTCCAGTGTATGTACCAGTAATAGCTCCCTCCGAACATATACTCATTAAGCTTGTAAACCTGAGTCTGGTGCCCATTAAGCCCACTTGAGTAAGCGTTCCAACTTACCTGTATCCTCTCGGTGGAAAGGTTAGCGTCAACCACGGTAAAGGTGGCACCCTGTGTCATGTGGGGTGGAAAACCCTGACAGTTATAGTTACTTGGCTGGTCGTGAAACTCTTGAAAGCTTGTGGTAGCGCTGCCAGATGTGGCTGTTGATGCGTAGTTCCAGAAATCACCGTTTTGGAATAAGGAGCTCGGGATTAAAGGTTGATATGAACTACCTCCTATGTTGTAGATAGTAGTTCCACCGGCACTTAGGAAGCTTACACGGTGGCTATTTGTATTCGTATTACCACAGCTCCAGGTGTAAGATGTTGAATCAGCTGTGGGAGCATTTGTAAAGTCTACGTTGTGAACGGTGTTTGTAGTAACAGATACGTTTCTATCTATTACAACGTGAGAGTTTAGTATGTCCAGATTACCATCGTTTGAATTACCATCTTCAAGTATTGTTATGATATCATGGGTTCCCGGGGGGACACCAGGCGTGTTAAAAGCATAACTCCCAGACTGGGTAGTCTGCCAATACTGTGTGCTCCAATACACAAACTTATCTACACCAACATATTGTGGATTAAAAGACCCCGATAACGTGTACGTTGGCGTTCCACAATCAACGTATAATCTATTCCTCTCCGAAATCAGACCATGGAAAAGGTTGCCATTCATGTTTGAAGTGCAGAAAACGACAGCTCCGTATTTTCCTGACGCATCCGTAACGTTAAATTGGTAAGTATATTTGTATCCAGATATCGTCGGAGAAGCAGTCTGCCAAGCTCCAGCGCCGTCCTGATAGGCAAAGAAGACCTGACTTCCTCCATTATTGGCTACCTCAACGGTAACCACTCCGGCAGGTGAGTTGCCTCCACCTCCTCCACATCCTGATATAAAAGCTACTGCTAAAGCTGTTGGAATTAGAAAAATTTTTTTCATACATTTACCCTCCTGCATATATGTTAAGTTTCTTTACACTCTTTTATATGGTATTTTTCACAAAAGGATTAACTCACAGTATGTCTTATAAAGAGGATACTTCCGACGACCATTATAAAACCTAAGAAAGATAAAAGGGAAAGTCTTGAAGGTTTTAAGCCTTTAACCAGATTTAAGTGAATAACAATAGCGTAATAAATCCACATCATCAGGGTCAGAATCAGTTTGGGGTCGTTTATCCAGTGTTTACCGAGGTAGTTTTTTGCCCATATACTTCCGAAAATAAGCGTTAAAGTTAAAAAGATAAAACCGAGGTTTAATAAAACCCTTTCCATCTTTCTCAAAAGATTGACTGGAACCATGAATCCTTCTATGTGTTTGGCTTTGAGCTTTCTCTCAACTATGAACTTTACGCCCGAAGATATACCTGCGAGTATAAGGGAGGCGTAAGCTACTCCAGCGGAGAGTATGTGATAGACATAAAAGGGGTTCTTGTAGCCGACCTTCTGAGCCGGTAGTCCTACGAGGGTCGTGAGAAAGCCTATGAAAGCAACTATGAGCCCGAAGTCCGCCACGTTCTTTCTGAGTACAAGGTCAAGGGCTATAAAAATCAGCGTGAGTAAATTCCCCATCAGCGAGACCATACCGTAAACGTCCCCCACCGGAAAGCGTCCCGTAGAGTGGTAAACCCCGAAGAAGTGCAATATATAGAGTATTAGGGCAAGCAGCAGACCAAAGGTAGGAAGGTTCTTTAGATTTACACCGAAGAAGGTCCTCAGAAGGAAAAGGACACCGCTCAGGAGGTATATAATGACCGACAGGAGCAGTAAAAGCATAGGTTTATTTTATATGAGAAGGGATACCGGCTCTCCTGCTCGTTAAAAAGAGAAAGAAGAGTGTGAGCATTATGCTGAGGAGACTTATGTAGGAGGCTATTTTGAGTGCATCCTGAACGGCGTAGATACCGGCAAGGGTGTTCTGAAGTCTCGCCAGCATGAGTTTGAACTTGAGGGAGAAATCAGCGATGTCCTGACCGGAAAGGAAGGCTCTCAGGGCGTTTATTTCATCGTAATGAAAAGCTCTTCCGGTCTCAAACTGGTAGGTTGCTATTGATGTGGCAAAGGAAGCTCCCATGAGTCTTGCGTAGTTATAGACTGCAGAGCCGATGGGAATCTGAAGGGGCTTTAAGCTCTTAAAGGCAAGGGCTGTGAGGGGAGAAAAGAAGAAGCCCATGGCAAAACCGAGGAGACATAGGTAAAGGAATATCTTGGCTTTCGGTGTTTCGTAATCAAGGTGGGAGAGGAAGAAGAAGAGGGCTATAAATAGTGTGCTCTGGGATACGAGAAGGAGGAGCTTTGGTTCCATCCTGTCGCTCAGCCTTCCACCTACGAGGGCAAAGAGGGCTAAAAAGAAGGCAAAACCCACAAACTGCAAGCCCGTCTGAAAGGTGGGTACGTCCCTGAGCCTCTCAAAGTATATGGGTATTAGGTATATAGTCTGGAAGAACACAAACCCGTAAACCAGCACAAAGGTTATAAAGGCATACAGGTAGTTGGGTTCTTTGAAGATGCTGTAATCAATAAGCTTTCTTTCGCTGATAAGCTCGGACACCATGAAAAGAAGAAAGGTAAGCAGGGCTATATAAAAAACGTAAAAAGTCTTGTCCGAATAAAACCAACCCCAGCTCTCGCCCTTTGAGAGAAAGACTATGAAGCTTACGGAGGAAACCGAGAGGAGCGTGTAACTGAGCAAGTTAAAGGGAACGGGTTTCCTTTCCCCTATATCGGGAAGGAAGAAGTATGCAACGGGTATCAGCAGCACTATGACGGGCAGGTTCATGTAGAATATCCACCTCCAGGAGAAGTACTCTACGAAGTAACCCCTACGGCGGGTCCAAGACCGGGTGCAAAAGCTACAGCCATGGCGTAAAAGCCCATAGCCGTTCCCCTACTCTCAGGGGGGAAGAGGCTGAAGAGTATGGATTGGGAGGAGGGTATCAGGAGACCTTCCCTATTCCCTGCAAAAAGCGGGAGGCTATCATGAACTCCAGACTTCCCGCCTGACCGGAAAGAGCGCTGCCAAGTCCGAACAGAGAGAGTCCGAGGACGTAGGTGTTCTTGAGTCCTATCCTTGAGCTGAGAGCACTGAAGGCGAGTATTGTTATGGCGGTTGCGGTTATGTAACTTATAGCGACCCATTCTATACCGTATATATCCGTCTGGAGAGGAGCTATCATCTTGGGTATGGCTACGTTGGTGCTGGTTATCCCCAGGACGGCAAGAAAGGTTCCGAGAACTATCAGGAATGTATAGAACCAGACCATTCCTCAGCTGAGTTCTAACATCCTCTCTATCGGTCTCCTCGCTCTCTCTATAATATCCTCAGGGAGCTCCACCTCGTTTATCTCGTTCTTTATGGTCTCATAGACCTTTGGCAGGGTTATCCCCTTCATTGTGCAGCAGTAGACGGTTCCGCAGTAGTTCATTGACTCGGGGAATATGTACTCCTTGTTGGGGTTCTTCTTCATGAGGGTGTACTTGAGACCCACCTCTGTAATGACTATGACCCTCTTTGCGTCCACGCTCGTTGCGTACTTGATTATCTGGGAGGTAGAACCCACGAAGTCGGCGAGCTCTATGACCTTGGGATGGCACTCAGGGTGAACGGCAACCTTGGCGTCGGGATACTTCTCTTTCAGCTTCATGACCTCCCTCGCGGTGAACTCAAAGTGGGGAGGGCAGAAACCCTTCCATATTATGAACTCCTTTTCGGGAACCTGCTTCGCTACCCACTGACCGAGAGCCTGGTCGGGTAGAAAGACTATCTTCTTAGCTTCCAGCTTCTTTATTATCTTCGGGGCGTTGGCGGAGGTCACACATATATCTACCTCAGCCTTCACGTCGGCGGTGGTGTTTATGTAAGCCACGAACTCCGCATCGGGATGTTCTTCCCTTAACTTCCTAACCTGCTCGGCGGTTACCATGTCCGCCATGGGACAGCCGGATTCGGGGTTAGGGTGGAGAACCTTCTTCTGGGGGCTGAGAATCTTCGCGGTCTCGCACATGAACCTGACACCGCAGAAGACTATTATGTCCGCATCGGTATTCGCAGCCTTACGGGAGAGTTCTAAGGAATCTCCCACGAAGTCCGCTATATCCTGAACCTCCGGTCTCTGGTAGTAGTGGGCTAAGATTATTGCGTTCTTCTCCTGGGCTAACCTCCTCACCTCCTTCTGGAGCTCCTTTATCTCCTCGGCTGTGAGTTCCCTTTCCTGTATCTCAAATCCTACATTCATATCCTTCCTCCTGTGTTGGTAAATTTATAATTTAACGCCTGTGATATGAGGTTCAAGCCATGGGAAGAGTAGTGCTCGCTTCAGCCTCACCGAGGAGGAGGGAGATACTTTCCCTGTTGGGAATAGAGTTTGAAGTCGTCCCTTCCGGGATAGAGGAGCATACCCATGGGGACCCCATAACGACGGCGAGGAGGCTGTCCTACGAAAAGGCTCTGGACGTCTGGAAGAGTAATAAGGACGCTCTCGTGATAGGGGCGGATACCCTTGTCTTCGTTGGCAAGGAGATAATAGGAAAACCAAGGGACGAGGAGGAAGCCTTTCAGACCCTCTCTTTCCTTTCGGGGAGGTGGCACAGGGTGGTGACGGCGGTCTCCTTTGTCTCTAAAGGTTTCAGAAAAACGGTCCACGACGTTGCGAGGGTTAAGTTCAGAAAGCTGTCCGGGGAGGAGATAAGGTTTTACATATCCACCGGTGAGCCGATGGACAAGGCTGGAGCTTATGGGGTTCAGGGCTTTGGAGCCACAATAGTTGAGAGGATAGAGGGGAACTTTTACACGGTCATGGGTCTTCCCATCCACAAGGTCTATGAGGTTTTGAGGAAACTCACCATGTCATAGAAAAGCCTTATTTTTTACCTGAGATGGAAGAAGAGAAAGACCTGGGGAATGCGTGGGAGTACAGAGGATGCATAATCCCGAAAGAGCTTTACTACTATATAGACCTACAGGTCTGGGTAAAGGTGAATGAGGACGGCACCGTATCTTTGGGAATTACAGAGGTTGGACAGACCAGAGCCGGGAAAATACTCCACATCCGGGTTAAACCTGAAGGTAAGGAGGTCAGTAAGGGAAAACCCGTTGCTACCCTGGAGAGCGGAAAGTGGGCTGGACCTATCCCTGCTTTGGTTGAAGGCAAGATAGTAGATGTGAACGAGAAGGTTCTTGATTCTCCCGAAATTTTAAATTTGGACCCTTACGGAGAGTGGATAGTGAAGCTAAAACCTTTGAGTGAGGAAACCCTTAAGAGAGACTTAAGCGAGCTGGTGAGCGGCGAAAAAGCGTATGAGGAGATGAAAAACTACATAGGAGAGTGGGATATCATATGTATGAAGTGTGTAGAGGAGGAGCTTTACAAGAGAAAACCTGAGAAGTCACTTAGACCTCAAGACAGGCACGTAATACTCTTAACAGCAACGTGGTGTTCGGCAAGTCAAGAAGCGGACGCCATGTGGAGGAGGTTTAAGGAAGAACTTGGGTTTAAGTATGAAGCCTTAGATGTTGAAACGCCAGAGGGAAGATTTTGGGTCACGAAATTCCTAATAAAGAGTGTCCCTACCACTATCGTTGATAGAAACATCGCTTTTGTGGGCGTTCCGAAAGAAGAAGAGATAAGAGAGCTCATAACCTAAGGAGGATGTGGGTTGATTAAAGTCAAAAGAATCTATGAAAAACCGTCAGAAGAAGACGGACTCCGCATATTGGTAGACAGGCTGTGGCCAAGAGGGATAAAAAGAGAAGACGCAAGGGTTGACCTCTGGTTAAAGGAAATAGCACCCTCAGATGAGCTAAGGAGATGGTTTTCCCACAGGAGCGAGAGATGGGAAGGATTTAAAAGAAAGTACAAAGAGGAACTAAAGGGGAAAAAGGAATTAATAGAGCGGATAAAAGAGCTTGAAAGCAAGCATGGAACCGTAACGCTCCTGTTCTCAGCCAGGGATACTGAACACAATAACGCCGTTGTTTTAATGGAGGTGATAGAGGAAGGGAGCTGGTGAACCCTCAATTTCACCGCAGGAGTGTTTCAAAGAGCATCTCATTTCCCTCAACGGAAACCTTTATCCTGTCGGGTAGTCCATCGTACGTATTAAACTCCCTGTCCCTCTCATAGACCCTTATACTGAAGTCGTGGAAGGTGGCAACCCTCTGAAGCTTATCCTCCTCTATCTCGTCTATCGCTCCGTAAGGATAAGGGAACTCGTAGTAGTAGAGCCTCCCGTCTTTGAATATGTAAGCGCACTTGACCACCCCCCGATAGATGGTTCCTCCGCTCGTTATCATATAGAGGTTGTTGTTCTCTACCCTTATCCTCTTAGCTCCAGTTATCTTCCTCTGTATGTCCCAGAAGAGGGAAGCCTTAAGCTTCAGCCTTTCCGATTCCTCCGTTATACCAAGGCTTGAGTCTATGCCCCTTGAGAAGACCAGGAGGAGGGCGGAGAAGGTCAGTCCGAGGAGGGTGAGGACTACGAGAACCTCTATTAGGGTGAAAGCTCTAACCTTCATCTCTCAGGAGTTCCTCCACCTTTTCCTCCGGCATGGGTCTGGCAAGGTAAAAGCCCTGTGCGTAGGTGCATCCCATTTCCTTTAGTATCCTGAGCTGTTCTTCGGTCTCAACCCCCTCGGCTAAACTCTCCATCCCTATCCTGCCTGCGAACTCAACTATAACCTCCACAAGCGCCCTGTCCCTCTCACTCTCCATCATCCCCCGTATAAAGCCCATGTCTATCTTGACTATGTCCACGGGTAGTTCCTTCAGATAGGCGAGGGATGAGTATCCCGTCCCGAAGTCATCAACGGCGACCTTTGCGAACTCTCTTATCCTGCTTAGAATCCTCTTCGTCCTTTCAACATCTTCAACGAGAAGCCTCTCCGTTATCTCCACAACGAGCTTGCCGGGGAAGTCTTCAGCAAGACCGAAAAGCTTATCCATGAACTCATCGTTCCTGAAACTCCTCGCCGACACGTTCAGGGAGATGGGAACTCTGAACTTCTCAAGGAGTCTCCGAAGCTCTTCCAGGGAGGAGTTCTCAAAATCTCTCAGGAACCTGCTGTTTTCAAGGTAGTCTATGAACTCGGAGGGATAGTGAAGGGTTCCGTCCCTCTCCCTTATCCTTAGGAGGGCTTCCAGACCCGCCACCCCCATGTCCTTGAGCCTGAAGTAGGGCTGAAACTCAAAGACAAAGAGTCTTTCCCTTACGGCTTTTTCTAAAAGGCTCTCCGCCCTCACGAAACCTTCAGCTTTCCTCTCCATCTCCTCATCGTAAAACCTCACCTCGTTCTCTCCTTCCGATTTAGCCGCATGAAGAGCCACAGAAGCCTTCTCGTAAAGTTCGTGGAAGGTTCTACCGTCCGAGGGGAAGATGCTGACCCCCGCGTTCATGCCGAGGGTTAACCTCATGTTTTCAATTTCAACGGGCTGAGCGAGAACCTCCTTTAACTTCTCCGCAACTATGAGAGCGTCTTCCCTCTTTCTCATAGGGTATATAAAGAGGGCGAACTCATCCCCTCCTACCTTCGCGACAAGGTCGTAGTCCCTGAAGGTGTTTCTTAACCTGTTTGCCACTTCCTTCAGAACGGCGTCCCCTACCCTGAAGCCGTAGTTCTTGTTTATGAAAGCCATGTTGTAAAGGTCAAGGACTATGAGGGCTCCCGCTTTCTCTCCCTTCTTAAGGGTTTCGGAAACCTTCAGGGCGAGGTTGCTCAGGTTGAGCAGTCCCGTGAGGGCATCGTAAAACTTGAGCTTCTCAATCTCTTCCGACATCTCCAGCTCGCGGGTTATGTCCCTTCCGACGGAAACGAACCTTTTCTCACCTCCCGGCAGTTCCACGGGGGCGATGGTCTGTTCAATATGGAACAGCTCCCCGTCCTTCTTCCTGTTTACGAAGACCGCATGAAAGCTCTTTCCCGAGAGTATGGTCTCCCAGAGCTTCTTGTAGAAAGCCTCATCGTGTAAGCCCGACTTGAAAACCCTCGGATTTTTACCTATCAGCTCCTCCCTCTCGTACCCGCTTATCCTGCATACGGCGTCGTTCACATAGAGAATATTTCCGTTCCTGTCGGTAACGAGAACCCAGTCGTTGGTCAGCTCAAGAGCTTTAGAAATTATAAGAGCATTCCTGAACTCCCTCATCCTGCTGAGACCGAACTCAATATCTCCTTTCAGCTCCTCCAGAACTTCCCTGTTCTCCTCCTCAAAGAAGTAAGGTTCGGAAGCGTAGAGGTTCAGAACGTAAACCGTCTCACCCTCAACCTGAATGGGTACGGCACAGGAGGAGAGGTAGCCGCGCTTTAGCATCTCCTCCCTCCAGGGTCCCATCGCCGGGTTGCTCTTCGTGTCGGGGTTTATAACTATCCTCCCTTCCCTGAGGGCTGTTCCCGTGGGTCCTCTTCCCTCCGGCACTTCCGGGTTTACGGATATTCTGACCTTCTCAAGGTATCCCTCTTCGTGCCCGCACCTGACCACAGGTCTCACCCACCCATTTTCATCGGGCTTCCCCACCCAGACGAACCTCAGCCCCATCTTCTCGGTCAGGGCTCTGCATATCCTCTCAAAAAGCTCCTCCTCTAAAAGGGATTGGGTTATGGCTTGATTTACCTCTCTGATGAGCTTATAAAGTCCTTCAAGTCTCTTCCTCTTGGTTATGTCTATAACCACCACAAAGCCCGCATACTTCCCCTCGTAGAGTATGGTGCTGGAGAAGACGGAGGTCCAGACCTCTGAGCCGTCCTTCTTCCTGAACTTCAGTTCCCTATGAGTAAAGGTAAACTTCTCACCCGAAAGCCTCTTCCTTATGACCTCCCGTATTCTCTCCCTCTCCTCCTCCGCGACAACTATCTCCGCCGGCTTTCCTAAGAGCTCCTCTCTCTCATAGCCCAGAAGCTCACAGAGGTAGTTGTTCACATAAACAATCCCTTCCTGATATATGAGGATTCCCACCGCCGGGGCGTTCAGGACAGCCATCGCTATATCGTACTCCTCCCATCTTTTGAGAAGCTTCTCAAAGCGTTTCTCAAGCTCAAAAACCTTTTTAATATCCTCCTCGCCGGCGGGAACCACCTTCGGTAGTCTCAGAAGCTTATCCCTGATATCCACGACCCTTTCCCCTTTAACCATAAAGAGGTGGGAGGTTCCTAAGTTAATCCTTTCAATAACCTTCAGCTCTCTTCCTTTCCAGCTCTCAAGGTTCTCCTCATAGACTATCCCGTAATCGGCAACTCCGCTATCTACGAGCTGAAGGGTCTCCTCATGGCTCTCCGTATAGAGAACTCTGATTTTACCGAGGTCTATCCTTTCAAAGGCAAGGAGTCCGTACTTTACCGCTTTAAGGTCGGCGAGGGCTACCGTGTACTCCTCCTTTGGAGGTTCTTTTCCCACGAGGAGGAGCGAATCCTCCTGTTCCCTTATCTTCGCAGCGGGCATGTAGCCCTTCTTATACAGCTCTGCGGCAATACTCGGGCTTGCGTAGTATATGTCAAAGCTTTCCTCAAGCCTCTCCCTCTCCTCCCGGAAGGAGCTAAAGGTTATAAGCTTGACCTCTGATTCTGCTAACTTGCCGAGCTCACGGGTAAACTTTATCCACTTTGCAACACCCTTGTATGTATCGTGGGGGCAGACGGCGAATTCAAGCATCACCTAACTTTATATCGGACGAAGAACACGTCCCTGTAAGTGTAGGTCGTCTCTATTATCCGGGGGAAGTCGGGGAGTTTCTCCTCCCTTACCTCCAGACCCTGGTAGTCGTTCCTCTTTATCTTCCCGTCAAGGTAAAGGAAGTCCCTGAAGGTCTCCTCCGCTTCGGCGAGTCTGCTCCTTGCTACCGAAACGAGCTCTATCAGTGTAGTGAAACCCACGGCTATTATCGTGAGGGCAATTACAACCTCAAGGAGGGTAAACCCCTTAGAGGTTCCAGACATCTATGTCGTCCTCCGTTCCCTCCTCTCCGTCCGGACCCTTAGACCTGAGCTCGTAGGGGTGGTTCACTCCGGGGGATATGTAGATGAAGTCCCTGTCCCAGCCGTCCTTAGGAACCTTATCTAAGTACTTCCTCCACCTCGGAGGTTCGGGAGGAGTGGTGGGCTTTTCAACGAGGGCTTTGAGTCCCTGCTCGGTGGTTGGATACATGCCGTTGTCTAACTTGTACTGTTCTAAGGCGTCCTTGATAGCTTTGAGCTGTATCTTCGTTGTCTCTATCTTCGCCTCGTCCACTCTTCCCGTTATCCTCGGAACTATTATGGCGGCGATGAGACCTAAGATTATGAGGACTACGAGAACCTCTATGAGGGTAAAGCCCTTTTGCTTGTATTTATCTTCAAGGCTCTTCTCTATCCTTTTAGCAAACTTGTTGTAAACCGCCTGGGACACCAAGACCACTATAACCAGAAAAGGAATACCTATAAGTGCTGCAAGTATCAGAACCTTTAACAACCACAGTATCCATGCCCACAGGGTTATGTCCTGTTCCATAACCGCCTCCTTTATCCCAGAACTATGTTTATGAGTTTGTTCTTTACGTATATAAACTTCTTAATCTCTTTCCCGTCAAGGTAACTTCTAACCTTCTCATCGCTCAAGGCTATCCTCCTTGCCGTTTCCTCATCGGCATTGAAAGGCACCCTAATCCTTGTCCTGAGCTTACCGTTCACCTGAACAGGGACCTCCAGCTCCTCAACCTGCAGAGCTTTCTCATCAGGCTCCGGTATTGACTGAAGAGCTATGAGCTCCTCGTGTCCTAACCTCTGCCAGAGCTCCTCCGATAGGTGAGGTGCGATAGGTGCCAGCAAGAGTAGGAGAGTATCTATGCCCTCTTTTAACACCTTCCTGTCGGTTTCGTCCTCAGGCTCAAAATCTGAGAGCTCATTAAAGAGCTTCATTATCTTCGCTATCGCTGTATTCAGTTGGTATCGCTTCTCCATGTCCGTCAGGTAGTCTGCTATAGTCTGGTGCACAGCTCTCCTGAGTTCTCTGGCTTTCCCTTTCAGGTTGGCGAGCTCTTCCCTCGTGTAGGCAACCTCCCTGAGCCACTCTTCCCTATTAATTACAAAATTCCAAAGCCTGTTCAGGAACCTGTAAGCACCCTGTATGCCTTCGTCGGTCCACTCAAAATCCTGCTCAGGTGGGGCAGCGAACAGGATATAAAGCCTGACAGTGTCCGCTCCGTAACGTTCAACAGCCTCCTCAGGGTCAACCACATTCCCCTTTGATTTGGACATCTTTGCTGTTTCACCTATCTCGGACTCAAGCTTCTTCAAGAGTCTCTCATCGTCTATACCGAGCTTTTGCAAAAGAAGGACGATGTTGTCTCCCACGGAAAGCTGGTTCGCTTTCAAAAACTCGCTAATCTTCATCAAGGATACAATTATATCAGCCATGAAAAGGGCTATAGTAATTCCTGCCCGTTTAGCCTCCACCCGGCTCCCCAGGAAACCGCTGAAGGATATTGCCGGAAAACCCCTCATAAGATGGGTGGTTGAAGGGTGTCTAAAAACGGGAGAGAAGGTAATACTGGCAACAGACAGCGAGGAGGTAAAGGAGGCTGTATCAGGGCTGGGTGTTGAGGTTGTTATGACCCCTTCCGAACTTCCCTCCGGCTCAGACAGGGTAGCCCATGTGATTGAAAAAAGTGACATTGAGCTGGTGATAAACTATCAGGGAGACGAGCCTTTTGTATATCCAGAGGATGTAAAGAGGGTGTTTGATGAGCTTATAAGAGGGGAAGAGGTGGTAACCCTTGGAAAACACGATAAGACCTGTTACGAGAGTAGCTCAAATGTAAAGGTCGTTCTTGACAGGAGAGGCTATGCTCTTTACTTCTCAAGAGCTCCTATACCCTATTTCAGAGAGGCTAATGAGAACCTTTACCCCATAAAACATATAGGTATATACGGTTTCAGAAGAGGAACTCTTTTGGAATTTGTAAAGCTACCCCAGACTACCTTAGAAAGAACAGAGGGGCTTGAACAGCTGAGACTTCTGGAAAACGGATACAGGATAAAGGTCCTTCTGACAGAGAACTTCTACCACGGCGTTGATACGGAGGAGGACCTAAAACTTGTGGAGAGAGTCCTCAAACGTCAAAAATAAAAGCAACAGACAATTGGATTATCAACACCTTTACAGGTATCTATGATAGTAATCATTTACATATCTACGGAGGGGTTTTTATATAAAATTATCTGAGATGAACCCGCTGACGAAATTGAACTTGCTCCTGAGTTTTCTGTACCTGCTTATAGGAAGCTCTCTGGGTCTTATGCTCGGCTTTGAACCCGCACGAAACTTTCTATACTCGTTGAAAGGCATTCCATCTTACGCCCACGCTCATATACAGCTTGTTGGGTTCGTTACCCAGATGATAGTTGGAGTTACATACCATATAATCCCGATGTTAACCAGGGGAAAAGTTTACAGCTTCAGGCTGGGTTACTTACATACAGCTCTGCTGAATGTCGGTCTTGCGCTCCAAATTTACGGGTTTCTGTCCGGTAATCCCTACTTCAAAGCCCTGGGTTCCCTGATTTTGTTCTTGGCAATTTTAATGTATATCTTCAACATCTTAAAAAGCGGAGTCTGGAGGTGAATCATGAAACATAGCCTTTCAAGCTTTTTTCCCACATCCTCTCAGTTAAAGAAGGCTCTCCTGGTAGATTCCAAGGAGGCAAGGGTTATAGTGTTCTCTATGCCTGCAGGCAGTGAGATACCGGCTCACACAAGTCCTGCCAGAGTGCTTCTATACTGTGCCAAGGGAAGCGGTAAGTTTCTCAAAGGTGAGGAATGGATAGAGGTAGAGGAGGGAGACCTCGTCCCCTGTGAACCGCTGGAGCCTCACGGAATGAAAGCCGACAAGGACATGGTGGTCATGGCGGTGATAGCACCTGCACCTTGAAAGGAGGTGGAATATGATAGACAGGAACATGACCGTTAACGAGCTTTTAAGGAAGTTTCCCCAGGTGCAGTCTGTGCTTGACAGGTACTACATAGATTACTGCTGTGGAGGACACAGAACTCTGGAGGAAGCTGCCAAGGAACACAACTTCAATCTTGATGAGTTCATTAAAGAGGTTGAAGGCAAGATAGAGGAAAGCGGCAGTTCATAAGGGTAATAGGAAGCTCATAATCTCGCTTTTAAAAAGGACTCCTACGAAACACCCTAAGGAGAGAAAGGGTCCAAAGGGTATAACAAACTGAACGTTTTTGTTCCTCACTATGGAAGGCAGTGCAAATAGAAGACCAAATAAACTCCCAAGGAACAGAGCTGAGAACACTCCGTAAACCCCAGTTACAGAGCCTATCAAGGTGAGAAGCTTCACATCCCCGAAACCAAGCCCCTCCATCTTCCTTACTTTTACGTAGTAAAGGTATACAAATGCGGGTATAAGGAAACCAACTATCGCACCCAAAAAGCTCTGGGATACGGTTATGTCGGAACGAAAGAAGGAGCTGCCAAGACCAAGGACTATACCCGGCAGAGTGATAAGGTCTGGAATTATGAAAAATTTTAAGTCAATAAGGGAAGCCACCATGAGAGCTGAGAAGAAGGCAAAATATACCAGGGCATCAAGGCTCAAGCCCCACTTGAAGTAAGAATAAAGAGCGAGGAGTCCTGAGGAGAGCTCAACGAGAGGGTACTGGAGGGATATCCTTGCACCACAGCTTCTGCATTTTCCCCTCAAAAGCAGAAAGGAGATGAGGGGTATGTTGTCGTACCACCTTATCCTCTCCTTACACTCAGGGCAATGAGAAGAGGGAAAGACAACGGAGACATTTCTGGGAAGCCTGTAAATAAGCACGTTGTAAAAGCTCCCCAGGGTTATACCGAAAAGGAATACAACCAGATAGTCCATCAGGCTGTCTCTTCCTGAGATTCCTCTCTCCTGAGCCTTATAAATCTACCCATATCAAGAACAAAGGAGCTTGCCACAAACACCGATGAGAAAGTTCCAACCACGACACCTACAACAAAGGCAAACATTATGTTGGAAAGAGCGTATCCTCCGAGTATGAATAGGGTAAAGGCTGTGACGAAGGTTGTAAGCGAGGTCATTATCGTCCTGGAAAGGGTCTGGTTAATGGATATATCCATGACCTCCTCAAGGGGCAGGGTCTTCCTGAGACGAAGGTTTTCCCTTATCCTGTCAAATATCACAACTGTATCGGCAACGGAGTACCCCGCTACTATGAGCAAAGCCGAAACCACCTCAAGGTTAACCTCTCTGTACGTCAGGGAGTAAGCTCCCAGGACTATAAGAACGTCATGGACCAGAGCGAGGAGTGCACCGACCCCCCACACAGGTTGAAAACGGAAGGCAAGGTAAAGCAATATACCGCCCAGGGCGGTGAGTATGGCAAGGACGGCTTTTTCACGGAGTTCCTCGCTTATTACACCTCCTATCCTTTCCTCCCTCACCAGTTCGTATTTCCCAAACTTCTTTACCGCATCCTTTACAGCCTGGTAACTCTCTCCCTCCCTGACCTTTACTATGTAAGTTCCCTCCTTTGTCTCCTGAACAAGGAAGGACTCAATCCCGGCTTCCTTTATAGCCCTTCTGAGATCACCCGTCCCAGGCTTTTTCTCAAACCTCAGCTCAATAACCCTTCCACCGGTGAAATCAAGTCCAAGGTTTAACCCTTTGTAATAAAGAAGGAAAAGACTCCCAAGAACCAACAGGAGTGAAACAAAGTAAGATATGAAACGGTAGCGGAGAAACCTGAACCTGTACTCCATACCCTTTCCTATGAGAACTTACACTTAGTGTTTATAAGCCCGAAGTTGCCTCCTTTCTTCCTGTAGACGATCCTGAGGTTCCCGGTTTCTATATCAAGGAACGGGAGGAAAAAGGCATGGCTCTGCTCAAGTTCAAACAGCGCGTCTTCAACACTCATGGGTTTATCAAGTACAAGCTCTTCCTCCACTATAAGAGGCTTCTCCCTTTCCTCAGGTGCTATTGGCTCGGGAGCATGCATCTGCTCCTTTATCTTCGCAGACACTCGCCTCTGTTCAAGCCTTCTCTGCTTGAGTTTTATAAGCTGCCTTTCTATCTCGTCAAGAACCTGATCAAGGGCTGTAAATACGTCTATATCCTCCTCCCAGGCATGAATTGAGCCATGGGGGATATTCTTCAGGTACATATGCATATCAACCCTGTAAACAATGGGTTTGCTGTCCCCTGCAAAATCCTTATGTCTTGAACGTACAGCAGAAATGGAGACTATTATCTCTACCTGGTCTTCTCCCGCTTCCTTCAGGTACCTGTCAAAACGCTTAAGCTTGCCCTCAATAAAACTTTTCATCGCGTCCGTTATCTGGACGTCAACGCCTCTGAACTCAATGTTCATACCTTTACCTCCGTGTTTTTATTATTTTAACCGTACTCTTCTATTCTAAAAGCAGGGTTCTTCAAAAGTTTACCAGGTCTGGTTCCCGGATTGAAGGGCTGGCTTTCCTCATAGGAGTTGGGCACGAATATCACATCATCGGCTATGTTGCTGTTCTTCTTCACCTTCAGTTTTGTCCCTCTTATCTCTATCTCTTCCTTAACCCCTAACCTTTCCATGGTTTTACTGTTCATATAAGCTAACTGCTGACTCTCCATATCATGAGTCCATACGTTCCAGTGCCCAATTTCATCAACAAGCGTGTTATCACATAGCACGTAAATGCCTCTGTCCTCAACCTCATACAAGTTAAACTCCCCTTCCCACTCCTCTATGTAGGGTATATCTACGTCCGCTCCACCTTCTGCCTCTCTCACCTCCTCTAACCCTAACCCAAGCTCATTAAGAAATTCCTCTATGTCCCTTCCATTACCAAGGAGTTCGTGCGGGGCAAAGGAATTCTCAATGGAGGGGAGAACCTGAGGAGAGTAGGCAACCAAGCCGAAACCGTTTTTATAAGGGAAGAACTCTCTCTCTGCAAAGAGTTTAACAGGTATAACGAGGTCTACATTGTTTGCCGTAAGGTTAGGGAAGAGGGTAAGGTGGACGGTTCTCTTTTCCTTAAGCTTGTTTAGGAGGGTTTCATCCATGAACATTGCAGGGTTACCTGTAAGGAGCAGGCTATCAAAGTCTGTGAATTCTTTTAAAAACTCCTCAAGACCTTTAGCTTTGAGGGGAGACACGTTCCCAACTATACTGTAGTTAACCCTTACCTTATCTCTTATTCTCTTCAGAGCGCTTAGTACGTTGCCTCTCCATCTACTTCTTAATAGGGTTTCTCCTATGAGGATAAGGCTCTCCTTTACCAGGGATATAGATTTTGCGAGTCTTTCAATCTCCTCTTTGAACATCAGCTCCTTGTCCTTTCCCTCTATGTAGTCTGCCAGTTCCTCAATGAACCTTACCACAAGGGAAGGTTTTACAAGAATTCTCCTGCTTGCCTTTGCAGAGGTTGTACCGTATCTGGAAGAAACAGCTACTATATAGGAGGAGCGCTCAAAGGCGTCAACAAGCCAGCGGGTTGCCATTACCTCTGTGAACACCGTCTCACATTCAAGGGCAAGTATAACCCTCTGCTCCCTCCACTCCTGCGGTCTGAGGGTTGTAGCCCTGAAAGGTAAATAAAGGGAATCCGTATAGACGTGCTCGGTAAAGCCAACCGCTGAAACGTAATCCTTGAGGTCGGAAAATCTATCCAAGAATACAGCGACCCTTCCCTTTAAATTTCTATTTAGCCATTCAAGGGCGTCCTTTTGATCTATCTCCTTGTAGTTTCCTCCGTCTCTTAGGATAGCTTTCCTCAGCCTGAGTGGGTTCTTGGGTGTCTCCTGAATCAGGGTTAAACCCTTTGTACAGAAACTCCCTATACCGTTAGGGTCATGGGGATGCCCGTAAAGGTCAACGAGGTCTTCCCCTTTAAGGTAAGCTATGTATCCGCAAGCGCATCCACACCCGGCGCACACACCACAACGCTCGCAGTCAAAATCCTTTACCGTAAGGGGTACGTTTGTTGGTTTCAGGCTCACTTCTTGAAGACCCCTTCCTTTATCTCTTCCTCCCTTCCAAAGACTCCCATTATATGGTAGCCGTTGTCAACGTGTATTACCTCACCTGTAACACCTCTTGACCAATCACTGCACAGGTAAACCGCGGTGTCACCCACGTCTTCTATGGTTATGGGTTTACCGAAGGGATTAACCTTGGTGGTGTGCTCCATGAGAAGGTGGAAGCCGGTTATACTGTATGCAGCAAGGGTTTTCACAGGCCCAGCAGATATCGCGTTTATCCTGTGTCCATACTTAGCTATATCGTAAGCGAGATACCTGACCGTGCTCTCAAGGGCAGCCTTCGCTATACCCATAACGTTGTAATGAGGAACCACCTTCTCAGCTCCGTAATAGGATAAGGTCACTATTGACCCTTTCCTACCTTCCATAAGGGGTAGAAGTTCCCTTGTCATGGCTATCAGTGAGTACACGGATATATCCATGGCTACCTTGAAGCCATCCCTGCTTGTGTCTATAACCCCACCCTTAAACTCTTCCTTCGGAGCGTAAGCTATAGAGTGCACTATTATGTCAAGCTCCCCCCAATTCTCCTTTAAAAACTTCCTAAGGTTGGTTATGTCCTCATCAAGGGAAACGTCACACTTCACGGTAAGCTTGCTCCCGAACTCCTTTGCAACCTCCTCTACCCTCTTTTTGAGCTTATCGTTTGCGTATGTGAAGGCAAGTTCGGCTCCCTCCCTATGGAAAGACTCGGCTATTCCGTATGCTATGCTCTTTTCGTTAGCTATTCCTGTAATCAAAGCCTTCTTTCCTTCCAGAAGTCCCATTTAATACCTCCTAAAAAAACTTAATTGATACAAGGATATCTATGTTTGAGTTTGACCCAATATTTCCAAAGCCTCCTCAACACTACCACCTTCGTGGACTATCTTTGCCATAGCGCGAACCATAAGACCTGGGTCCTTAGCCTGAAATATATTCCTCCCTATAGAAAGACCAGAGGCTCCAGCCCTTATCGCGCCGTGAACCATCTCAAGAACGTCCCTTTCGGACTTCATCTTGGGTCCTCCCGCTATAACCACAGGTATGGGGGAGCCTTCGGTTGCAAGCCTGAAGCTTTCAGGGTCTCCCGAATAGGGAACCTTTACTATGTCTGCACCCAGTTCGGCTCCTATCCTTGCACAATGGGCGACAACCTTTGGATCGTACTGATTCTCAATCTTTGGACCTCTTCCATAGACCATAGCAAGAAGAGGCATCTGCCATTCTTCACAGGCTCTGGAGATAATACCGAAATCCCTGAGCATGTCTCTTTCCATATCTGCACCGATGTTTACGTGGATTGAGACGGCATCTGCACCCAGTCTTATCGCCTCTTCAACGGAACAAACCAAAACCTTATCATTCTTTGAAGGAGATAGGTCTGTGGAAGCGGAGAGGTGTACTATCAAACCTATATCCTTTCCTCCACCTCTGTGTCCAGCCCTGACCATTCCCTTGTGAAGAACAACCGCATTGGCTCCTCCCTCGGCAACCTTATCCACGGCGACTTTTATATCCTTTATCCCCTCTATGGGTCCAGAGCTTACACCGTGGTCCATCGGAACGATTATCGTCCTTCTTGTATTTCTGTTCATTATCCTCTCAAGCCTGACCACCTTACCTATGTTCATACGATTAACCTCCTCGGAAGCTGAAGGTTATTTCTCCCACTTGAACTTCTTCATCTTCAACCTTCTCAAACCTAATCCCTCTAACGTAAGTTAGCAGAGTATTATCTATATTAACATTTCCGCTCCTCTGAAGTAAGAGGGCTTTAACCACCCTCCCCTCCGGGGAGACCCATATTCTGACTCTGACAGCACTGGGGAACTCTGTTGATATAAGTTCCGGAGCCGGAGGCGTGTAAACTATACTCCTTGAACCTCCTTTTATCCTGACCTCCTTTCCCGTAAGCACAGCCGATAGAGAACCAACCTCCTTCTTTTTTGTTTCCCGTTTTTTTAGCCGACTTTCTATCTTTTTCTCCAGGGCTGAGAGTACAGAAACGTCTTCCTCCCTCTGAACCGGTACCTTGACGTCTCCTTTCTCGTGGGCTTTTGTAACTGTAGCTCCAACTTTCCTCTCTTTACCTACACCTTTCTTTTCCCTGGATATAGTCTTCCTCGCTTCCGACTTTGCCTCCACAACAGAGCGCTGCTTACGAGGCTTAGCGACCTCAACCTCCTTTATGTCAACCACTCTCAGAGGGTATATCTCAGGCACCTCTTTAACTTTAACGATAAAGACTGTGGTCAAAAGGGAAAGCAGGAGCAGGTTTATCAGTATTGATATAATCCAGTAAAGAGCTTCCTCCACCGCAGTCTTTAACATATTTGTTCAAATAGTATAATCCTAAGACATGAGGTTTGCTGTCATAGGAGGTGGACGCTGGGGGACAGCCTTGGGAGTGCACCTTGGGCGCAACGGAAATGAAGCCCTAATCTACGACATAAACGAGGAAACGGTGGGAAAGATAAATCAGGGAATACACCCCTATACGGAGGGGGTAAGAATACCAGAAGGTGTCAGAGCAACAACCTCAATACACAATGTGGAAGATTATGAGAATCTCGTGTGCGCCCTTCCAACCCAAACTGTGAGAAGCGTATTCTCCCAGATAAATCTCAAAGGCAAGAGGGTAATAAATGCTTCAAAGGGACTTGAGCTTAAAACTTTTAAGAGGGTTTCCCAGATAATAAAGGAGATAGAACAGGAGTGTAACGTTTTCGCTCTGTCGGGTCCGTCCTTTGCCGAAGAAGTGTCCAAGGGGTTGCCCACGGCGGTAGTCTTGGCTTACGAGCAAGATGAAGAGGGGGCTCATCAGCTCCAAAGGGCTATAAACAGTGAAAACTTCAGGGTTTACCTGAATCCGGACATAGTGGGTGTGGAGCTGGGAGGAGCTCTGAAAAATGTTATCGCCATCGCCTGTGGTATCTCCGATGGGTTGGGATTTGGTTACAATGCCCGTGCTGCTCTAATCACCAGAGGCTTAGTTGAGATGACCAGGATAGGCGTGAGGCTCGGAGCAAAGAAGGAAACCTTTTTTGGTCTGTCCGGGGCTGGGGACCTTATACTTACATCAACCTCAGACCTCTCAAGGAACAGAACCTTTGGTTTTTTACTCGGTAAAGGGTTAAGCCCTGAAAAAGCCCTCAAGGAAATCGGTCAGGTTGTGGAGGGCGTAAAGACAGCCGAGGCTTTAAAAGAGCTTACAGACAGGGAGGGTATATACGCACCTATAACCGAGGCAGTTTACAGGGTAATCATTCGTCGTGAGGAGTTGAAGGGGGTTCTTCGGGAGATGCTTCTCCGTTCTCCTGGGGAGGAGTTTTCTCTATAAGCTCTCCGTAGTAAAAGTACTCCCCACACCCATCACACCTCCAGATACCTCCACCGCAGCATTCCACTATCTCAAGGGGGTATCCACATAAAGGACAGCACTCCATGCCGATATAAGAGAATATAGGTTAGTTAAAGATGCTTGGGAATACAACAGGTCACACCATATTGATTGGTCTGGACAGAAGTAGCTTCGCCATGGTAGAAACCCTTCAGAGTTTCGGTGAGAGTGTGGTAGCCATAGAAACAGATGAGGAGAAGATTAAAGTCTTTAAAGAGTTCTTCCCTCATGTTCCAATTATAAAGGGAAGTCCAAAAGGGGAAGAAATCCTTGAACGTGCAGGAATAAGGGGTGCTAAAAGACTTCTTGTAAACACACCTTCGGATGAGGACAATGCTATCATCACAGCAATAGCAAGGACTATGAACCCGAGTATATTTATATCTTCACGAGTTATAAAACGGGAAAGCGAAGGTAAGCTCAGGGAAGCAGGGGCAAACCAAACCTATAGCCTTGAAGATATGAGCGGTAGAGCCGCGGTATTATCCACTGTGAAACCAGACATATCAAGGTTTATATCCGAGATATTGCTCTCTGAGAATACACCTTACATGATAGATTCCTTTGAGATAGGAAAGCACTCTCCAGTGGTTGGGAGGAGGCTTGAAGAATTCTATAATGCGGAAGTCTTTGGTATTCTGTTGGCTGTTGTAAAAGGGAACCGCTTACTGGTAAACCCTCCCAGAAGGACGGAGTTGCTGGTAGGTGACAGACTGATAGTCCTGGGTAGTCTTGAGCAGATAGAGAACCTGCTTAGTACAATAGGAGCTTAGGCAAGAAAGGTTTTTACACTTTCCTGGGCGTAATTGATATGCTCCTCAAGCTCCTCCTTGTCTATCCCTAAGGTCTTTGCAAACTCATAAACCTCTCCTCCGTCCATGAGGTCTATCAGCTTCAGATAAGGTTCAAGTCTCTTGTCTCCGTAAAGGTTCTTGATCTCTTCAGGAAGCTGCATGGAGTTGAAAAAGACCTCCGGTCTTACACCAAAGGCTGAAGGCATTTTGTAGAAGAGTCCCACAAAGAAGAGTTCATCCTTTGGTATACCTTGCAGATTTTTAGAAAAGCTTTCCAGTAAAAAGGCGTTGCTCAACATCTTCCTTATAAATTCTATGAAGCTTGGATCTTGTCCAAAAAACTGGGACATCCAGACCGCTATTAGGAATTTTTTCAAATTTTCAAGCCCAAGGTAGTTTATGGCGTTCTTTATAGACTCTATCTCCTTCCTGTGAGGGAAAAGTGGAGAGTTAACGTACTGAAGTAGCTTGGTTACAAGAGCCGGGTCTCCCTTTATAGTTTGAGTCAGAGAGTCAACGGAAGCTTCCTCTGAAAGCATAGATATAAGTCTTGACACAGCTCCCTGCATGTGTTTTAGAGAATTTATAATGAGAACATCCTCATACTCGCCTTCACAGAAGAAGTCAAAGCCCTCAACGTCTAAGCTCTCAGAGCATCCTATGGTGAGCTTACCTTCCAAGTGCACAGGCTCATCTTCAGAATATACGTAGGTTATATACTCAGAAAAGGTGTTGAATACCTCCCTGTTGCTTGAAAGCAACCTCTTATGTATAGAGAACAAAAATCCATTGTCCTGATAGTAGCCGAATAACTCTTTGAGGGCATTCAGGTGCTTTGAAGTCAAAGCCTTTCTGGGAAGTGTCAGATTGAGTATGAACTTTGTACCGTTAAGAACGTCTATTACGGACTTTGATACGAGCATATCCACGGGAATATCCACCAGCCCCCTTCTGCTCCCGAGCAGCTTCTCCTCAACCTCAGGAGAATAATTGGCAACGAGATGGAGTATAAGGCTATTTACGTCTACGGGCTCTCTTTCCTCTTCCCACTTGTCAATCCATACCTTATAGAAGGATATATCTCCAGCACTGTCTCTTATATTCTGCCTCTTAAATATAAAAGAACTAAGCTTTACCTCCATTTCCAACCCCTTCTAAAATTTAACCGCATATCTCACTCAGCTCTTCCAGGTATTCCCTGAGCATCTTCAGGTAGCTTTTATATCTTTCGCAACTTATCTCACCCTTTTTAACAGCCTCTTTGACCCCACATCCCGGTTCTTTAACGTGAAGACAGTCTGGATACCTGCACTCGTACCTTAGAAACTCTCTAAAGTAATTCTTTACACTCTTTCGGCTTACAAACTGCAAAACCTCAACCCGAGAGAAGCCCGGTGTGTCCCCGATAAAGGAGTTTTTCCCAAAAGGTATAAGCTTCACGCCCGTAGTGGTATGCTTTCCTCTCTGGGTTTTCTCGCTTATCTCTCCTATCCTGAGCTCTTCACCTGTAAGGTACTTAAGTATGGTGCTCTTGCCCACACCGGATGGTCCAGCAAGTATGCAGATATCACCTTCAACAAGTTCAACAACTTCCTCAATACCCTTTCCAGTTTTAGCACTGACATGAACGACCTCATACCCAGCCTTGGAGTATAGCTCGCTCCACCTTTCAAGCTCTCCTCTGCCCTCCTCATCAAGGAGGTCAGTCTTGTTGAATACCACAACAGGCTCACAACCCACATGGTCATACACAACGAGCAAGCTGTCAAGAAGGTAGTTATCAAACTCTGGTTTCTGAATTGTCATTACACATATAACCCTGTCCACATTGGCGATAGGGGGTCTTATGAGAATGTTTTTTCTCTCTTCCACTTCCTCTATCGCAAAGGTTTCGGCATCAACTATATTTCCCAGAACTCTATCCCCTGCATATATTTTGGTCCTCTTCAGGAGCTTTCCCCTGGGGATTCCTTTAAAGGTCTTCCCCACAGATGGAACGTAAACTCCTATCAGCTGGGCGACTCTCTCTATGACTAAGCCTTTTTCCACCTCAGTTTTTATTCTATACTTGACTGGAAAAGACCCTTTGCACAAGATACTTTTGATGCTTGATAAGTCAGAACTGGATGAGGAACTCCTCAGGGAAATAGCAAGTGTAAGCGGTGGTTATGGAGCCAAGATAGAGAAGTGTATGAAGGAGATGGAGAGGATAGAGAGGGCGGTACGTTATCTCAAAAAGAGGATAGAGAGAACCAGCGGGACTCCTGTCTTCTCAATAAAACTATCGGTTAGATTGAGAAAGAAGTTTTTCAAGCTGAAGGAAGAGGCTCTTGAGCAAAGAAGGTATCTAATCATATACAGGGAAGCTCTGGGGCTTTTAAAACACAGGGAAGTCTTTGAGATATACAACTTAGAGAGGTTTAAACTCTGACGGTGCAAACTTCAAGGAAATTCCTGAGTATGTCCATTCCGTGCTCTGAAAGAACAGACTCTGGATGGAATTGAACTCCAAACACCGGATACTCAACGTGCTGGATTCCCATAACCTCTTCATCCTCAGACCAGGCTGTAACTTTTAAAACTTCAGGAATACTGTTTCTGTCTATAACCAGGGAGTGATACCTTACGGCTGTGAACGGGCTTGGGATACCTTTGAATACGCCTTCACCCGTATGGTAAATCTTAGATACTTTACCATGCATAAGTCTCTTCGCTCTTACGATACTACCTCCGAAAGCTACCCCTATTGATTGATGTCCAAGGCATACACCCAAGATAGGCAGTTTCCTATAGAAGCTCTTTACAAGCTCAACGGATATACCAGCTTCAGCCGGTGTACACGGACCTGGAGATATAAGGATACCTTCCGGATGTATATCCTCCACCTCCTGCAGGGTTATCTGATCGTTTCTCTTTACCACAGTTTCAGCCCCCAGTGAGCCAAGGTACTGCACAAGGTTGTAGGTAAAGGAATCGTAGTTGTCTATTACAAGTATCCTCATATGAAATTAATATAGCTCAAAGAAGGGCTTCAATAGCTTCCCTGAGATTGGTAACGGGGATTACCTCCATATCCTCAACTTCCATATGTAAGCTTGCAGGTATAACTGCCTTTTTGAAGCCAAACTTCTTCGCCTCTTTAAGCCTCAAATCTCCAAAATGGACAGCTCTAACTTCCCCCGATAGACCAAGCTCGCCAAATATCACCGTATCTTCGGGCACGGTCTTATCCTTCTTGGAGGAAGCTATCGCAAGCGCTACCGCAAGGTCCGCAGCCGGTTCCCTAACTGATAAACCGCCGGCAACGTTCACAAAGACGTCCGAATCCCTCGTAAATATGTTTGCCTCCTTCTCAAGGATAGCAAGGAGAAGGGAAAGCCTGTTCACGTCAAAACCCTGGGTCTTCCTCTGAGGGGTGGTGTAGAGCGCAGGAAGAACCAGAGCTTGCACTTCAAGGAGTATGGGTTTACTACCTTCAGTGTGGGGAAATATGACGCTGCCGGGGGAGTTTACCCTTTCACCTATAAAGAAAGCGGATGGCTCTAAAACCTCTTCTAAACCGTGATCTCCCATCTTGAATACTGCAACCTCTCCTGTTGAGCCGAATCTGTTCTTAACTACCTTTACGACTCTATAGAAGTTAAAGCGTTCCCCTTCAAATTGGAGAACAGTATCAACTATGTGTTCCAGAACCTTTGGACCTGCTATCGCTCCCTCTTTTGTAATCTGTCCCACTACAAAGCAGGGAATTCCCTTTTCCTTACACAGCTCTGCGAGTCTGAAGGTAACCTCCCTGACCTGGGAGACAGAGCCTGCGGAGGATTCCAATCTTTCAGAGTAAAGGGTTTGGATAGAGTCCACAACCAATAGATTTGGTTCTTCTTGCTGCAGTACATCTACCACATTCTCAAATGATGTTTCAGGATAAAGCAACAATCTGTCGCTGGAAATTCCAAGCCTCCTCCCTCTGAGAGCTATCTGGGAACCTGATTCCTCACCAGACACGTAGAGAACCTTTCCGTACCTGGTGTATCTATCCGAAACCTGAAGGAGAAGGGTTGACTTCCCGATTCCTGGCTCTCCGGCTATGAGGACAACCTGTCCGGGGACTAATCCACCACCAAGAGCCAGGTCAAGGTTACAAAAGCCGGTACTCGTCCGCTCACCAGAGTCCTCTTCCCAGCTATTAATGGATAGCACCTTTACCTGACTGGGAATTTTGAAAACCTTACCCTTCTCTACAAGCTCTTCAACAAGGGTATTCCATTCTCCACAGGACGGACATCTACCCATCCACTTTACCGAGTAGTATCCGCAGGACTGACAGACATACCTAACACTTTGCTTGGCCATGCTCTTTAATATAAGTCATGAGCTCCCTTATAAGGGTTGCAGGCTCTACCTCCTTTGGACAGGTGCTGTTGCACTTGTCGCAGGAGAGACAGTGGTAGAGATGACCCTCCACGACAGCCTCCTTAAATCTGTATTCTTTATCCCTATCCCTCGGGTCTTCTAAAAACCTGTAAAACTTGGCGAAGAAGAGAGGACCCGCATACTCAGTCTCTAAGACTTGAGGGCAGTAAGATTGACAGGCAGAGCACAGGATACAGTCAGCCGCCTTCTCTATCCTTTTACTCACCTGTGGGGGTATCCTGACCTCTCCCTCATACTCCTTAATCCAGGTGTGAAATTTCTTCATCCTTTCTATAACATCCTCGTGGTTCACGGCAAGGTCTCTTATAATGGGAAACTTATCCAATGGCTCAACGATTATCTCCTCTTGTGTAAGTATATAAGGGAGAACCTGCTCTTTACAGGCGAGCTTGGGAAAGCCGTTTATGAAAACGGTGCAGGTTCCACATATCCCAGCCCTGCAGAAATGCCTGAAGGTAAGGCTTGGGTCAACATTTTCCTTTATCCTGTGGAAGGCTGTAAGGAACGTCATTCCTTCTTCGTATTCAACCTCAAAGGTATCAAAACCCTGCCTACCGTTGGCGGGGTCGTATCTGAAAACTTTCAAACGGAGTTTTAGTTCCATGGGGGAATAATATAGCCTGCAAGGTAGAAAATTCAAAGGGGAGACACTATGTCTGATATCCCACGCTATTGACACTTTATATCTTCCAGATTCAAAGGGTTTTGCTTTCAATTTAATTGAGCTATTCCGAGTTTGTAGGTGAAATTTACCTTAAAATTTCCTTATGGAAAAACCATGGTCTGGAAGGTTCTCGGAAGAGACAGATGAGTTTGTAGAGGAGTTCACCGAGTCGGTCAGTTTTGACAGGGAGCTTGCCCTTGAGGACATAAGGCAGGACATAGCCCACGTGAGAACCCTCCAGAAAGCCGGCATCCTCAGTGAAGAGGAAACAAAGAAGATAATAGAGGGACTAAAAGGTATAGAAAAGGACATAAGGGAGGGGAAGTTTGAGTGGAAGAGAGAGCTGGAAGACGTTCATATGAACATTGAGGCGGAGCTTATCAAGAGGGTAGGAGATGTAGGCGGCAAGCTCCACACCGGAAGGTCAAGAAACGACCAGGTGGCAACAGACGAAAGGCTATTCTTAAAAAAAGAAACCGAGGAGATAATAAACCTCCTCAAGGAATTGAGGAAAGCCCTCGTAATAACCGCTCGGAACAGCATAGATTTAATTCTTCCCGCATACACCCATCTCCAGAGGGCACAGCCTATCAGGCTCGCCCATTACTTCTTAGCCTTTAGGGAAATGTTTTTGAAGGATACGGAGAGGTTCTTGGACTGTTACAGAAGGATTGACGAACTCCCCTTAGGCAGCGGTGCTGTTGCCGGTGTGGACTTTCCTATTGACAGACACTACACGGCGGAGCTTCTGGGGTTCAATAAAATTGTCAGAAACTCTATATACGCTACTGCAGACAGGGACTTTATAGCGGAGTTCTTATTCGTGTGTGCTCTGACGGGCATGCATCTATCAAGGCTTGCCGAGGATTTGATAATCTGGTCTTCCGAGGAATTCAGTTACGTTGACCTTCCAGACAAGCTCTGTACGGGTAGCTCCATAATGCCCCAGAAGAAAAACCCTGACGTTTTGGAACTCATAAGGGGGAAGACAGGCAGGTTATACGGAAATCTCCTATCCCTTTTAACCGTGCTCAAGGGTATCCCTACAGCATACAACAGAGATTTACAGGAGGATAAGGAGCCTCTCTTTGACAGCGTTAAGACTTTAAAGGGTTCACTTATCGGTATAAGAAAGGTTATAGAGGGCTTGAGCTTTAAAGAGCATAAGATGTACCCAAATGCAGGAAATTTCGTTCTAATAACAGATGTAGCCAACTACCTAGCTCTGAAAGGCATACCCTTCAGGAAAGCCCACCACATAGCCGGAAGCATAGTTGCCTACCTTATTGAAAAAGGTAAAAGGCTTGAAGACATTACCCTTGAGGAGTTAAGGAGCTTTTCGGAGCTCTTTGAGGAAGATGTGTTTAACCTCTTCAAACCTGAAAACGTTGCGGATAGGAGAAAAACTTACGGAGGGACAGCAAGAGAACAGATTACAAAACTGATAGAGGTAGCCTTAAGGGAAGAGGGATTAAAGTAGGATTATAGTCTTTGCCCTGTGTCTGAGTATTGAAACGGCTACAACCAGTGATACGTAGGTCATCATAAAAGTCAGACCCAAAAAGGAAACGAGCTTGGCATAAGAAAAGAGAGGGTCTATATAACGTATCAGTAATCCGCTCACGTTATCAAGGAGGGCAAAAATCAAAGTAGAAGAACTTATAAGAACCTTATTTCTAACATTTGTAAAGAAAACAAAGTGAATTAGCGCGAAAAGGTAAACACCCATGGTTATAAAGTGGGGGTTTACGACCTTCAGAATACCTTCTAAGGTTTTTGGCTTCAAAAACTTCTCCGGTGCTCCGAGGTAGTACTCAGCTACGTGATGGGGGGCAAAGCCCAGTTTAACCAGGAACAGGAAGAAATTCAAGGTTGTAAAAAACAGCGTGAATAGGGAAAATATAAAAACCAAAGTATACAGGATTGAGCGTTCAGGGGGCTCTTCTTTCTCTTTAGAGAGATAAAGCTTGAGGGTAAGGAAGAGCATAGCCCCTGTGATTATCTGAAAGGAATAAAAGAAGAAGATTTTCAAATATATAAACAGGGGTGATACATAGTAAACCCCGAACGCTGACAACGGCTCAAGTATGCCAGCCAGAAAGGAGGAAGCTATCAACGTATACTTAATCCAATCCCTAACGCACTTATGTATGAATATTGAAGATAGGACTAAGATAAAAGTAACAGACATAAAGAGCTGTATATGTATATCCTCAAGGAGTTGACCTAAAGGCAGCCTTTCGGGAAAGCGGGGGTCCGTGAAGAAGTAAGCGTACATACGCTCGTAGGTAAGTCCAAACTTGAAATGGTAAAAAAACCAACTGACAACCCAGTAAAGTAGAGATGAAAGCAGGAATAAGAGCACGGTAACATAGAGAGGAGCGTTGCTCTTTATATTTGAAGATATAAAAAACCGCATCAGTTCTTACCCTCAAAGAGAACCTTCCATATAGCGAGGGCTCTCCGGGCAGCGTTAGTTAAAGCCCTTGCCGTAAGTGTTGCTCCTGTCATATTTGGTATGTCCCTTTTCAACTTCACAGAGTCTTTACCCAGAGTTTTACCCTTAAAAAGGGCAAGCCAGTTTTCGTCAGCCATATACTCAAGAGGCTCATTAAAAGACATAACCTCAACGAGCTCTATCTCACCGGCGGTGTTTATTACAAAGAGCACGCTTTCAGTATGGGTTCTCACCCTGTGGGTATCCACATAACCGTACGCTATCACCTTTCCCCCTTTGTGTACCAGATACACAGATATTAATCGGGTATCAAGGGGAACTTTTGCAATCTCCTCTACACGTCTCCTCTGCTCCTCGCTCAGGACTATATTCTCAACCTTTACCGTTGCTCCGGGAAAAAACGAGCTGAGAGCCTTTTCCGGGGTGTTGAACTCCCTTTCTTCAGAAAAGCTCACGAAGCTAAGGGCAGCCGCGATAAGAAGTATGAAAAGTCTCATGGTAATGAAATTATAATAAAAACTTACATTCAATCTCAATTTTAAAACCTCCGGTCTTTATTAGCATATTAGAATTTACTTATAGACACTGGTTGTTCAACGGGTGGGATATAATTACTCATTGAGCCGGAGTGGCGGAACTGGCAGACGCGGGGGACTCAAAATCCTCTGCCCGCGAGGGCGTGCGGGTTCGACTCCCGCCTCCGGCATTGAGGTAAAAGATATGCACGTTCTACTTATAGGTCTTGGCAATATGGGCATGAAGTATCTGGCAAAGTTAGAAGAACTTCAGGAGTTGCCTGTCCTATGCGATGTTGACCCCTACAAAAATATAGAAAGGTACCCGTTCTATTGTCACTTTGGCGAGGTTAAAGAGGAAATAAAGAGGGTGATAGTTGCCGTGAACCCTGAGCAGCACGTAGCCATAGCCAGGGAATTTCTCAGTAGGGATATACCGGTACTCCTTGAAAAGCCTCCAGCCAGAAAAAGTTCAGAGTTCAGGGAAATAGCCGAAAACAAGAACCTTGAGATTTCTGAAATAGAGCTGTACTCCTATCCTGTAAAGAACTTCCCCAGGGGAGTTGAGGTTAGAGAGATTCTTGTTGAACGGTTAAACAAGGGCAGAGGGTACATAAACCCCTTATGGGACCTAGCTTGGCACGATATGTACATTCTCCAGTACCTCTTTGGAGAGTTAAAACTTGAAGACTTTAAAGAAGGCAAGGTATGGGAGCTTACCGGGACCGCAGGAGGGATACCCTTCAGGATAAGGGTAGCCTGGGAATATGAGGGCAACGTTGTAAGGAGATGGGTATTGAAAACTTCCAAAGGGGATATCCTTATGGACCTTTTGAAGGAGGAGATAGCCTACGACGGAAAGGTTCTCCGTAAGAACCAGGGGGATAAGCTAAGGGAGATGGTGGAGGACTTTCTGAAAGGTATGAGAAGGGAAGGCTCTGCAGAAAGGGCACTTAAAAACCTTGAGCTTTTAGAGTCTCTAACCTAATCGTACCTTTCTGTCTTTATCTGTTTCCTGTCAACACCGAGTTCCAGAAGAAGCGCCTTCATGTCATCAACGAATAAGGGGGGACCACAGATGTAATAAAGGTTTGCGGGGATATCCTCAACCTCGTTGGTTATCTTGTTTGCATCTATCCTTCCCTTCAGTCCGTCCCAGTGGTCGGGAGCGCTCCTTGTAAGGGTAACTCTTACCTTTATGTTTGAATGCCTGCTTAAGTCCTGGAGCTCCTTCCTGTAGATTATCTCCTCGTAGGAGGTGTAAGAAACAAGGAGTGTAGCTCTGACGTTTTTGAGCTCTTTATCCCTTATATATCTAAGTATGCTCATGAGGGGAACTATGCCGCTCCCAGCACCGATAAGGACTATACGCGTAGAGAGTTCCTCAGTCCAGTAAAACCTTCCGTAGGGTCCCTTTATGTAAAACCGGTCTCCTTCTTTAACTTCAGTGGTTAAAAATACAGAGGCTTTACCTCCTTCCTTTCTCTTGACCGTTAGCTCCAGCCTGTCTTTCTTGAGTGGACTTGAAGCGATAGAGTAGGCCCTCTTGAGCTCTTCACCGGTTGGTGGGTAGGGAACTTTAAGCATAACGTACTGTCCTGGGTAAAAATCAAATTCCTGCCCCCTCAGGTCAAAGACGAGGGTTTTCGTTGTAGGTGTTTCCTCTATAACCTCTACAACAGGGGCAACAAATTCCACAAGGGGCTTCCTTTCAAGTTCGGTCACTGCTCCCTTTCCTTCTTAAGTTTCTCGTAGGTCGCTATTATATACCCTAAAAAGGCATTCTCAGGCTGGGCTCCAACAAACTCGGCAACGCCGTTATTTATAACTATCTTGGGGACACCAACAACCTGGAACCTTTCTGCCAGGTCCGGGTTTTCTGAGGCATCCACAACCTTTGCGGTTATGTAGTCACTGGCAAGGGCAAAGTTGTAAGCCATAACAGCAGCTGCAGGGCAGTATCCACAAGAGGTCGTGACAAAGACCATAAGCTCAAGAGGTATGTCCACCTGCCTCACCATTTCAAGGGTTTTCTCCGACAGGTTAGGCTCTCTCTTTGACACTTGGAGTATCCCTTGAATGAGAGTGCTAAACTCCAGACCGGCCGGCAATCCCACGTACCTTATGCCGTAATCCTTATCTCCTTCAATAACTATCGTAGGTATCCTGTCAACACCGTATTTCTGAGCAAGCTCCTGCTCCAAGACAGGAGTGTGAACCTCGTACTTCAGTCTGTCCTCTCCAACCACGCTAACAAGCTCCTGCAGGAGCTCTTCAACTGTCTGACAGCTATCACATCCTATCGCCTGGGAGAAAACTTTTAAAGTAACAGGCTCCTTAAACTCCTTCTCAAAGATGTCCTTTATCTGAGTTCTAACATCCAAGCCTAAGAGCATCTTTACACCTCCTTTTCAGGATATAAATATATTCTAATTTTCTTAAGTTGCACCGAAAAGGCTTCTCCTTCTAACCTGCTGAAGTAAGTTATGGGCAAGTCTAGTCGGTTCGGGTATGCGATACCTTGATGTTTCCAGAACCAAGTTTATAGCAGTTTTAAGACTTATCCTATGACCCACAGATACGAAGATAGGTGCGGTTTTGTCCTTCGTTCTGACCACAGCTCCCACCACTCTTTCTCCATGTTTGAGGTATGAATAAGCCCCTCTCCTCTCTTCGGGTTCTTTGTAGTGCCCAAAGAGTCTGGTTTTTGCAACTCCAACACTAACCTCTCCCGTTTCAACTCCAAAGTGGGAAGCTATTCCGCATCCACGGGGGTGTGCTGTCCCCTGCCCATCTATAAAATATACATCCGGTTTAACCTCGGTTTTCTCATATAGCTTTAGAAGTAAAGGCATCTCACGAAAAGCCAGAAAAGTTGGGATGTAAGGGAAGCTCACCATATCCTCTACCACCAAGCTGTATATGGGTTTTAAGGTTCTTATATCAATGACTACAAGGCTCGCCCAGGCTCTGGTTGGGTTCTCCTTCACGCTTTCAAAGGTAAGGTCCATACCGCCTACAGTTTGGAGCTTTTCAAAGTCGTCCCTGCCGATTACTCTCCTTGCACACTCAAGCTGAATTTTCTTAAGCTCTTCTATCCGCAGTTCAGAGCTTCTATCTTCCTGACTTCTCCCCACGGTTCAACCTCCTCAAATATCTCGCTTTCAAATCTGAAGACCCTGGTATCCGGGTCCTTCCAGCAATCTCTGTCAAGACCGGCTTTTAGACAAGTATTCTCAAGGAAATCTATAGGTTCCCACCCGTACCTGGGTGCTACCTGTGGTAGGAGTAATCCCCTGATACCATGCAAATCAACTATGAGCCCGTCTCTACCCACACATATACTATCAAGTAACAGTTCTTTTGGTACCTCTTCCGGCTCTGTAAGTATTGAAAGCTCCCAGACGATCTCCCCTAACTCCTCCTCCCTTAGGGGTGGAAAACGGGGGTCTTTAAAGGCTGCACTGACAGAGGAGTAAATCACAGCATACCATAAGGGGTACTGAGGGTAGGGAACCCCTATGCAGCCTCTCAAGTTTTTTTCCGGGTAGGTGAGCAGGGTGGTAAACACTCCCCTCTTGTAGGGGTATCTTTCCTTGATGGGTTCAGGGACTATTAACTTCCCTCCCCTAAAAACGCTTAAAACCGCATTTCTACCGAGGTGGATTAACTCCTTAGCCTCTTCTGAGTTCAGCATTAACTTTCTCCTCAAGGGCTTTGAACTTCCTCTCTTCCTCACCTCCCAGCTCATGGTCGTAACCGAGCAGGTGTATGATTCCATGAGCCAGAAGCCTTTCAACCTCCTCATCAAGACCGCATCCCCACTCTAAAGCTTGCCTGTTAGCTGTATCAAGGGAGATAACCACGTCCCCTAATATGAGTCTGTCCCCCACTTTCTCTCCTATAGGAAAGGAGAGAACGTCCGTAGGCTCGTCCTTCCCCCTGTACGCTTTGTTTAATTCCCTAATCTCTTCATCGGTCGTTATCAGGATACTCAGCTCAGAGTCTTTAACCCCTAAGATGTCCAGGATAAGCTCAGCTCTCTCCTTCAGCCACCTCTTCCTGAGCTTTCTTCTCTTCAACTTTATCGCTATCTCGTTCATGAGCCTCATAAGCCTCTATTATCCTGGCTACTATAGGGTGCCTGACTACGTCTTCCTGAGAGAACCAGACGAAATCTATCCCTGGAACACCCTTTAATACCCTTAAAGCTTCCACAAGCCCGGAATGCTCTTTCTTGGGAAGATCTATCTGGGTTATGTCACCGGTAACAACCACCTTTGAACCAAAACCTATACGGGTCAGGAACATCTTCATCTGTTCCTTGGTTGCGTTCTGGGCTTCGTCAAGGATTATGAAGGAGTCATTCAGCGTTCTACCTCTCATGAATGCGAGGGGCGCTATCTCTATTATGTTTCTCTCAAGCATATACATAGCCTTATCGTAATCAACCATGTCATAGAGGGCGTCGTACAGGGGTCTCAGGTAGGGGTCTACCTTCTCGGCTATGGTTCCCGGCAAAAATCCAAGCTTTTCACCCGCCTCTACGGCAGGTCTTGTAAGTATTATCTTGTTAACCTTTTGTTCCTTAAGGTGGGCAAGTGCCATAGCCATTGCCAGATAAGTTTTACCTGTCCCCGCGGGTCCAACTCCGAAGACCACGTCGTTGCTCTTTATTGCCTGTACGTACCTTCTCTGGGTAGGGGTTTTTGGTGCTATCGCCCTTCTTCTATGGGTTACAAGGATTATCTCCCCTTCCTCCTCAGGGATATTCTCGTGTCCCTCCGCCTTCTCAAGGAAGTCCTTGGCATACTCCCTAACTTCCTTTGATGTAAGCCTTTCCCTGTCAAGCCTCAGCATCGTGGCTTTCAGGAAGGCAGTGAACCTCCTCACCTTGTCGTCTTCACCCTTGATTATAAGCTCGGTGCCTCTTGGAATGATACGAACATCAAAGGGCTTTGAGAAGTATTTTATGTTCTCATCGCCCCTACCAACTATGGCGTAGAACCTCTCGTCGTACCTTCCGAGGTCTATCTTCTCTTCTAAGGCAACTCTACTCGTCATTTCCTCTTGACTTCTCAATAGCCGTAGAATAAATATAAATCCCCGTAAAGGGAATTACAACCACAGGAAGGAGGTTTATAAACATGGGATACATGCTGAGGACAGTGTTGCTCCTCGGACTACTTACCGGCATACTGCTCTTTATAGGAAACCTGATAGGAGGGCAGACCGGCGTAATAGTGGCTTTCTTGATAGCCGCTGTCATGAACTTTATGGCTTACTGGTTCTCGGACAGGATAGTTTTATCAATGTACGGAGCTAAGGAGATAAGCTACGAGGAGGCACCGTGGCTGCACAGGATAGTGGAGGAGCTTGCAAGGAGAGCTAACATTCCCAAACCCCCTATATACCTTGTTCCTATGGAACAGCCTAACGCTTTCGCCACTGGAAGAGGACCGGGACACGCAGCGGTGGCTGTAACCAGAGGTATCCTTGACATACTTGATGAGGAGGAGTTAAAGGGTGTTCTTGCCCATGAGCTTGCCCACATAAAGAATAGAGACGTTCTTGTAGCTTCAATAGCAGCTACCATAGCAGGCGCAATATCCATGATAGTTCACTGGCTTCAGTGGGCTCTGATATTCGGCTGGGGAAGGGACGAGGAGAACAATAATCCACTCTCAATAGTAGGTAGCATACTAATGATAATAATTACGCCTATAATAGCCGCCTTAATACAGATGGCTATATCCCGTTCAAGGGAATACCTTGCCGATGAGACAGGAGCCTACATATGTGGGTGCCCGTTGTCCCTTGCAAAAGCCCTTGAAAAGATACACAACTATGTGACACGGGTTCCTGCTCCTGTCAACGAAGGGACAGCCCATCTGTTTATAGAGAATCCTCTCAAGGGAGAGGGAATAATGGAGCTATTCTCAACTCATCCCTCCACCGAGAAGAGGATCGCAAAACTCGTGGAAATCGCAAGGAAGATGGGTCAGGTTAGCTAAGCAGTTGGGAGGGCAAGAAGCCCTCCCTTGCCATTCCTGACTTCTGATAAAATATAAACCCTGACGAATGCTGAAACTCATAATAGCAAGGCACGCTGAGAGCCAATGGAACCCCGTAGGACGTTATCAGGGTCTCCTTGACCCCGAACTTACGGAAAGAGGAAAGGCTCAGGCAGAAGCTCTCGCATATGAGTTCCAGAAGGAGAAAGTTTCTCGGATATATTCGTCCCCCCTCAAGAGGACCTTCCAAACTGCCAAGATAATATCCGACAAGCTTGCAGTACCCCTGCACAGGGAGGATAGGGTGATAGAGATAGACCACGGGAACTGGTCAGGCATGCTAGTTGATGAGGTGAAGGAGAAGTATCCCAGAGAATTTGAGATGTGGCTTAAAGAACCCCACAGGGTGAAGTTTGAAGGCGGAGAAAGCCTTGAAGATGTCTTCAGAAGGGTAAAGGACTTCTTAGAATACGTTAGGAAGGAACATGAAGATGAAACAGTGATCGTGGTTTCCCACACTGTACCGATAAGGTGTATGTACTGTGCACTTCTGGACATAGACCTTTCCAAGTTCTGGAGCTTTGGCTGTGACAACGCTTCATACTCTGTTGTTATTATGGAAGATGAAAGGAACGTTTTACAGAAGCTGAACATAACTTGTCATCTGGGGGAGTTGTATGTACAAGCCCATAAAGCTCTTTAGTTTTATACTTCTGGTGGCCTCCTTATCCCTTGGCTCAAACTTGAGTGAAAGTATAAGCCTGAAGGTGAAGGTTATAGGGAGGGTCGCTGAGGAAAAGCCACGTTTGATGCCTCCGGATACGGTCTCCCTTAAAGGGGACATACCACCCCTTGACCTCTCTGGAGAGTTGCTTGAACCACCAAAGACGATAGAGGAGCCGCCCATAGATATACCTAAGGAGGGAGGCGGGTGTGGAGAACCTAAGGATAAAACCTACTACATAGCCGGACTAAAACACTACGTTGAGGGGAACCTAAAGAGGGCGGAAAGTAGATTCCTGGATGTTCTATCCCTCCAGAGTTCTGCCTTTGTTCCCCAATCAGAGTACATGCTTGGGCTTATATACTCCAAAACCAACAGGGAGGAGGAAGCCCTAAAGTTCTTCCAAAGCTCCTGCTCAGCACAACATCCCTTTAAACAGGCAGCCTGCGAGTCTATGTACGCTCTTGAGTTCAAGTTGAAAGGAGAACCGGTTGAAACCGAAGAGCCGGAGCTATGGGGCAGGGTTTACGAGATAAAAACCTCCTCAGGCATAAAAGCCCCATACTGTGAGGGTGTCGTGTTCGTAAATTACTGCAGGTACGTTCAGGACTTTGCGGAAGGGAGGGTAAACGAAGACTACAGGGAAAGCACGGAGTTGAGGAAAGCTATAGTGCTTATGAATTCAGGAGACCTCGGTGGGGCTAAGAGCATACTCAGGAGATACAGCAAACCTCTGAGTCCTTACAGGGAGGAGGCTCTATACTATCTTGGGGTGATAGCCCTCAAGGAAGGCAGGAAAGAAGAGGCGTACAAGCTCGCCTCTCTTCTTGAGGTATCAAACAGTAACTACGCTCAGCATCTGTTTCTGATGCTCTCCCAGGAAGACGTCCTCTTTTCCAAGGTCGCCTATGAGGTAACGGGTTCAAAGGAAGCTCTCAGGAGCGCAGGAGTTCACTCCTACAACAGGGGAGATTACAGATTAGCCTATGCCGAGTTAACAAAGGCTGGGGAGTATCTAATTGCTGCTTACGCAGCCATCAAGGAGGGAGATTATCAGAGAGCCTATGAGTCTCTTCAAAAAGTGGAGAAAAGGGATCAAGGCTACTACACATGGCTACTGGAAACCCTTTACTGGCTTGGGAAGGACGGGGAGATGGAGAAAGTCCTGTCCGAGATAAAGGACAAATATCCCAAACTTTACAAGGAGTATAAAGGGTGGCTCGCCTTCAGGAAAGAGAACTGGATGGAAGCTTACAGACTTTTTGACGACCCCTATCACAGGGCTTTAGCCCTCTTCAACGCGGGCAAGTATCCGGAAGTTCTAAAGGTCATAAGTGAAGCTAAAGACCTAAAGAGCAGGCTTTTAAAGGCAAAGGCTGCCATCTCTTTAGGGAACGGGTCTCTTGCAAGGGAGTTTCTCACAGACCAGAGCGGTGAGGAGATATACCTTACGGGGATGAGCTTCTTCATTGAGGGGAAGTATCAGGAGGCTATAAACTACTTCAACAAACTCCTTGAAAACAAAGAATACAAGAGCAGGGCACTCCTGAGAATTGCAGACTCCTACTATAACCTCGGTGAATATGAAAGGGCAAAGGAGCTTTATAAGGAGATACTTACCTTTTACGCGGACTCCCCTGAAGCCTTAGATGCAACCCTCGCCTTAGCCCAAATAGAGCTACAGAAACCAACCAAAGACCTTGAAAGGCTCGTAAGGGACTTTGAAAGTAAGTTTCCTGGTTCCCCAATGATAACCGACCTCAAGTACCAGCTTGCGGGCATGTATATAAAGGAGAACAGAAGGGAAGAAGCCAGAAGTATACTTGAAGAACTACTTGAGAAAGAAAACTACAGAGCCAAGGCTCTTATAAGATTAGCTCAGATAGAGGAGGACCCCAAAAAGAAGGAGGACCTCCTGAAGGAAGCGATTCTGAAGGGAAGAGGTGAGGACAAAGAGAAAGCCACAGGCATGCTTATGAGCCTGTATCTTGAAAAGAAGGAGTTTGAAAAGCTCGCAGATTTTCTGAGTACCGGAGACTTTGATGACAGAAAGAAAGCCCTATCCATATACCTATCCGAGAATATAGAGAAGGCGATAAAGCTCTTTGATGAGCTGATCAAGGAAAATCCGTCTGATCAGGAGCTTAGAGATAAGGCTATGGAGCTTTACAATAAAACCAAGGGCAGAAAGTACCTGACGATAGCGAAAGATAGCCAGAACCCGAAGGTGAGAGCAAGGGCACTCTATCTGCTTGGACTCATTCAAAAGAAGACGGATAAGAATAAAGCCCTTGAGTATTTCGTTGAGGTCGTTCTCTCCGCAGAGGGAATTCAACCTTACTACAACAGAAGTATCCTTGAGGCGGTGGATATACTTCTATCAATGAACGCCCGTAAGGATGCATCGTGCCTACTGGCTAAGCTGGACTCCCGCTACCTTACCAAGAAGGACATAAAAAAGGTTAATATATTGAAGAATAAGTTACCCAAGTGTGAGGTGAAGAAGTGATGGAGGGAGCTTTAGGACAGGTGTTTGAGCTCATAAGGAAGGGTGGTATAGTTATGTACCCCCTGATCATACTCTCGGTGCTATCGTGGGTTTACATAATTGAGAGGGTAATAAACTTAAGGGTGGGCTCTTTCTTACCCTCTAACCTGAATGAGGTTAAGCTTCTTCTCCAGAAGATGGATGTTGACGGAGCCTACAAGGTGCTTTCCCTTAACAGGGACATATTCTCAAGAGCTTTAAAAACGACCCTTGAAGAGTACCTGAAGGGAAACAGAAGAAAACCTGAACTCACGGCAATCGCCGAAAGGGAGCTCTCGGCTGTAGTTCCGGCAGTTGAGAAGAACCTTATGCTTCTTTCCGCAATAGCCTCCATAGCTCCCCTGTTGGGTCTGTTCGGAACTATAACGGGTCTTATAAAGGTGTTTTCAGCTTACGCCTCCGTTCAAACGGAAGAAGCACTTAGGCTTTTGGCATCAGGGATAGGGGAAGCACTCACAGCTGCAGCCACAGGATTGATAGTGGCTATACCTGCCCTATTCGCCTACTGGATATTTAGAAATCTCGGAAGCGACATAATTGAAAAGGTTGAGAAGGAAGCTCGTGAGATATTAGACCTGTTGGAGTAACTTATGAACCTGAGAAAGAGAGCCCGCTTTGGCGCTGATGAGAGAGCCTATATAGACGTTGTCCCTCTCGTTGATACTCTTCTTGCGGTGTTCTTGTTCCTTGCTGTCCTTGCCTTCCAATCACCCTTAACTTTCATAGCCGTTAAACTCCCTGAGGCTGAAAAGGGTGAAACCCAGAGGATAAGAGCAGCAAGGGTTCAGGTTACCCAGAAGGGAGCCCTGCTTTTAGAAGGGAAACCCACAGATATAAAAACCATAGAGCGGTTCCTGAGCGATAAGAAGCCCCAATATCTGATAATTGAAGCCGAT
This sequence comes from Hydrogenivirga caldilitoris, assembly GCF_003664005.1. Lineage (NCBI taxonomy): Bacteria > Pseudomonadati > Aquificota > Aquificia > Aquificales > Aquificaceae > Hydrogenivirga > Hydrogenivirga caldilitoris. The sequence continues at coordinate 1,094,982 of NZ_RCCJ01000001.1, forward strand.
GAAGACACAAAACACAAATTTGTCGTTTACGTAATGGACACCGCCAAGAAAGCTGGTGTGGAGAATGTGATAATAGCTGTCCGTAAGAAACGTTAGACATGTTCTTCTTAAAGAAATTCATCTCTTACCTGATACTTCCACCCGGTATATTCATAGCTCTATTCCTTTTCATAGCCGTTTTAAGTCGCAAGAGAAAGATTGTCTACATACCTGCTCTGGCTGGAGCCCTATCCCTTTACCTGCTCTCCATAGAACCTTTTAAAGACCTGCTCCTATACCCGTTGGAAAGCCCCTTTAAGACCCCAAAGGTTGTAAGGGGAGATGCTATAGTAGTCCTCGGAGGGGGAGCCTACAACTCAGGTTATCTGAAGGCGAGCTCTTACAAGAGGCTCATTACCGGTTTCCTCCTCCATAAGAAAACAGGCAAGCCTATTATCCTCTCCGGAGGAGCGGCTATAGGTGTTATCCCAGAGGCAAAGGTTATGAAAGAGCTCCTTATGGAGTTCGGTGTGGAGGAGAAGGATATATACGCAGACCTGGAAAGTAGGGACACCTTTGAAAATGCCAAGTACGTCCTGGGTATATGTAAAAGAATTGGTTGCAGGAGTTTAATTTTGGTTACTTCAGCCTTTCACATGAGGAGGGCTCTCTCTGTGTTTGAGAAAACAGGACTTGAGATACAACCCTACCCCACCGACTTTAAGTTTGAGGGAAAGTACAACCTATACAGTATGTTTCCTAAGTACAGCGTTTTCTATGATTCCTCAATAGCCGTGAGGGAGTACATAGGTCTCGTGTTTTACAGCCTATACTATTGAAAAACTACCAGATGGTCCCTGTGTATAACCTCCTCCTTCTGAGTTTTTAAAAGTTTTTTTACCTCTGCTCCTTTCAGCCCCTTAACCTTTTCAATCTCATCCTTAGAGAAGTTCACTCTGCCCTTTCCTATGACGATACCTTCAGAGTTCATAACGCTAACCACATCACCTGCTGAGAAGCTCCCCTCAGCCCTTATAACACCAGCCGGTAGTAAGCTCATACCCTTCCTCAACGCCTCAACAGCTCCGTCATCTATCACGATGGCACCCTTAGGTTCCTCTATCATGGCGATGGATTTAAGTCTCCCCCTGAGCCTCCTCTGAACCGGTCTGAAGAGGGTCCCAGCGGTTTTTAACTCCCTTACCTCAACGAGGTTGTCCTCCTTCCCCGTTATGATAACGGGTATGCCTATTGATACAGCAAGCCTTGTAGCTTCAAGCTTACTTCTCATTCCCCCACTTCCAAACTTGCTTCCGGTCCCCTTCACAAACCTGAAGGCTTCTTCCATATCCCTTACCTCTTGCACCAAGTTGCCCTCCTCATCAAGTAGCCCTCCGGCACTGGACAGAATCACAAGGAGGTCAGCTTTAAGCATATAGCTCACGTATACTGACAGGAAGTCATTATCTCCAAAAACAAGCTCACTCACCGCCACCGTATCGTTCTCGTTCACAACTGGAATTACTCCAAGTTCAAGAAGCTTCTCAAGGGTATTCTGGGCGTTGGCAAACCTGTCTTCATTCTCCTTGCGAAAAATATCGTTGGTGAGCAGGACCTGAGCTACAGTTAGTCCGTAGTTGGAGAAAACCGTATCATACAGGTGCATAAGGTACGCCTGACCTATACCGGCAAGAGCTTGCCTCAGTGTAAGCTCATTAGGCTTCTCTCCGTATCCGAGTTTCTTTGCCCCGCACAGGACAGCTCCTGAGGATACGAGGAGCAACTGGTCTCCCTTTTCCCTGAGCTCTTTGAAGGACTCTGCGAGTTTCGCTATAAATTTAAGGTCAATATCGTTCCTCTCCGTTTGAAGGAGGTTTGAACCCACCTTAAAAACTATCCTCATCTGAGCACCTCAAAGAGTTCCAAAAAGAGGAGAGTCATGTTTTCAAGTTCATCTATGGCTATGCTCTCCCTGGCAGTATGACTGTCTTTCAAACTTCCAAATCCAAATACCACACAACGATATCCAGCTCTGTGAAAGTTAGCTCCGTCGGTCCAGGAGGGCATGGTTCCCAACTCAGGCTTTTTATTCAGAGCTCTCTCGTAAGCAAGGCTCAGCTTGTCAAGCAATCCTTCATAGTTAAACTCCAAGAAGTCTTCGGCATCCTCCAAAGTGTAATGCACCCTGCAGGTGGTTCTGACCTCCTTTATAGCCTCCCTTATCCTTTCTTCAACTTCCCTCCAGCTTTCTCCAGCCCATAGCTTTACCTCAAGCAGAGCCTCACAACTCTTCGGGACAAGGTAATTACCGTCGCCTCCATGAAGCATAAGCACGTTTACTGGCTTAGAAAGCCTGTTCTCTATGGTGTATATGAGCTCCATACAAACCCTTATAGGGTTTTCAACCTTCTCAAATTCAGCGCCATGGGCACTTTCCCCCTCAACCCTAAGAGAGAACTCAACCGCTCCGTTCTGAGCCGTGCAGAGAGCCCCGTAAGTCGGTTCAAGGACGAGGCAAAGCCTATCCTTACCAAGGACATCAACGACCTTCTGAGAACCTATAGCTGAGTTTGTCTCCTCATCAACCACAAAGGCAAGAGAAACAGGAAGTTCCTTTTCCTGGTTCTTTTCCTTAAAGAGCTCAACAGCCGTGAGGAGGGCAGAGAGAGCTCCTTTGACATCGCTTGCTCCTCTTCCGTATATCCGACCGTCCGTTTCTTTAGGCTCAAAAGCACCATCCATGTCAATAGGTGGAACCGTATCAACGTGGCAGGATATCACGTAGGGTGAGTCATTTAAATACACAAGGTTGAACCTGTCCTTATCAACCGCCTGCCTTTTAAGCTTAATCCCCACCCTGTTCAAACGGTTTTCTATGAATTCCTGTATCTCCCTTTCTTCTCCCGATACGCTCCTTATACTTATAAGTTCCTTCAAGAGGTTTTTTACCCTTTCCCTGACTTCCATAAGGAATAGTTTATCCCCTGTTCAAGGATACGATAGTATGGTTTATTTTAATTTTAGTGCTTTACAGGTTGTTAGCTTTCTTTCTTGTGGGAGGGGTTTTGGCTCTTATTTATGTCCTAAAACCTGCCCTCATAGAGCGTGTCTCTTTGAGGATTGAAGACACTAAGTTTTACGTGAGGAAGTCCCTTGGGCAGAGTCCAAAACCAACAGACAAGGTTGTAGTTGTTGCCATTGACGAGAAAAGTGTAAACAAGCTTGGGAGATGGCCCTGGAGCAGAAAGGTTATAGCCAAGCTCATAAGCGAGTTGTCCGTTGCAAAGGTAACAGCCCTTGACATCGTTTTTTCCGAGCCTGAGAATGAAGAGAGTGATAGGGAGCTTGCAAGGAGTATAGCTCAGGCTGGAAACGTGGTATTAGGTTTTTTCTTTCGGTTAAACTCAACCCAAAAGGAAGACCCTTACGCATTGAACCTCCTACGGGAAAGCGAGTTCCTGAGGTACACACTGAAGACCAAGAAAGTCGGGCTTTTAGATATACCCTATGTGGAGTTGAGTTTGCCGGAGTTTATGTCTGGTGCGCTGAGTGCAGGATACCTGAATGCGGAGCCGGACGTTGACGCCATATACAGAAAGTATACCCTCGCCCACCTATTTAGGGGGAGTGTATATCTTCCCCTTGCCCTTCAAGCATTACGCTTTTACGAAGGGAAGGACATACACATGGAACTTTCCGAAGGAGGTATAGATAAACTCCTCTTCAAAGGGGAAGAGGTCCCAATTTACGAAGGGAGATTTCACAGAATAAACTTCTATGACCCAGACGAGCTCAAGGTTGTATCAGCCGTTGACATAATTGAGGGGAGGGTTCCGAGAGAGAAGATTGAAGGAAAAGCGGTCTTTGTAGGTGCTACTGAGATAGGTATATATGATGTAAGACCCACACCGCTTGACCCGGTTATGCCAGGGGTTTTTCTACATGCGTTCGCATTCTCAAACTTTGAGGAGTTCCACTTCATAAAGCAAAGCCCCTACCTGGACTTATCCATCATATACCTAATGGCAGGTATTCCCTTTCTGTTAATTACGATAAGGAAGTTTGCTCACAGATTTTTCTTCTACACCACGCTGCTGGTTTGCTACCCAACCGTGTCTTACGGACTCTTCTCCCTTGGGAGTTATGACCTCAACCTATCCTATCCTCTTCTTGCCCTAATCCTTTCTCTTATATCTCAAGAGGGGCTTAAGATAATCACCGCTGAGAGGAACATACGGGAGCTTAGAAAGGCTTTTAGCAGCTATGTATCTCCCCAGCTCCTTGAGATAATAACGAGAAATCCAGACAAGCTGCGTCTTGGAGGTGAAAAGAGGGAGATAACCGTTCTGTTCTCAGATATCAGGGGGTTCACCTCACTCTCTGAGAATCTTAAACCAGAAGAGCTCGTAAACCTGTTGAATGAGTTTCTCACACCCATGACGGACATAATCCTGTCCCAAGGAGGGACACTTGATAAGTACATAGGTGATGCAATAATGGCTATATTCAACGCTCCTGTAGATGTTGATAGGCACGCGGACAGAGCCTGTAAGTCAGCTCTTGAGATGGTCAAAGCTCTCAAGGGTATTAATCACACCTTTAAAGAGACCTTCGGTGTTACCCTTGATATAGGTATAGGTATAAATACGGGGGAAGCCGTGGTTGGGAACATGGGTTCCAAACAGAGGTTTGATTACACAGCGATAGGTGATACGGTTAACCTCGCTTCCAGATTGGAAAGCCTGAACAAGCTATACGGTACGAGAATAATCATCAGCGAATACACGAAAGAAAAACTTGTAGATAACTTCCTGACGAGAGCACTTGATAAGGTAGTGGTAAAGGGAAGAAGGGAAGCCGTGAAAATATATGAGCTCCTTGAGGATACGGAAGAGAACAGGGAAAAGGCAGAAAGGTTTGAAAAAGCCCTTGAGCAGTACTTTGCCGGAAACTTTGAAAGTGCCATGTTGCTATTTGAGGAGGTAAGTATGAGGTTCGGTGATAAACCAAGTTTCGTGCTCCTAAAAAGGTGCAGAGAGATGATTGAAAAGCCTCCAAAGAACTGGAAAGGCATATACGTCGCAAGGGAAAAGTGATGAAGGTCAAAATTCTGGGTGCTTACGGAGGTCGCTTTGGAGACCTCGGAACTACCTGTATCCAGATTTCTGAGGATACGTTGATAGACGCTGGAAACATAATGCGCTCCCTGGGAGAAAGGTGTATACAGGTGAACAACATATTCCTCACCCACGCACACCTTGACCATATAGTGGACATACCCTTCATGATAGATTACACGTTCCGGTTCAGGGAGCAACCCCTCAACATCTACGGGCACAGAGAGACCATAGAGGCGGTCAAGGATTACATTATGAACTGGAATATCTGGCCGGAGTTCAGCTCCATAAGACTTATAAACTCTGGAGACTACGCCGTGAATTACTACGAGCTTCTGCCAGAAACGAGCTTTCACACGAACGGCTTTGACATATACGTGTTCCTGAGCAACCACACTGTTCCTACCCTGAGCTATGTGGTGAAGCAAAATGGTGTAGGCTTCCTTTTCACGGGTGATACATACCGCAACCCGGCTGTATGGGAGATACTGAACAGGGATAGGGAGATAAAGGTCCTCATCACAGAGGTTTCGTTTCCGAGTTATATGCATAACCTCGCCGAGGTGAGCAAACACCATACACCCAAAACTCTGAGGGAAGAGTTAAAATACCTTGAAAGGGATGACCTGGAAATTTACATAATGCACTTGAAACCTAACTCCTTGGAGGAGCTGAGGGAGGAGATAAGAGCTACGCTTCCCACTGTAAAAATCCTTGATGATGGCGATGAAATTATAATATAGAAAGGAGGGGAATTATGGAACCCACAAAGCTTACCGAAGAGCTTGTCAACCTTCTCAAAAACAGAGGAAAGGAAGAGACCTACAACCTCGGTGACATACTCATAGAGGAAGGGAAGGAGTCGGACAGGATATTTATAATTGAGAAGGGTTACGTGAACGTGACCAAAAAAGACCCTATGGGGAACGACGTCCTTATCGGAACAGCAGGACCAGGTTCAATAATCGGCGAAATGGGAGTTTTTATGGGAGTTGAGAGGACGGCAACCGTCAGAGCAGTATCAGACCTCAAGGTTATAAGCTTTGGGAAGGAAGAGTTCTTTGAGGTCATAAGCAGTATCCCCGAGGTCTCCTCCTACCTAATCGGGATTCTTACAAAGAGGCTCTATAACCTAAACAGGAGGCTAATAAACGCGATAAACTCAAAACTCATGATAGTTATGGGTAATTACATAATTGACAAGATAAGGGAAGGGAACGTTCAGGAAAGTTTTGGAGAGAACGCCAAAATCAGCTTTGACCTCTCAACGGCTGCTTTAGAAACGGGACTTGATATAGAAAAGGTGATAACAGCCCTGAACAACCTGGCGAAAGCGGGTGTACTGCAAGACTACAAGCTTATTGAAGAAGTAAGAGAAGGTGGGGGTGAAGGTGAAGAAAAGAGAACAGTGACAGAGCTTATAGCTGACCCCCAGCAGATAAAGTCTTACCTGAAAACTATCTCCTATATCTAAGAAGTAAAAAGCCGAGCAGTAGTGAAAACAGGCACAACATTCCCGCCGATGCAAGTACGAAGAGAGTTCCGTCATACCAGAACTTCATGGGATATATCCTCAGCAGTGTGTCCGTGTAATTGAATTTCCAGGAGTATGGGTCAAAAACATAATTGTGGAAAAGCTCAAAGGCAAGCTCGTAATTCGTTACTGAGAAGCCTCCAATCAAAAGGGTAAGGCACAGGGTAAAGAGGGAGGAGAGTGCAAGGGTTTTTCCAACCATTCTGAAATCCCTCAGATAAATCAGGCAAAGAAGGGAAAGGAAGGAAGATATGTAAACCAGAGGGAAAAAGAAACCAAGGAAGTTCTTAACATCTTCCATATGCCTTATCTCTTTTTCCCTGAAAGCTCTCCTACCGTCTGGAAGCTTCGCCCTTTTAAAGTCCTCCATACCCTCATCGGAGAGTACCGCTCTCAGTCCCAGCTTTGCAAGATACTTTCTGTATTCATCTTCCATACCGTATCTGTCCTTAGGAAAGCTCACCTTTGAGTACTCCCAATCTATAAACCATTCGTTGAAGGCAAGTCTGGTGGGAATACCGATGAAAATTATCGGACTAAGGAGAATGACTATTAAGGAGGCAAGCAATCTATCAACAGGGGTTTTCCTTCCAGACATCTTATCAGGTCTCCCACCCCTTCTCTCCTGATAAAGTATATCCTACCTCCGAAAGGGTCACCTTCTTCTTTGAGGGGTGTTATTCTCACATAGCCGTACTTAGAGGAGGCAACGTAGCCCGTGATGTAGTCTGGGTCGTCACTCCAGCATAGCTCAGCAACAACACCGCAATAAACGTTCTTCGTAGCTATTGCAAGGGCATCAAGGGTTCTCTCGGTAAAGCCCTGCCTCCTCAAATGCTCCATAACCTTGAAGCGGTCTCTCCAATCAACCCTAACTGTTCTTACACCCCTTTCGGGGTCAGGCTCAAGCCTTTCACCGGTTTCTATGTCCATGAGAACAGCACCTCTCGTATTTCCACCTCTTGGGTTCGGTCCCTCCGATAAAAGCTGAATCCCCCTTCTGACCGTGCTCTCCGGGACTCCGATCTCCACAAGTTTTTCAAGGGCAAACTTACGAGCTTCTTCAACCGAAGCAAATTCAAAGGAACTCACTGCAAGAGAGTATTCAAGAACCTCAACCTCACCTATTCTCTCCAGGGTAAGTTTCAAGAAATCGTGCTCCCTGGGTCTTTTTAGGAGCTCACATAAAGCTTCAGGTATCGCTTCTTCCGTGATTATTCTCTCTCCCCCGGATACGTGTTTTCCTTTTAAAGAAGCCCTCATACGGAGGCTTAGGAGAGACATCTTTGTATACTCTCTTCGTTCACAGGTTTTATTATTCCTCTCTCCGTAATTATTGCCGTTATATTCTCTGCTGGGGTTACATCAAAAGCCAAGTGGAGGGCAGGAGTATCTCCAGGAGCTATCGCAGCACCAAAACAGTTCTTAACTTCTTCTTCGCCCCTCTCTTCAATCGGTATATCCTCACCACTCCGTGTAGATAGGTCAAAGGTTGAGGAAGGTGCAGCAACATAAAAGGGAACTCCGTGCTCTTTGGCAAGAACCGATAGGGAATAGGTACCTATCTTGTTGGCAACATCTCCGACCGCTGTAATCCTGTCAGCACCAACTATCACAAGGTCAACCAACCCTTTCTTCATAAGGAAACCCGCCGTTGAGTCTGTAATGAGTTTGTGGGGTACGCCTTCCTTGAGAAGTTCCCAGGCTGTAAGTCTTGCCCCTTGAAGGTATGGGCGGGTTTCATCAACCCATACACTTATACCCTTGCCTGAGTAATGGGCTGTCCTTATAACCCCCAGAGCTGTCCCCCAGCCTGCTGTAGCCAAAGCTCCCGTATTACAGTGAGTCAGCAGCCTTGCCCCTTCCGGGATAAGCTCATTTCCAAGCTCTCCTATCCTTTTGTTGGCTTCGTAATCTTCCCTTTCTATGAGCTGTGCCTCCTGCTCTATGTCCTTTCCAGAGCTGAGAGCTGAGAGCATCCTATCCAACGCCCAGAAGAGGTTATAAGCGGTGGGTCTGGTGCTCTTTAGAACCTCATAAACCTCCCTTGGATCAACACCCCTTTTAACTCCAAGAACGAATCCGTAAGCGGCAACACAACCTATGGCGGGTGCACCCCTGACAGACATGTTTATTATTGCTTGAGCTACCTGAATATGGTCTCTGAGTTCAAGCCAAACCTCTTCCTGTGGCAGTTTCCTCTGGTCAAGGAGGAGAAGGTAGTCTCCCTTCCAGTAGAAGGCTTTAACTTCCATTCTCAGGCTCCGTACTTCTTCAGCCTGTGAGAGTTAGCCAGCAGTAAGTTCATAATTTTTTCGGCTGGTAATATCCCAAGCTCTCCTTTAAGGCACTCGCGCTCTGTGAGTCTATCCGAAGTCCCTCCCAGAACATAAGGTGAGTGTATAAGCAGTGGAACCGGATGCCAGGAATGTCCCTTTATTTTGGAAGGGGTTGAGTGATCTCCCGTTATGGCAAGGACGTCGGGCTTCAGTTCAAGGAATTGAGGTAAATGTTTGTCAAAGTCCTCTATGACGGAAATCTTACCTTCCCAGTTTCCATCCTCTCCGTAGGAATCCGTTTTTTTTATGTGAAGGAAGAAGAACTCATAACCTTCCCAAACCTTTTTCAAGGTATCTATCTCAGATTGAATTGTAGTCCCTTCAAACTCAACTATCTCCATACCCACGAGACTTGCAAGCCCCTTATACATCGGATACACAGCTATGCAGCAAGATTTAACTCCGAAGCGCTCTTCCATCGTGGGTATGTTCGGTTTCTGGGCAAAACCCCTAAGGAGAAGGTAATTGGCTTTAGGCTCGTCTCTCAAAATCTCCGCTACCTTCCCGATGAACTTCTTAACAACCTGGGCTACCTTTTGAGCATTTGGATTCCCTCCAACAGGCTCCAGAGGTTCCTTGCCTACCTCCTGGGGATCGGTATCGTTTATCTCATCACTTCCCTCCGGTAAAGGTTCTGGAAACCTAAGCACTATCGCTGTTCTATGCTCCATTCCCGGAGCAATTATCACCTGGACGCCATCTATCTCCTTTAAGTTCTCCTGTATCTTCTTAGTTATCCTCCTGTTCTCCTCGGTGGGTATCCTCCCAGCCCTTCTATCCTTAACTACAGGCTTACCGTCCACATACTCAACCGTAGCATAGTTTCCTCTTATAGCCACATCCGTATGCCTTACTTCAAGACCAAGACCAAGGGCTTCTAAAATCCCTCTCCCTATCTGGTACTTTAGAGGGTCATAACCGAATATGCCGAGGTGTCCTGGTCCACTACCGGGTGTTATACCGTAATCAACAGGTATATGCATTCCCAAGGCTGAGCTTTTGGCAAGTTTATCAAGGTTTGGAGTCCTGGCAAGTTCAAGCTCTGTTTTACCATCTTTTACGGGGAGCCCGCCGAGCCCATCAAGGACGACCATAAGTATCTTTGAGTTGCTCTTCTCCAAGAGACCTTTCAGGATGTCCATAAATTTAGTATGCCACAGCTATTCCTTGTTTAAAATGTTCGTGATAGATCCCAAGGAGGGTACTGAGATGAAAAAAGTGCTTACAGGAGTATTCGCTATTTCCTTGGCTTCAGAAATCGCCCTGGCGGGCGGTTACAAGATACCTGAGCAGTCCCTTCGCTCAACGGGAACAGCGGGAGCCTACTTCTCCTCTGCAAATGCACCAGACGCGGCTTACTTCAACCCGGCGAACATGTCCTTTATGAAGGACGGATGGGGCTTAGAGGTCGGTATGAGATATATAGTGCTCCCGAGTATAGACTTCAGCGGAAGAACTTTAGACCCTGCAACAACATCATTTACAGCCAATCAAAACTTTTCCTCTGAAAAGGAGTCTTTTCTCGCCCCCTACTTTCACTATGTAAGTCCAAAGGTAGGTAAATTAAGGTTTGGTTTATCCTTCACCACACCAGGAGGGCTTTCAAAGAAGTGGGAAGGAAATATAGCTCAGGCATACGCCAAGAACTTTCATCTGGAAGTTTACGAGGCGAGCCTATCCGCTTCCTATGAAATAACGGAGTCTATATCTGTAGGTGGTGGACTCAGGGGGGTTTACTCCAGGGGAGAAGTAGAGTTCGCACATCCTGGGGGAGGATACAGTATATCAATGGACGGGGATACGGCCATAAAACCAGGTTTGTTTATCTCTGCTTCCGTAAAACCTACAAAGGAGTTAACCATTTCTACACTATACAGATCCAAAGTTGATCTGAAGATAAAGGGTGACGCGAGCGGGTACTTTGTTACCAATCCCGGACCCCCACCTACGATATACTCCTTTGATACTTCCGGAAATGTAAAAATACCCCTCCCCGCTGAGTGGAGACTGGGAGCTTCTTACAAGTGGAACAAAACCACCTTTGAGCTAACCTACGAGAGAACCTTCTGGTCAGACTATGAAAAGCTGGACTTTAACTTTGGTGACCCTAACGTTGAAGGAAGCAGTTTTGGTGAAGCTAAACCCAAAGATTGGAAAGATACCAACACCTACCGCTTTGCGGTCCTTCACGAGTTCAACGACAAACTCACCGGTATGGCGGGCATAGCCTACGACGAAACACCTGTTCCCGAAAGGACGCTTGGATTTGAACTCCCTGACTCAGACGGATGGATACTCTCCGCCGGAGGCATTTACAAACCTGAGCCCAAGGTGGAGATAGGTGTGGCTTACCTGTATTTCATGAAGAAGGACAGAAGCGTAAACAACGATAGGATACAGGGAAAATTCAAAGACATCTCCGCTCATATGCTCACCCTTTCCATAGGATACTCCTTCTGAGGGTGAAGCCATGCCCTACAGGTTTAGAAACTTCTATGAGGTTATAGAAGAGAACACGAAGCGCTTTCCCAAGAAACCTATAATCTTCGAAGAGAAGTTAAAGATACGCTGGAAGGAACTTAAACACTACGTTGATTCCTTCGCAAGGTATTTAGAGCTTGTAGGTGTGAGGAAGGGGGACAACGTTGCTCTCTTGATGTCCAACTCCAAGGAGTTCGTTATAGCCTTCCTTGCCATAGGTAAGCTGGGAGCCGTTCCCGTCCCCCTCAACACCTTCCTGAAGAGAGCGGAGCTTGAGTACATACTCAACGACTGTGAAGCGAAGCTCGTTATAACTCAGGGAAAGTTCGCAGAGCTACTTGAGGGAATTGGAGGAAGCACCAGAGTTGAAAAACTTATATGGGCAGAAAACCCACCGCGTCTGGACGAGAAAAACCTGAGCTTTGAAGAGGGTCTCACGATAGAGGATTACGAGCACATAACACCTCAGGCAGAGCTTGAAGACCTTGCGGTTATGCTCTACACCTCTGGAACAACAGGAAAACCCAAGGGGGTTATGCTGACCTACAGGAACATCTTTTCCAACATAGAGAACATAGTCAAGGTTTTCGATATAAAACCCAAGGACAGGTTCATCGTTTACCTTCCCATGTTCCACGCCTTTACCCTCATCGCCACGGTTCTTCTTCCCCTATACACCGCGAGCCCGATAGTTATAGTGAAGTCCATAATGCCCTTCTCCAACGTGATAAAGCAGACCTTGTTAAAGAGGGTTACCGTATTCATGGGTGTCCCGGAGGTCTTCAACGCCCTCTCCAAGGCAAAGCTTCCCTGGTACTTCATGTGGTTCAACAGGATAAGGTACTTCGTCTCCGGAGGTGCACCTTTGCCTTTAGGCACCCTGGAGAGGATGAGGAAGAAGTTCAAGAGGGCTGTTCTTTTAGAAGGATACGGACTGAGCGAGTGCTCTCCTGTCGTTTCCGTAAACCTTCCGCACAAACAGAAGCCCCTTTCGGTGGGACCTCCTCTGCCTGACTACGAGGTCAAGATAGTTGATGACGAGCTCGTGGAACTCCCTGTAGGTCAAGTTGGGGAGATAATCGTTAAAGGGGATTGTGTGATGAGGGGTTACTACAAGAACCCTTATGAGACGGAGAACACTATAGTAAACGGTTGGCTCAGGACGGGAGATCTCGGTTACGTGGACGAGGAGGGTTTTATCTATATAGTGGACAGGAAGAAGGACCTTATCATATGCAAGGGTATGAACATATACCCGAGGGAGGTGGAGGAGGTTCTCATGTTACATCCTAAGGTGGAGCTCTGTGCTGTGGTAGGAAAGAAAGACGCCCACCACGGGGAGATACCGGTAGCTTTCATAAAACCTGCGGAGGGCGAGAGTATCACAGAAACCGAGTTGAGGAACTTCTTGAAGGAGAAGCTTGCCAACTACAAGATACCGAGACAGTTCATCTTTGTGGAGGAACTTCCTAAGAACGCCACAGGAAAGGTCTTGAAGAGAGTTATTAAAGAAAAATTGAACAAGGGGGAATTTGAACACGAGTTTACGAAAGGTAATTAACCCTGAAGCTACCTTTACATTGGCTTATAATGTAAAATATCCATTTTCCCGGAGGAGGACAGTTGGCAAAGGTCAAAGGGCTCAGGTGTAGAGAGTGTGGCAGGGATTACCCCGTAGAGCCTATACATGTATGCGAGTTTTGCTTTGGACCCCTTGAGGTCGTGTACGATTATGAAGAAATAAGAAAAAGAGTATCAAGAGAAAAGATAGAAAACGGTCCAAAGAGCCTATGGCGATACGTTGACCTTCTGCCTGTAGAGAACCCGACCGTAGGTTTAACGGCTGGTTTTACACCCCTAAAGAAAGCTGAAAAACTCGGTGAAGTGCTTGGGTTAAGAAACCTATACATAAAGGACGATTCCGTGAATCATCCCACCCTATCCTTCAAGGATAGGGTTGTTTCAGTGGCTATATCTAAAGCCCGAGAGTTCGGTTTTGACACCGCAGCCTGCGCCTCAACAGGAAACCTCGCCAATTCGGTAGCTGCCCACTGTGCACAGGCAGGACTTAACTGTTTTGTGTTTATACCCGCTAACCTTGAAACGCAAAAAATATACGGGAGTTTGGTTTTCAATCCTACAGTTGTTGCCGTTGAAGGGACTTACGATGACGTTAACAGGCTCTGCTCAGAGATAGCCAACGACCTTGGCTGGGCTTTCGTGAACATAAACATAAGACCCTATTACGCTGAAGGCTCAAAAACGTTAGCTTACGAGGTTGTGGAGCAGCTCGGATGGAAAGCTCCGGATGCGGTCGTTGCACCGGCAGCATCAGGCTCTCTCTACACAAAGATATGGAAAGGCTTGAAGGAAATGAAGGAAGTCGGTCTAATAGATTCTGTTAATACGAGGATGTACGGGGCTCAGGCTGAGGGTTGTTCTCCGATAGCTCAGGCATGGAGGGAAGGCAGGGACTTTATAAAACCTGTCAAGCCAGACACCATAGCTAAGTCAATAGCCATAGGAAATCCAGCGGATGGTATATACGCTCTGCAAACTACTAAGGAGAGCAATGGAGACTGGGAGACAGCAACAGATAGAGAGATAATTGAAGCGATGAAACTACTTGCCCAGACAGAAGGCATCTTCACCGAGACCGCCGGAGGTACAACCATAGCAGTGTTGAAGAAGCTAGCCCAGAAAGGTGCCTTTGACCCAGACGAGGTGGTAGTTGCCTACATAACTGGCAACGGATACAAGACCCTGGAAGTCCTTGATGGTCATCTCTCCGAGCCTGTTAGAATCCAGGCAACCCTTAGAGATTTTAAGGAAAAGGTTCTTGCTAAAGTTTGAGGAGGTAAGAAAAGATGGCGATAACTGTTAGAGTACCCACCCCTCTCAGAAGACTCACCGACGGGCAAGGGGAAGTTGAGGTTGAAGCAAAAACCGTCAGGGAAGCTGTAGAGAAGCTTGAAGAGCTCTACCCAGGCTTTAAGGAGAGAATACTTGATGAGAACGGTGAACTCAGAAGGTTTGTAAACCTGTACCTGAATGACGAGGATATAAGATTCCTTAAGGGAGTGGATACAGAATTAAAGGATGGAGATGTTCTCTCCATAGTGCCGGCAATTGCGGGAGGAAGATAAAGTCTACTTTTTAGGATGCTCCGGTTACTTTTACTGGGGCTGGAAGGGTAAATTCTACCCACAGGAGCTTCAGCCAAAAGAGTGGTTATCTTACTACGCCAGGCTTTTTAACACAGTTGAGATAAACTCCACCTTTTACAACTTTCCCAAGGTTTCCAACCTGAGGAGGTTTTACAAGGAAACACCCAGAGGATTCTTATTCTCTGTAAAGATGAACAGAACGATAACACACGTTAGGAAATTAAGAGACGTGGCAGATATGATAAGAGACTTTTACGGTGTGGTAAGGGAGGGACTTAGGGAGAAGCTTGGGTGTATCCTCTTCCAGCTACCTCCCTCCTATAAGTATTCAGAACAGAACCTTGAAAGAGTCCTGTGCCAGCTAGACTCTGATTTCAAAAACGTAATTGAGTTCAGACACGAAAGCTGGTGGAGGGATGAGGTTTATAAGGCTCTCAGAGACAGGGATATCACCTTCTGCTCTGTCAGCTCACCTAAGTTTCCTGAGGTTCTGATCCAAACCTCCGACACAGTCTACATCCGCTTCCACGGGAAAGAGGGCTGGTACAGATATAACTACTCGGAAGAGGAGTTGAAGGAGTGGGCAGAGAGAATAAGGAACTCTTCGGCGAGGGAAGTTTTCGCCTACTTTAACAACGACTACAACGCTTACGCTCCCCATAATTGCCTAAAGCTAGCGGAACTCTTGGATATCAAGCCATACCGGGAGGTATCCTGAAGGGAACGTTCATAAGGGGATTTTCCTCTTCCTGGGGGAAAACAGCATAAACACCAAAGCAGTATTTACCTATCTCAACCACCCTACCAACTTTGACCCCCGAATCATCTAAGATAAGCCCTATCTCCCATTCGGAGAGAACCTCTTCTGGGGGAGGTCCTTTATCCCTCTCTTCCTTCTTCCAGTCTATTACAGCCAGGTAGGCAAAGGGTTTTGCTACCCGCTTTAGCTCTTCCACAAAGGCTTTAGGGTCTTCCAGCTCGTGAAAGGTAAAAGCCATAAAGATAAAATCAACGGAGTTGTCGGGCAGAGGTATCCTGGTCTCCTCCGACTTAAGAACTTCTACGTTCTTTAAACCATCTCTTTCCACCCTCTCCTTAGCTCTCTTTATCATCTCTTCCTGAACATCTATCGCATAGACTTTGCCCTTATCTCCCACGAGCTTAGACAGGTAAGGAAGATAAAATCCTGGTCCGGTACCAACGTCAAGTACAACTAACCCTTCTCTTATACCGAACTCCTTTAAAACCTTCTCTGGGTCAAAGAGCTCAAGCCTTGAAGGGTCCTCAAGTTTATGCACGTTTTCGGGGTTGAATTTGTGAGCCATCTAAACCTCCTGAGATAGAAGGATAGCACCTCTACGCTCAGGCTTCTCTGACCTCAACCATAATATCACCGTAAGGCTCCTCCTGATAGAGTTCCACCTTTCCCTCGTAGTAGAGGTACATGAGAGCCATGAATTGAGGAACGAAGTTCACCCTGTCCAGAAAGGTGAAAAACTCTATCCTCTTACCAACATCCATGTTGCTGAAGAACTCCCACATATCCTTCAGTACATCTTCAAACCTTGATATGTGAAGGGGTATTATCCTTCCCCTCTTCCTCTTTCCGCCACCATTCTTAGAACTCTTCTTAAAGGCTTTCCTGACCTTTTCAAGGTTATCAGCAAGGTTTTCCTCAACCTCCTTGCTCTCCTCTTCAAACATCTCAACTATTTCTTCCAGGGTGTAATCTTTTCTCTCCCTCGGCTTCCTTTCGGGTTTTGGGAAGATAACCTCAACCTTCTTTCTCAGGAGAAAGGAAGCCGCAACGACAGCCCTCGCAGGAACTCTAAGGTCAAGGGTCTCCCTCTTCCTGAGCTCCTCTATGTAAAGGTTGGCAAGTTCAACTATGTCAACCTTCCATGGGTCAAGCTTTCCCTCTTCTATCAACGGAACCACAAGTGCGAAAGGATGGTCCTCTTCAAATACTAAACTCCCCATCTCTACCTCCAGATATTTTATTCGGTTTTCTGGGCATACTTTACAGTTCTGAGCTCCATAACTGCCTCCTCTGGCGCAACGCTCACTATCACGTTTTCCGTTTCAAGCTCAAAACCCCCGAAGACGGAAACACGCGGGAGTATCCTTATGTAGTATCGGTAATCCATGTCCCACGGTGGGGCAGACTGAAGGGTAAGGTTGTAAGGAAAGCTCTCCCCAAAAAAACTTTTTAAGAGCTTTACCGTTTCTCTGACCACTGAGGCTAACTCTTCAAATCTATTCTCAAATACAAAGGAGCTTATCCTCTCTTTGGGAACTATCCATATCTCGTAAGGTGTAATGGGAGCATAGGACATAAGGACGGCGAAGTGCTCTGAAACAAAAAGAACCCTTTCTTGAAGCTGGAGTTCCCTGACAAGAAAATCCCCAAGTATGTCCCTATTCTCCTTCTCGTACTTAGCCTTCTCCTTTAAAAAGCGAGCCGGATAAAAGGGGGTAGCCAGTATCTGAGAGTGAGGGTGGGGTATGGAAGCACCCGCGCTTTTTCCCCTGTTTCGGAACACGGCAACATACTTAACACCCTCTCTGTTGTAATAGTGGACAAGCCTTTCCCTGTAAGCCCACAGGAGTTTATCAAGGTGCCCGATACTGTCCAGGTCATCATCGTGTCCTGGAGAATCAACGACCACATCATGCATATGGGGTATAGCGGGGAACTTGTTAGGAATAACCCTCACAAGCCACCCGGATTCACCTTTAACCAGGTAAAGCTCCTTAGGGGTGAGCGACTCGTTCCCAGGGCAGAAGGGACATTGAAAAGGCTCCTCCTCAACAACTTCCTTTATAAAATGGGGTCTCCTGCTTCTGACGGAGGCTATAATCCTTCTATCACCTGTAAGGGGGTCTTCTCTGATAAAAAAACTCATAGCTATATTCTATAATCGGTACGTAAGCCAGTAGAAAACAGGCGCTGCGAAGATAACTGCGTCAAACCTGTCAGTAAAGCCACCGTGACCGCCAAGCACATGGGAGAAATCTTTTATTCCCAACTGGCGTTTTATAAAGCTCTTGAAGTAGTCTCCAGCGACCCCTGCCAGGAGAAACAGCACAGCTATAAGGAGCGATTTCAAGAGCGGAAAGGGGGAAAGTAGGGCAAACGCTAAGGCACCTGCGGCTATGCCTCCCAGAAACCCTTCCACTGTCTTTTTTGGAGAAAGCTTAGGAAGAAGGTGTGCCTTTCCGTATCTCTTGCCGATGTAATAGGCAAAGACATCGTTAGCCCAAACGCTCAGTACAAAGGCAAGTATCGTAGTGAAACCCATCTCCCTGATATGGACAAGGTATGAAGTAAAGAACCCAGTGTAAAACAGGATAAAAACTGACCTGAGAAAACTGTCAAGATTCCAAGTCCTGTAGCCATAAGCCAGAGCTATCAATCCGACGTAAATGCCTCCCAACGCAGGATCAATCACGAATAGAAGCGAAGAAAAGAACGTAGCTGGAAAAACGCTTTCAACCCCCAAGGCAAAGGATAGCTCCCTGCCTATAAGGAGGGCAAGAAACGCAACAACAAGTGTGAATATAGAGATGGGGAGAGCCAGGGCAAGTAGAGTAAGAGCCCCTATCAGTGCTCCGTAGAGTTCTCTATTCATCCAAGACTCTTCCAAACTTTCTCTTTCTTCCAGAAAAATCCTCAATAGCTTTGTGAAGTTCCTCAGGGGTGAAATCGGGCCAGTATGTCTCGGTGAAGTAGAGTTCTGTGTAAGCTATGTTCCAGAGTAGGAAATTTGATACCCTTTTCTCCCCTGCCGTTCTTATGAGAAGGTCTGGATCAGGTACGTCTCCAAGGTCAAGGAAATGAGAGAAAGTCTCCTCATCAATATAGTCAAATTCAAGCCTTATGAGTTTATTGACAGCTCTGAGTATATCATCCCTTCCACCGTAATCTACGGCAAGTATGACGTTTATCTTGCTGTTCCTTTCGGTATCCCTCTCAAGCCTTTCCATAAGAAGCCTCAGGTCCTTTCCTATCCTGTCCCTCCTTCCTATGAACCTGAGTCTTACCCCGAGCTCTATAAGCTCCTCTCTCTTCTCCTTCAGATAGTTCCTCAAAAGCTCAAAGAGGAGCTGAATCTCTTCTTCAGGTCTGTTCCAGTTCTCTGTTGAAAAAGCAAAAAGGGTCAGATACTCAACACCAAGCTCAATGCAAGCTTTGGTTATCTCTTCGGCTGCTTGAGCTCCTTTGTAGTGCCCCATTATACGGGGTAATCCCTGCTTTCTTGCCCAACGACCGTTACCATCCATTATTATCGCTATGTGTCTGGGAATATTCATAGGGCTATTCTCCCAGAAGGAGTTTTTGCTCCCTTGCTCTAACCGCAGCATCAGACGTTGGGAAGCGTTCTATCAGTGTAGAGTAATACTTGTTTGCTTCAGCGACGTTCCCTCTATCTATGTATATCCTCATCAACTGAAAGTATGCATCAGGAAGCTTGTTGCATTCGGGTAATTTTCCCTTCTCACACTTGTCCACCAAACTCTTGTATATCTCTTCCGCCCTCTGGGTATCCCCCAGCTCCTGGTATATCTTTCCGATCCAGAAGAAGGCGTTGTCCGTGTACTTGTTCTCAGGAAACTTCTTTATAAAATCTAAGAAGGCATCCCTCGCTTCATAGAGTTTTTTCACACTGTAAAGCTCTATAGCTTTTTTGTATGCAGTTTCAGCGTCCTCAACAGCCTGCTGCTCCTGCTGGGGTTGGACAGGGGCTTCCCCTCCTGTCTCCGAAGGAACAGGTACCTTCTCCGGAGAGAGTCTTGCTTGTGTGTCCATCGTTGAGGTTTCCTTTGGAGGTGCTTGTCCTGTCTCCCCTGTGCCCGTCAGCAATCTGAGCTTTAGCCTCTCTATCTCAAGCCTGAGCTCAGAGATAAGTTCCGTAAGCTTGTCTATCCTTTCGTTGGTTTTCTCAATGTCCTTCTCAATGTCCGCCTGCTTCTGTTCAAGGCGAGTGAGCTTTATCTCAACCTCGGAAACCCTTTCGGGTTGTTGGGATACAGGAGCACATCCTGCGAGAAGCGCTCCCGCCACAAAGAATGGAAGTATCCTCATGCCTCCTCTTCCTCCTTATAAAAATAATACTCTCTGTAAGGTATCCTGTGCTTGAAGTAATAGAAGTAATAAAGCTTCCCCGTTTCCTTATCCTTGGTTACCCTTACAAGTATCCCGTAGTTATCGCTCACCTGCTGGACATAATTGAATTCCTGGTCTGTCTTCTTGAAGTGTTCTTTTATAAGCTCCCTGATATCTCGCTTTATATCCTGAACGATACTGTAAAGTTTAACCTCCCTCTTCAGTTCCTCCTCGGTGAAGAACTTCCCCTTAAGCTTCTCTATCTGATGCTCGTGTATCATCCTTCCCTCCCGAAGGTCTCGGAATTAGTATTATATACGGAGGAGTGGTATGAAAAAGTTTACTATAATAGCGGGACCCTGCGCCATAGAGAGCGAAAAGACGGTTTTTCCCGTTGCCCAAAAGCTCAAAGAGCTTAGTGAGAAACTTCCAGAGGTGGACTTCGTGTTTAAGTCCTCTTTTGATAAAGCGAACAGGTCCTCTATAAACTCTTTTAGGGGGCACGGGCTTGAGTATGGACTCAATGTTTTACAGAAGGTTAAAGAGGAGCTTGGCCTAAAGGTAACTACTGACATACATGAGAGCTGGCAAGCGGAACCCGTAAGTCAAGTGGTGGACCTGATCCAGATACCCGCCTTTCTATGCAGACAGACGGATCTCCTGCTCGCCGCTGCGAAAACTGGAAAGGCTGTAAACGTGAAGAAAGGCCAGTTTTTAGCTCCCTGGGATGCTGAGAATATCGTAAAGAAGCTCCAGTTCGGAGGGGCAAAGGACATATTCATTACGGAGAGGGGGGTTTCCTTTGGATACAACAACCTGGTTGTTGATTTTAGAAGTCTCCCCATAATGTCAAAGTTTGCAAAGGTAATATTTGACGCCACCCATAGCGTACAGCTTCCAGGTGGGATGGGTGACAGGTCGGGCGGTCAGAGGGAGTTTGCCTTTCCCCTTATGAGAGCTGCAGTTGCGGTGGGATGTGACGGGATATTTATGGAAACGCACCCCAACCCGGAAGAAGCCCTATCCGATGGACCAAACCAGATACCTCTGAAAGACCTGGAGTACGTGATTGAGGCAGTGCTGGAGATAAGAGAGGTAGCTGTAAAGTACAGAGATGTGCTTGTAGGCTAAAAAAGTTTATATTGAAATCTCATATGGGAAACTTTAGTTTACCCTTTAACTTTGTGGACGTAGTTGATACCATTGAAGTTAGCAAGGAAGGGTGGGAGAGGCTTCTGTCAAGTCCAAGGGAATTCAAGATATACCTGGACAAATACCTCTGGCTTGCAGGAAGAACTCGCCGTGAAAGATTGATTCTTTCAGGTATAAGGTTGATGCCCTTCGGTCTGGGTAGAGAACCTATACTCATATCCCTGTGGAGAAGTGAATACCTGGGTTTCTATGAGGTGGAAGACCTGCTTAGAAAGGAAGGACCAAGAGCTCTCCTCAAAGTTGTAGAGGACCTACCCGAAAAAGTTGAGTTTGGACAGAGGGAGTTCAGGTACCTGTTAGTTCCCCCAGCGGAGGAGTTCACCAGGCTTACCTCATGGGTATTTAAACTCGGTAGAAAGGCTCCGGATATATTCGGCTGGCCTGAGGTAAAACACCCACCTCCCCAACAGGTGGAGAGAATCATAAAGAAAATGGAACTTGAAGGCATAAGACAACCTGAGAAGTATAAACCCCATCCCTCCTACAGACCTACAAACCTATCCTTCTTCCTGAAACTCTTCATCGTGGTATGGAGGAACGCCTTTCTTAAAGCCTACGGTCTGTCTATAAAGAAGGAAGGGGAAAGACTTATATATCTTGCGAGCCCTTATGAGGCAGAGGACTTACCCTTACCAACGCCCCTGAAGGAGATAGAGGGCATTGAGTTTACGAGCATAGGAAGTGGGGGTGTTGATAGGACTCTGGAGGAGGAAGCTACCGACCTCCTCTTTAACCTTGGCATCTGGTGACTATATTAAGAAAGGAAAGGAGGGTTTAGCTATGGAAGAGAAACCCAAGATAGAACCTACCGTTCCCGTTGAGCCTATAGACCCGGACGTGCATCCCGAATGGGAGCCAAGAAGACTCTGCCCTGACCAGAAGATAGACCATACAGTTCCAGATGAACCTACGGAGCCCTAATACTTTAAAATATTAAGCATGTACTCCCTCAGAATGGCAGAGTCGGTGACGGAAGGTCACCCTGACAAGATAGCCGACCAGATAGCGGACACTTTACTTGATGAGTTCCTCAAAAAGGACCCATACAGCAAGGTATCCCTTGAAATACTGGTCACCACAGGGCTCGTTATGGTAGGAGGCGAGCTCTCTACAGAAAGCTTTGTGGATATACCTAAGGTGGTCAGAGGTGTCGTAAAGGATATAGGTTACACAAAACCCGAGCTTGGTTTTGATGCGGACACATGCGCAGTAATAACATCTATAGATGAGCAGAGTCCAGAGATAGCCCTGGGTGTGTCTGGTGAGGGTGCAGGAGATACAGCCATAGTTGTTGGTTATGCAGTGAAGGAAGCTCCTAACCTTATGCCATGGGCTATAACCATTGCTCACAGGATAACCCGGAAGATATCAGAGCTTAGAAAAACTGGTAAGTGCCCATTTCTTAGACCTGACGGGAAGGTTCTGGTAAGCATGATATACGAAGACGGCAAACCCCAGTTCATCAAAGATATAGTAGCCTATGTGCACCATGACCCAGATATATCAATCCAGAATCTGCGAGAGCTTGTGATTGAAGAGGTTATAAGGAAGGAAGTTCCTTCTGAGCTCCTTGGGAACAGAACTAACATAAGGGTAAATCCAACGGGAAGATTCGTTATAGGAGGACCCGTTGCTGATACAGGACTGACAGGAAGGAAGATAGTTTCTGACGCATACGGGGATATAGGTTTTTCTGGAGGGAGTGCCTTTTCTGGCAAGGATCCCACAAAGACAGACAGGTCTGGCTCTTACATGGCAAGGATGATAGCCAAGCATATCGTCGCGGCGGGTTTGGCGGACAAATGTGTTGTTCAGATAGGGTACGCCTTTGGACTCACCGAGCCTGTGGCTTTTGATATAGAAACCTTTGGAACTGAGAAGGTGGATAAGGAGAGGATAGAGGATGCTGTTCTAAAGCTGTTCCCTTTGAAACCTTGCGACATAATAGAGCTCCTAGACCTAAGAAGACCTATATACAGGGACACTGCCTGTTATGGGCATTTCGGAAGGGAGAAGTTCCCCTGGGAGAGGCTTGATTACTTAGACAAGCTTAAGGAACTCCTCTAAGCTCACAAGGTAGTAGTCCTTTACCGTCGTGTATACCTTAACGTCCTTCTCGTCAGTTACAACCACGACCTTTTTGTATCCCTCGGAAAAAGCGTAATCTAAGGAATGCTCAAGGGCTCTCCTTACTATATCCCTACCAACCTTGTACCCCTTTGAACGTAGGAGTGAGGCTACTTTAAAACCGAACTTCTTTTTATGGGATAGGTCTATCACAAAGAAATCCTTCTCCTCAGGTTTGGGTTTTAACAGAGGGAGGAGTTTATCTATGTATACACTTCCACCTGTTGCAGGAAAACTCTCACCGTAAGCTTGGGATAGGGTATCGTATCTGCCACCCCCTGCTATGGGTGAGCCGATATTTGGATGAAAGAACTCAAAGACCACACCTGTGTAGTAAGGGAAATCTCTAACCTCAGAAAGGTCATAAATAAAATCAATCCCAGCTTCCTCCAGATGCCTGCCGAGCTCTTCAAGTTCAACCCTCTCCTCTTCAAGTCCCAGCTCCGACAAGACCCTCAAAGCCTCTTCCTTTCCTTGAATCAGCGGAAGCCGGGATATCAGCCCGTTGTCAAAAATCTCTCTTAAAAGGCTAAGGTTCCTCTCCCTAAAGGCTTCTCTCACCTCGTCCCTAAGTTCATCCTTCAGATTTTCCAAAAGCTTCCTGACTATGTTTACATGACCTATGGTTGCAACCACGCCCTTTATACCTAGGGTTTTTATATACTCCGCTGTTGCGGATATAACCTCGGCATCACCTTCAACATTTTTTACTCCTATAAGTTCAAGCCCTACCTGAAACCTCTCCCAGGTGTTGTTCTCTGAGGAGAAGAGAGTTCCAAAGTAGTAAAGCCTAAGGGGGAAGTGCCAGACCTTAAAGAAGCTAACGCTCCTCACAACTTGTGTAGTAAAATCTGACCTCAAGCCTATCAGCTCGCCCTCCTGTGTATCTTTAAAGACTATCGTCCCCGAAGATTTGCTCCCCAGGGCTTTCACGTGAACCTCATAGTGGTCAAAGGCAGGCAGTTTTATATAGTTATAGCCCCATCTTTCAAAAACCTCCATTGCGGTCAGTATGCTTCTCTTTATAAGGTTTGATTCAGGGACGGTAAGAATTCTCTCAAAGGGTAGGAGTGTAGGTTTTGTCATTTCACAGCTTCCTCCAGCTTTATCTCTTCTATTATGTCCCTTAACTCTATATATCTATCCGCTGCGTTAACCACCTCTATGGAAGAACTATCCCTGGTGGAAACACATACGACCTCTTTTCCAAAGGAGCGTAGAACGTTTATAAGCTTCTCAAAATCGCTGTCTCCGGAGCACAGGATAGCAACATCGTAGTTATCCTTAGTAAGGAGCATATCTATAGCCATTTCAACGTCAAGATTTCCCTTAAAGCTCCCATCCGGCAGGTGTTTTATCGGCTTTCTGACTACGGTTATACCACTGAAAGCCAACATCCTGTAAAACTTCTCTTGCTTTTCATCTTCCTCCCTGTAAGCCAGGTAAAAGAAGACGTTGTATATTGAGTAAAACCTCTTGAAATACTCCACAAATTTGACCAGGTCTATCTTCACATTCAGGTAGTTTCTCTGTATGAAGTACAGGTTTGTACCGTCTATGAATATACCTGCCCTCCTCATTTCTCTTCACCGACTGTGTACCATACCCTTATCCCCACAGAAACATGGGAATTTCTCTGCCAGAGGGTTTCAACATTTATAACCTTTACCCTGTTGAGTCTTATCCATTCATT
The DNA here is from genome assembly GCF_003664005.1 of Hydrogenivirga caldilitoris. Lineage (NCBI taxonomy): Bacteria > Pseudomonadati > Aquificota > Aquificia > Aquificales > Aquificaceae > Hydrogenivirga > Hydrogenivirga caldilitoris. The sequence goes on from NZ_RCCJ01000001.1 coordinate 1,119,738, forward strand.
TACCTGCTCCTCCAGAAGCTGTTCCATGCTTTCATCTTTAAAGGGTGCCAGCTTCCTGTGAAAGTCCTTAAACCTTATCTCCATCACGTTATCTCCTCTTCCGGCAGGGATACAACCACCTTTGCGGGTCTTATAACTTTCCCGTGAAGTTTGTAACCTTTCTGAAGAACCTTGACGACAGTGTTTGGTGGGTGTTCCTGAGCCTGGACGGTCTCAACCGCCTCTGCCAGGTAAGGGTCAAATTCTTTTCCTTGAATGTCTATCTCCTGAACATTGTACCTTTCAAGAATTCTTCTGAGCTCTGAATAAATCATTTCAACTCCTCTGAGCAAGGAGTCAAAGTCCTTCGTGGTAGCGGCAGCCGATAAAGCCCTTTCAAAGTTATCAAGCACATTGAGTATATCAAGGGTCAGAGCCTCATAACCAAACTTTCTCTGCTCCTCAATGTCCTTCCTGTACCTCTCTTTCAAGTACTCTATCTCTCTCTGGAGTTCCGCTGCCCTTATGTTTGAGTTCTTAGCTATGGTTTCAAGCTTCTTTACCTTTTCTTCCAGTTCTCTTATCCTGTTTTGGAGTTCTTCAACCTCTTCCTCTTCTTTCTTCAATTCTTCTTTAACCTCTTCAATTTCCTCTTTAAGCTCTTCCTTCCTTTCCATTCCTTACCTCCTGGTTCAATTCTAAGTATAAGGATAAGTTTAAGCTCAGCGATTTACAAGAGTTTGAGATGAGAGTGACGCCCTATACAGTTTAAAATAAGTCAAATGGAGAAACTGGGGCTCTGCACAGACCTGTACGAACTCACTATGGCTCAAAGCTACCTTGAACATGGAAAGACCGGCAATGCCGTCTTCAGCCTCTTTGTCAGAAAACTCCCGGAAGCGAGAAACTTTCTTGTATCCTGTGGACTGGAAACGCTCCTTGAACAGTTAGAGAGGTTTCGGTTCGGAGATGAAGAACTCAAATACCTCAAGAACCTGGGCAGGTTCTCCACAGACTTCCTTGACTATCTTAGGGACTATGAGTTCAGGGGAAACATATATGCGATACCTGAGGGAAGAATATTCTTCCAAAACGAGCCCATAGTTCAGTTTGAGGGGAGTCTCCCTGAAGTTCAGATACTTGAAACCCTGGTGATAAACATTATTCACTTCCAGACAGTTATAGCCTCAAAGGCTGTAAGAAGCTTCCTGGTTTCAAGGGGAAAAGCTCTGGTTGACTTTGGATTCAGGAGAGCCCACGGGCTTGAAGCGGGCATATACGCTGCAAGGGCTTCCTACATAAGCGGTTTTGCAGGGACATCTAACCTTGAAGCGGGAAGGAGGTTTGGCATACCTGTGTTCGGAACGGTTGCCCACTCCTACATAATGATCTTTGACCGGGAAGAAGAAGCCTTTAAGGCTTTCGCTGAAAGCTTCCCAAAGAACGCTGTCTTCCTCCTTGATACCTACGATACGATTGAAGCGGCAAAGAAAACCGTCCAACTCGCAAGGAAGGGGGTTCCCGTCGTGGGTGTGCGGCTTGACAGTGGGGATATAGAGTACCTTTCAAAGGAGGTGAGGAGAATCCTTGACGAAGGGGGACTAAAGGAGGTGAAGATAATAGTCAGCGGTGGTGTTGATGAGTACAGGATAGATAAGTGGCTCTCTAAGGGCTGTCCTATAGACGCCTTCGGGGTCGGAACCAAGTTCATAACCTCCGCAGATGCCCCATACCTTGACATGGCTTACAAACTGGTAGAGTACGAGGGCAAACCCAAGGTCAAGACAAGTCCAGGAAAAGCTACCTTCCCCTTTAAGAGACAGGTATACAGGTTTTACGGGGAAAAGGGGATGGAGCGGGATGAGGTTGTGATTTACGGAGAGGAGGCTGAAGGGGAAAGTCTCGTAGATAAGGTGATTGAGGGAGGATCTCTGAAGATAAAGCTACCGAGTTTGAACGAGATAAGAGAGAGGATGATGGAGGACATAGAAAGGCTACCCCCGGAGTTAAAGTCTTTAGAGAAACACGATTACAGGGTTATCATAAAATAATCAGTGCCCGTAGCTCAGATGGATAGAGCACGGGGCTCCGGACCCCGGGGTCGCGGGTTCAAGTCCCGCCGGGCACGTGAAAGGAAGATGCTGTTTCTGGAGAGTATAGAGAGAAGGCTTATTGAGGAGCTAAACCCAAAGGTACGGCTCGTTTTAGAAACCGGCAGATACCTTATAGAAGGCGGCGGGAAGAGGTTGAGACCACTTGTAACGGTCTTAGCCTGCGGTATGTGTGGGGGTGAACCCGAAAGAGCTCTCCCCTTAGGGGTAGGTCTTGAATACATACATGCTGCCTCGCTTCTTCACGATGACGTTGTAGATGGAGCTAAAAAGAGAAGAGGTAGGGAATCAGCAAACCTTATATTTGGAAACGAGGTGGCCGTTCTTACAGGAGACTACATGTATGCGAAAGCCCTTCACTTATTTTCAACTTACGGTACTATGGAGATGATAAAACTTGTCAGTCAGGCTGTTATGGACATGGCTGAAGCTCAGGTGCTTGAGTTGAGCAAGGTTGGTGAGCTTATAACGGAGGAGGAGTACTTTCAGATTATAGATGGAAAAACGGCAGTCCTGTTCGGGACATGTATGGCTGTCGGAGGTATGTCCGGAGGATGCGATAGTAAGGAAAAGCTCTACGAGGCTGGTTTGAGAATGGGGAGGGCATTTCAGCTCATTGACGACCTTCTGGACTACGCCGGAAATCCAGAAAAAACAGGCAAACCTGTGGGTAACGACCTCAGAGAGGGGAAAACCACCTATCCCCTACTATCTGTCCTAAAAGGTCTGGATGAAGATGAGGTCAGGAAAGTTTTAAGGGATACAAACCCATCACAAGAAGCTATAGATGACCTCAGAAGGGCGGTTCTAAGCCTTGGAGGCGACCTAAAAACTAAAGAAAGGGCAATACTGGAGCTTTCTGCAGCCAAGGACATACTGAGCGAGTTTCCGGACAACCCGTATAAGGAAGAACTTCTCAAAATCATGGACTTCGTAGCCTTCAGAGAACTTTAGCGAGAATAAAGCTTATATTATCACTCCCCCCACGGTAAGCTTTCTCAAAAAGACACACGGACCCTTCAAAGGTTGACATGCCCGTACAGAGACTCATATCACCTTCGTGGAGCTCTCCCCATAACCCGTCCGAGCATATAAGGAACAGGTCTCCGGGGTTTACGTCAACCTCATGAACGAACACTTCAAATTCCTCAAAGTACCCACCCGTAATAGCGGAGGTAAGGATGTTCCTGTAAGGATGATTTCTAATTTCCTCTTCGCCTATTATCCCCCCCTCATAGAGTTCGTAAGCCTCTGTATGGTCTCTTGTCAGTCTCTGGAGCTGTTCCCTCTTCCTATAAACCCTGCAATCTCCAACGTTGAAAACCACCGCTTTAGAGCTCTCAATAAAGATACCCGCAACGGCTGTACCCATACCCCTGCAGCGCCCATGGACTTCAACGTAGCTGTCAAGATGTCTTTTTGCTTTCTTTAAAAGTATCAGAAGCTCCTCCCTATCTGAAACATGAAAACCTCTGAGGTATTCAAGGGTGAGCCTGCTGGCTTCCTCACCACAGGGAAGACCTCCCATACCGTCCGCAACAGCTAAGGAAACTTGGCGTTCAACATGAAAGGTTTTCAGGACAGGCTTATCCAGGGACAGCCCACAGATAACTTCCTGGTCTATAAGCAAAGCATCTTCATTTTTGCTTCTTACCCTGCCCCTGTTTGTTAAATAGGAAACTTCCAGCCTCACTGTTGAAGCTCAAAGAGTCTCACCACAATTATATTTTTAAGCTTCTCAAACTGTTCGGGAGTAAGAGTCTCCCTTAAAAACCTGACACTTCTCGCGTTGAGCAGGGACATCTCCATTTTCACGGAAGCTATGTCAGCAAGCACTTCCCTGAGTTCCTTCTCATCACTTCCCTCAAGGATCATAAGTTTGGCTTTTCTGTTAAGGTACTCCAGTATCTTTGTGTTCCTTTCAGTTTCCTTCTCATTCTCCTTCACAAAGTTTTTTATCTTCTCCATCTGGGAGTTATCAAGTCCTATCTCATCTGCATATTTGAATACGAAGGGCATAAGGAACACCCTCTCTACAAGGTAATACTTACTCAAGCCTTCCTGAGAAAATGAGACTCCGATAAGAAGCATCAGCGAAAGCACCACTCTCTTCATACCGTAGAATATTATAGATGGACATAAAGAGCTTCGTTATCCCAGCTATAGATATAAAAGAGGGCAAAGTCATAAGGTTGTTCAGGGGTGAGTTTGATAAAGCCAAGGTGTATCCATACATTCCGGAGGAGCTTGCAGGAATTTTTGGTGCCGCAGGTTTCAAAAGGATACACCTGGTTGACCTTGACGGAGCTGAAGGCGGAAAGCCAAAGAATATCCAGCATATAAAAAGAGTCCGAGCCGTTTTTAACGGGGAGATAGAGTTCGGTGGAGGCGTAAGAAGCTACGGGCTTGCAAAAGCACTTTTTGATGAGGGGATAGACTACGTTGTAATAGGTACGCTTGCTCTGAAAGACCCTGATGAATTTGAGAGGATAATTTTAGACTTCCCCGGCAAGGTGATACTTTCCATAGATTCAAAGGAAGGAAAGGTGGCTGTCGGTGGGTGGAGAGAGGAGAGTTCCACAACCCCTGAAGAGCTCGCAAGTGCTTATGACAGCAAACCTATATGGGGCTACCTTTATACGATAATTGAGAGAGATGGAAGTCTTGAAGGCGTGGATGTTAAACCTTACAGGGAGATAAAATCGGTGGTTAAAAAGCCTGTCCTTGCATCCGGAGGCGTATCCTCTCTGGAGGACGTTGAAAAACTCTACGGTGTGGTTGATGGTGTGGTCGTAGGAAAGGCGATCTACGAGGGAAGGATCCCCGTAGAAGGGTTTTAGGAAAGGAGTGAGAATGCCCTACGTTTACAGGTTCAGACCCTGTCCCAATAAAAAGCAAGAAGAGCTCTTCAATAAACAGGTGAGACAATGCAGGGCAGCGTTAAATTCCTTGAAGGAAGGCTTCACCCGCCTTAAAAGGGTGGTAGGGGTGGACTGTTCCAAGCTCATACCTGTGGAGGGAATGCTTGTTCCCTGTGAAGAGGTGAGGAAGCCACAATGATATGGAAGAGGAGACTCTCTAAAAAGGTCGGTGTACCTCCTGGAACGCTGGTCTATACAGGTGAAAAGGAGGAAGAGTTTGAATTAAGCCTCATCACTTATTCTCCAGATAGTTACAGCGAGCGCAATCTTGAAAGGGTTGAGGAATTAATGCCCTTCAAAGACACCCAGACTGTAACGTGGATAAGGGTTGTGGGACTTCACAGGGTAGAGCAGATTGAGAAGCTCGGAGAGCTTTTTGGTATACACCCTCTGACCCTTGAGGACATTCTCAACGTACACCAGCGTCCGAAGATAGAGTTCTTTGAAGACTACATATTCGTCGTTATGAGGACACTCAGCTACGAGAAGGGTATGAAATCCGAGCAGATAAGTTTGGTCCTCGGGAGAAACTTCCTCATATCCTTCCAGGAGAGAAAGAGTGATATCTTCAAACCTGTAGAGACAAGGCTAAGGAATAACAAGGGGAGCATCAGAAAGAAAGGGGCTGACTACCTCCTTTACTCCTTCCTTGATATTGTGGTTGACAGCTACTTCGTCCTGCTTGAGACACTTGGAGAGGTCATTGATACCCTTGAAGATGAGGTCCTTTCTGAACCTTACCCACATATAGTTAAGGACATACACCTCCTTAAAAGAGACCTTAACTACGCCTTTAAGGTTTTCTGGACTACAAGAGATGAAATGAACAGGCTCCTGAGGGAGGATTCAAGCCTTATAAGGAAGAGGAGTCTTATATACTACAGGGACGTTTATGACCACATCATAAGGGTCATAGACATCACGGAAACTATGCGTGATACCGTGAGTGGGCTCCTTGACGTTTACTTTTCAAGCGTGAGTAACCGTATGAACGAGATAATGAAGGTTCTTACCATAATAGCCACGGTCTTTATACCTCTGACCTTCATAGCTGGCGTGTACGGTATGAACTTCAAGTACATGCCCGAACTTGAGTGGAAGTACGGATACCCGGCTGTTCTACTTTTTATGCTGCTCATAGGAATGGGGCTTCTTTTTTTCTTCCGCAGGAAGAGATGGCTGTAAAGAAAAACGTATGGTAATTAATCTGAGCAACCCAAGAGCCAGAATTATTCCTCCAAAGGTTAAAGCTGACTGAGTGGGAATCTCCTTGTTGGAGAAGGTAAGGACTATCAGCTCCCTTATGAAAAACACTATAGCTGTGTCAACCACGTAGGTTAGCTTTATCCTCTGAAGTTCAAAGGCACTGGTAAGGGTAACGAATATCTCATAGATAATCAAGATGTTTAAAAGCTTAACTACAAGCCTGTAAGTGAAGTCTGGAGTGCCGGGGAAGTTCTGGAGAGCCTGGAGTATAAAGCTCCCTATCTTCAACAACTCCAGGGCTATAACGAACCACATTAAAAGCTTCATCAGAAAGAAGAAAACCCTGTTTACATTTACAAAGAAAACGTCAGGTAAGCTCCTCTTCATGACGGTTTAACAGAATTTTAACAGAAGGTTTCTTTATTTTTATTTTAAAGGTTATGGAAGACAGGGAAATGAAAGTTTTCCTGATTGAGGATGATGAGGATATCGCCCTCGTTGTTCAGGAAGCCCTTAAGAGAGAGGGATTTGAGGTTACTCACTTCAAAAGAGCTTTAGAATTCTTCTCCCATATTGAGAAGGAAGTTCCGGACCTCGTGGTCATAGACATAATGCTCCCGGACTTTGACGGCTTCCGGATAGCGAGGTTTTTAAAGAACAGACCGGACTTTGCGGACATACCCGTTATCTTCCTGACCGCTAAGGTCTCCGAAAAGGACAAGCTGGAAGGCTTCGGGCTCGGAGCGGACGATTACATAACTAAACCCTTTTCCATAAAGGAGCTTGTAGCAAGGGTGAAGGCGGTTCTGAGGCGGGCAAAGGGGAAGAAGGATACCAAAGTCTTCAAGTTCGGCGGGCTTGAGGTGGACACGGAGAGGGTGAAGGTCACCGTTGAAGGTAAAGAGATAAAACTGACTCCTTCTGAGTTCAGTATCTTAAGGTTCTTGCTTGAGAACTACGGAAAGCCTGTGAGCAGAGAGAGAATAATAGAGGAGGTTTGGGGCTTTGATAGAGATTCAACCGACAGGACTGTGGACGTTCACATAAAGCACCTGAGGGATAAACTGGGGGAATACGGAAGGTTTATAAAGACAGTGAGGGGGTTTGGTTATAAGATTGAGGATTAACTCTCAGGTAAAGAAACCCTCACCTTAGTTCCCTTTCTCTCCTCGCTCTCTATTTCAAGTTCAGCTCCAAGGAAGTTTGCTATCTTCTTGCTTATCGCAAGCCCAAGACCCATACCCTTTTTATTTTTTCCTCCCACGAAGGGCTGGAATATCAGGGGCAGCTCCTCTTTGGATATCCCCTCTCCTGTGTCTTCAATTCTTACCTCAACCCCGTTAGGGGTTCTCTCAAGCTCAATAAGAACCTTTCCTCTCTCTCTGTTGTATCTGACGGCGTTCTCTATCAGGTTCTTGAGCAGAACGTATAGCTTCTCTCTATCGCTCTCAATCTCTACTTCTTCACCCTCTATCTCCACGCTCACCCCTCTGGTGTCTATCTCCTCTCTCAAGTCCTGAATCACGCTGGAAATCAGAGATTTCAGGGGAAGCCTTTCTCTGTTCAGCACAGCTCTGGTATCCAGCAGGACGAGAAACCTAAGAGCTTTTATAAGATTCTCTAAACCCTCCACACGCTTTAAAGCTTTCTCAACAAACTCCCTCTTCGGAGGTTCGTCCAGGAGTGCAGTCTCAAGGAGTCCCCTTATCGCGGTTATGGGCGTGCTAAGTTCGTGACTCACCGATGCGGCAAACTCCTTCTGGAGCTTTTCAAACCTGACGAGCTGTGTGATGTCCTCTATCTGGAAAGCCGGAATGTTCTCTAAAGGAACAGCTTTAAAGGTTCTTCCAGAAAGCTCAAAGTTCATAGGCTTTGCCTTACCCTCTAGAAGCTCCCGCACGAAACCTATGAGGTCAAGGCTTCTCATTACTTCATAGTACTTCCTTCCTGCGTAGTCTGGTGGGGTTATTCCTCTTTGGGTGCAGAATTCATTTGCATACTCTACAACTCCCTTTTTAGAGAGGATCACAACTCCTATTGAAACCTTATCCAGCACTTCCCTCATGACTTAAGGTAATAAAGATAAGCTTTAACAATTCCTTAACAATTCCTCCATAAAATTAGCTCAGTTATGAAACAAACTACAAGGAGGTGTTAAAATGAAAAAGGGAATGCTGAAGGCTGCCGTTCTCTCCGTAGGAACCGTTGCGCTGGTGTCCGCACCGGCAAAGGCGGTGCCCGTTATAAAGATTGACGGCTCTTCTACAGTTTACCCAATAACTGAGGGCGTAGCGGAGGAGTTTCAGAACGCCAAGAGGGGCAAGGTCAGAGTTACCGTAGGAATCTCTGGAACGGGAGGAGGTTTTAAGAAGTTCTGCAGGGGAGAGACTGATATATCTAACGCCTCAAGACCTATCCTTAAAAAGGAAATGGAAAAGTGTAAAGAGAACGGTATAGAGTACATTGAGCTTCCCGTTGCCTACGATGGTCTTGCGGTTGTCGTTAACCCTGAGAACAACTGGGCTAACTGTATGACTGTCCAGCAGCTTAGGGAGGTATGGAAGCCCGAATCTCAGGGTAAGACCTTCAAGTGGTCAGACCTAAATCCCAAATGGCCCAACGAACCTATCAAGCTATGCGGAGCGGGTTCAGACTCGGGGACCTTTGACTATTTCACGGAAGCTATCGTCGGAAAGGCAAAGGCAAGCAGAGGTGATTACACAGCCTCCGAAGATGATAACGTCCTGGTAAACTTTGTTTCCAGAGACAGGTACGCTCTCTGTTACTTTGGTCTTGCCTACGTTGTTGAAAACAAGGGAAAGGTTAAACCTGTTGCCATAAAGAATCCCAAAACCGGAAAGTGCGTATTGCCTTCAGAAAAAACGGTTAAAAGTGGTGAGTATCAGCCACTTTCAAGACCTCTCTTTATATACGTTAACGCCAAGAAAGCAAAGGAAAGACCTGAGCTTAAGGAGTTTGTTGAGTTTTACCTGAAGATAGCTCCTGAAATAGCCAAGGAGGTAGGCTACATACCCTTGCCAGAAAAGGCGTACGAGATGGCATTAGAGAGGTTCAGGAAGTTTGAGACGGGAACAGTTTTCGGAGGTCACCCAGAGGTAGGTCTTACGATAGAGGAACTCTTAACCAGAGAGCTTAAGAAATGAGGTTAGAGACGAAGAGGAGGCTGGACACTTTCCTTTACGCCTTTCTCTTCCTTATGGGTAGTGCCACCATACTGGTAACCTTAGGTATAATCTACGTTCTCCTAAGCGACGCCATAAGGTTCTTTACCCACCCCGATGGGGGTGGGTTTCCAAGTTCTCTAATAAGGTTCTTCACAGAAACCGAATGGTCTCCTACCTTCGTCACGAAAAAGATAGGCATATGGCCCCTGCTTTCTGGAACCTTTCTGATAGCAGGAATAGCCTTGCTTGTATCTTTACCCTTAGGTATTCTGATAGCGGTGTATCTGAGCGAGTATGCTTCTGTAAAGGTCAGAGAAACCGTAAAACCTTTCCTTGATTTCCTTGAAGCTGTCCCAACGGTAGTTTACGGATATTTTGCCCTCTTGCTTGTTACACCTTTACTTCAAAAATTACTGAGTCCTTTAGGTCTTACCCTTGAGGGCATGAATGCGCTGTCTCCGGGCATAGTCTTAGGTATCATGATACTTCCCTTCACCGCCTCTATGGTGGAGGATGCCCTCAAAGGGGTGCCCCAGTATCTGAGGGAGGCTTCCTATGCGCTGGGGGCTTCCAAACTGAAGACAGCTTTCTCAGTGGTTATACCCGCTGCCCGCTCCGGAATACTCGCCGCTTATCTACTCGGTGTATCAAGGGCTATAGGTGAAACGATGGTGGTTGCCATAGCCGCGGGTATGTATCCCCAGCTTACCTTAAACCCTCTTCAACCCGTTCAGACGATAACGGGATACATAGTGCAGGTAGCTCTGGGAGACCTGCCTTTTGGCTCCTTTGAATACCTATCCATATTTGCAGCTGGACTTACCCTGTTCGTTATTACACTTGTATTTAACTCTCTTGCCGTTTACGTGAAATCAAAGGTGGTAGGGTACTGATGGAACCGGTTGATGTAAGGCTGAGAGAAGAGATACTTAAGTTTGACGTGAACTCATACATATCTGGAGTTAAAAGGAAAGACCTTCTCTTTAGATTTCTCGGAGCCCTCGCGGTTTTCTTCGTTATAACGTTCCTCTTTGCGGTAGCTATAGACCTGCTTATAGACGGCTGGTCTAAGATCACAGACCCCAAGTTTTATACCTCCTTCCCCTCAAGGAAGGCTGAAAGGGCAGGCATCCTTTCGGCATGGGTCGGAACGATTTACGTGATGGGGGGAGCTATATTCTGGTCCATCCTATTGGGAATACCTGCAGGTATTTACCTTGAGGAGTACGGAAGCAAAGGTAAGATCGCAAGAATTATAGAGGCGAACATAGCAAACCTCGCTGCGGTTCCATCAATAGTTTACGGTCTCTTAGCTCTCGGAATATTCGTATACAGGCTCGGCTTCAGTGAAAGCATATTAACCGCTGGACTGACCCTAGGTCTTTTAATGCTCCCCGTTGTGGTAGTGGCAACGAGAGAATCTATAAGAAGGATACCCCGTTCCATAAGGGAAGCTGCTTACGCCTTAGGAGCAACCAGATGGGAAACGCTTTTTCATCATATACTTCCCTACTCTTCTGGAGGCATCCTGACTGGCGTGATAATAGCGGCTTCAAGGGCGGTGGGCGAAACTGCACCACTTATAACTATCGGAGCTCTCACCTACATAGCCTTTCTACCCCCAGCCCCATGGGAAGATTTTATAGGTATGCTCAAGTCTCCCTTTACCGTGTTGCCCATACAGATGTTCAACTGGGTATCCCGTCCGCAGGCTGAGTTCCACACAAATGCAGCAGCTACAGGCTTTGTCCTCCTTGTGGTAGCCCTTATCATGAATTCAGTAGCTTTCTATCTGAGATACAAAATAAGGAGGCGCTACGTTTGGTAGTACAGTCCGATAAGATATTTAAGGAGGAGAAGAAAGAGAGAATGGGCAAGGAGACTTTGAAGCTTGAGGTGAGAAACTTGAACTTTTACTACGGCAGCTTTCATGCCCTCAAGAACATAAACCTTCCCATATATGAAAAGAAGGTCACAGCCATAATAGGACCTTCAGGGTGTGGAAAAACAACCCTGCTCAGATGTTTCAACAGGATGCACGACCTCTATGAGGGGGCAAGATACGACGGTGAGGCTATACTTCATCCTGATGGCATAAACCTGATAAGCCCGAACGTTGATCCCCTCAAAGTCAGGATGAGGGTGGGGATGGTATTTCAGAAACCTAACCCCTTCCCAAAGTCTATATACGAAAACGTTGCCTACGGACTCAGGATAAGGGGGATAAAAAACAAAAATTTGCTGGACGAAGCGGTTGAGTTAGCCCTCAGAAGGGCAGCTCTCTGGGACGAAGTTAAAGATAGACTGCATATAAACGCCTACTCCCTATCGGGTGGACAGCAACAGAGACTCTGCATCGCAAGGGCTATAGCAGTTGAGCCTGAAATACTTCTCTTTGATGAACCGACCTCCGCCCTTGACCCAATATCAACCTCAAAGGTTGAAGACCTTATAGTTGAACTAAAAGAGAGAGTTACTATCATTATAGTCACCCACAACATGCAGCAGGCTGCAAGAATATCCGACTATACAGCCTTTATGTATATTGGAGAACTTGTGGAGTTTGGAGAAACTGAGAAGATATTCACGAAACCAAATGAGAAACTCACCGAGGACTACATAACCGGAAGGTTCGGCTGAGTATGAAAAGAGAGGAAAGGACAGAGTATATAGGGAAAACGTGGAACATCTTAAACTTGATATGGTTTGCAATGTTCTTTTCAGTCTTAGGGTACACTGTTTTAGGGCTTTTTCTGAAAGGTTACGTGGGCTTTGAGTTCGGAGAAGAATCCCTGAATAGACTGAGGACGCTTTTCTACCTCCTGAGTATAGGTACAATTACCTACTCGGTTTACGCAAGGAGAAGTTACCTAAGAAGGGCTGGGAAGGAGAAGAAATTAGAAAAGGCTCTTGAAGTTTACAGGATAGCGGTCATAGTCTCTTTAGCCATATCAGAGTTTATAGGTATATTCGGGTTTCTACTGCTCGTATTGGGAGACAGATTCTACGGCTTTCCTCTTCTGATAACCTCCGGACTCACGATGCTCTACCACAGACCTAAGAGGTCAGAGATACTTTCCCTTCAGTCTCTTAAGTAGTCTGGGAGCGTTTCCTTTCCTCCTCTTCAAACTTATGAATCCTGACCACAACCCACCACATACCGTGGGGTATCAGCAGGTAACCCAAAGTAGCAAAGGAAAGGAGTCCCTTCCAGAAGGAGCTGAAGACAGGACTTGAAACCATAACGTAAGCACAGTAGAGCATGAGCCCCATAAAGGCAAAAGCCACGTACTCGTACTTTCCGTCTCCCTTCAGTCTTTTGTAGGTATAGAAGAAAGTGTATCCACCCGCACCAAGGATGTAAAAGAAGCCGGCGGCGAGCAGCGCCACCACCTCATAAGGACTTATCATGCCGGTTTCACCTCCGCAACAGTTACCTTTTTACCTATCGTGGCAAGGTCATATAGGAGTACCAGATAGGATAGGAAGAATATAACCCCAAAGCCGAACCTCCAGAGGTAGGGTACGCTGACCCATGGGTGCATCTGGGCAGTTATGAAGTCCTGCCAGGTAGCACCGCCTACGGCTCTTTCAAAGAAGGTCTGGGCAAAGCCTGCCACCAACAGTGCACCAACCATTCCCACCATGGACACTATCATTCCTATATAAGCCACCTTCCAGGTCTTACTGTCAAGTATAGGACCTTCTGGGGCTCTTATGTGCTGGAGGGCTATATATATAAGGGCTACGTTCGTTGCAACGTAAGCTCCAAAGAAGGCAAGGTGCCCGTGGGAAGCTGACATTTGCGTTCCGTGGGAGTAGAGGTTTATCTGAGGGAGGGTGTGCATGAAACCCCATACGCCTGCTCCGAAGAAGTTCCCGAAAGCCTGAAGGAATATCCAGAAGAGGGCTGGTCTGTTGACTGTCTGGAGCTTGTGAACGCCAGCATCGTAAACGGCGTGGACTATCATGGCAACGAGAGGGAGGGGTTCCAAGGAAGAGAAGAAGCCGCCTATACCGAGCCAGTACTCGGGAGTTCCTATCCAGTAGTAGTGATGTCCAAGTCCTAAAATCCCTGTTCCAAAGACGAGGAGAACTTCAAGGTAAAGCCACCCCTCAACTATCCTTCTCGGAGTTCCCAAAACGGTCATTAGGGCGTAGCCCATAAGGACACCGACAAGAACCTCCCAGGTAGCCTCAACCCAGAGGTGAACAACCCACCACCACCAGAACTGATCATGAGTTATGTTCGGTGTGAAGAACATACCTGCCACGTACAGTCCGGCGAGGGCAAGGAGGTCTACAAGCAAGACGCCGAGAAGACCGGTTATCTTCCCCGCCTTGAGAACTGTAGCAGCCACGTTGAAGTATATTATGAGCATAACCGCGACTATACCAAGGTCTGCCCACCTCGGTGCTTCTATATACTCTCTCCCTTCCGTTATAAACCAGAGGGTAAAGATATCTCCCTTACCTATCTGCTTGAATAAGTAAACCAAAACAACGATGCCAACCGCTGCGGTCAGCAGGAACCAGGCGAGTTTACCGAGCTTAGCCCCCACAACGTCCCTGCCGGTTTCCGAGGGAAGGAGCCAGTATATACCGCCTATGAACCCCATCAGCAACCACACGACCATTGCGTTTATGTGAAGCATCCTGGTTACAGAGAAGGGAAGGATACCGTACAGGAAATCCGGGTTTATGTACTGGTAGGCGGCAATCAAGCCAAAGAAGAGCTGTGCCCCAAAGAGCACAATAGCCACGGAAAAGTAAAGGAGAGCTATCTTCTGACTTTCATAGAGTTTGCCCATCTTCAAACCTCCCTTTAATCAAGCTGGACAAGCTTTGAGTTCCCAAAGTGGTCAGGAAAACCGTTGGTATTTATGGCGGACATCCACTTCAGGTATGCAACCACTGCCTTAGCCTCATCCTCACTTAGATGGAGGTTTGGCATCCTCCTCGTCCAGGTAGCGTACCTGTCCGGGTGCATAAGAAACCTCACCATAGCTTCTTCTCTGGTTTTTGCTCCGGTCATCGGAATCATGATTTTCTCCCACTTGGGGTCAAGCCAAGCCTTCGTAAGGTCGGGAGCGTAGTAAGCTCCATTGCCCAAAAGGGTATGACAGTCCATACAGTTCCTGCTCTGTATAACGAGTTTTCCTTTAACAAGGAGGGCGGTAGCCTCCTCCTCACTGTAGGTTTTTCCAAAGAGGGGTTCATCACCCAGAATAACGGGAGTGAAGTAGCCCTTTTCAGCGTTCAGTTCATATCCTATCCTCTTGTTTATAACCGTGGGGTTTGGAACTCTGTCAGTTCCAACGGAAGTTTTGCTCAGGGTATCAAAGGTCAGAATCCATAAGAATACGAACATCACCAACGAGCCTATTATGGCAAATCTCTTCCAGAACACCGGGTCAAGCCAGCTTCTGCCTCTGGTAAGTATGGTGCCGCCAACAAGGGTGAGAAGTAAGGACGCTATGACTACTTCAAGCCATCCAAAATCCATCTCTCTTCCCTCCTGATATAAAAGTAAACACTTACTTTCAGATGTCAAGGGGTAAAAAACTTAAAATTAAGGTATGCCTCTCGTGTCGGGGAAACTTCTATTTGAGAGGGCTAATGAATTCGGCTTTGCAGTTGGTGCTTTTAACTTCAACAATATGGAGTTCCTAAAGGCTATCCTTGAGGCTGCTCAGGAAGAGGAAGCCCCGGTCTTTCTCCAAACTACAGAAAGTGCCATAGGATACGCCGGGATAGAGTTCCTTGCAGGTATGGTCCATGCGGTAAAGGACTCTTACAAGGTTCCCTTCGCCCTTCACCTTGACCATGGCAGGAGTGTGGAAAGTGTCTTGCTCGCGATTAGGTACGGATACACATCGGTGATGATAGATTATTCGGACAAACCTTACAAGGAAAACCTTGAAGTCACAAGGAAGGTTGTCTCCCTGTGTTCTCCACTGGGCATATCAGTTGAAGCCGAGCTTGGAAGGCTTGTTGGTAGGGAGGATGAGGTGGAGAGTGTGGAGGAAGTTTTAGTAGACCCGGAGCAGGCTAAGGAATTTGCCCTGGGCACTGGCATAGACGCCCTCGCACCGGCAATAGGAACAGCCCACGGAGCTTTTAAGTTTAAAGGGGAGCCAAGACTTGATTTTGAAAGGCTTAGAAGGGTGAAAGAGAGAACCAACCTTCCCTTAGTTCTTCACGGAGCTTCTGGCGTTTACTATGAATATGTGAACGAGATAAACATGTACGGCGGAGAACTGAAAGGTGCCAGGGGCGTGCCTGACGATGATGTAAGAAGAGCTATTGAACTCGGCATAAACAAGGTAAACACCGATACAGACCTGAGACTTGCCTTCATATCAACATTGAGAAGGATGATGAGTGAAGAAAGACGAAACGTTGACCCAAGAAAGTTCCTAAAACCTGCCATGGAAGAGGTAAAGGAGGTTGTCAAGAGGAGGATTCGCCTTTACGGAAGCTCAGGGAAGGCTTCTCTTTTCTGATTGCACTCTTCTTTGAAGTTCCTTTACCCTTTTGAAAAAGTCATCCCATACGTCACTGTATCTGTAATACATCCACTTGGCAACGGCTTCCCTTTCTTCCTCGGACATTCCCTGACCTATGGGTGGCATGGTTCCAAAGAATAGGTAAGCTGCAGGTTTACAAACACCTTTTACCCTTGAAGGGTGTGTTATATAGTCGTTTACAAACTGTACAAACTCAAGCTCAGTGGGATAGAACTCCTTAATCCTCGCGGAGACAAGGTTCATAGGAGGGGCATCTATGTTTTCTGGCTTCTGACCATTCAAGACGTTAAGACGAGCTTTCAGGAAGTCCCACAGGGTTGCCTGTTCCATATGGCATATAGAACAGTTGTTCTTGTAAACTTCGTAACCTTTCTCCAGGTCTTGCTTTGAGATCTCCTGCGGAAAGGAGAAGCTTACCAATAACAGGAATAAGTAAATAAGTATATTCATATTTTCTAATATATGAAATCCTGAGCCTTTAGTCAATTAAAATCCTCCTTATGAGGGAAGTTGTTGTAGTTTTTGGGCTTTCAGGTTCAGGAAAATCTTTTGTCTCAAGGATACTCCATGAGGAATTCGGATACGAGTGGTTGAGGAGTGATGTGATAAGGAAGGAGCTTATGGGTATGAAACCGGAGGAGGAGGCTAAGGCTGAGTTCGGAAAAGGTATATATACGGAGGACATAACCAGAAAGGTTTACGAAGAGCTTGTAAGAAGGGCAAAAGAGCTTTTGTCTGAAGGTAAGAGGGTGGTTCTTGATGCAACCTTCTTAAAGAGGTGGCAACGGGAGCTTGTGAAGGAGAACTTTAAAAACCCCCTCTTCATACTTGCAACGGCAGGTGACAGTGAGATAAGGAAAAGGCTCTCTGGCAGAAAAGACGTTTCAGATGCAGATTACAGGATATACCTAAAACAGAAACAAGTCTTTGAGCCACCCGAGGAAATTCCCTATATCCCGCTCAGCACAGAAAGAAGACGAGATGAGCTCAGGTCAGTCCTTGAGAACCTGGTCAAGGATTAACTCCGTTGCCTTTGGATTTGCAAAGGCTCCTATGGAATTCCTCATTCTCTTGAGGTTTGCAAACACTCTATCCACAAAGGCGATCAGCTTTTCAAGGTTCACCTCTTCCTGCCGCACTACGAATCCACCCCCAAGGTCTTCTATCTCTTTAGCGTTGTAATACTGGTGGTCTCCAGCTGCGTGAGGGAAAGGAATGAAGACTGCAGGAACCTTAAAGAGAGACAGTTCAGTCACAGTCCCAGCACCAGCCCGGCAAACGGCAACGTCTGACGCCGAGTATATAAGTCCCATATCAGTCCTGAAGGGGAAAACCTTCACCTTTTCAAGCTTAGTTGACAGCTCAAGAGTTCTCTCATAATCTTGCTCACCGGATAGTATCAAGACCTGTACCCCAGTCTTTCTGGCGAAGTCAATCCCTAACGTGTTAAGAAACCTCGCCCCTTGACTTCCTCCCATAAACAGGACCAAGGGGGACTTGGATTCAAAACCTAAAGCTTCCTTTGCGTTACCCTTTTCCATACTGAACTCTAAAAGCTCCCTTCTCACGGGCACTCCAGTCTTGACCACATGCTCTCCCCTGAAGAACCTCCTTGTATACTCAAAGGTTATGAAGACACTTCGGGCGAAGGGATAAAAGCTCCTATTGGTCATACTGGGCACGGAGTTCTGCTCATGGAGGAACAGTGCTCTCCTTTTAAAAAGGGTTAAAACACCCACCGGTACACTGGCGTAACCTCCGAATATCAGGGAACGAAAATCCCCACCTACCACACGCCTGAGCTCCATAAAACCTCTTACGTAACTAAGGAGGGCTCTCAGCTTATATTTAACGGAGACACCTCTGTAAGGGTAAATCTCCAAGAAGAGCTTTTCAGAGGGTATCTGGGATTCAAGCTTCTTTTCTATGCCCCTCTGAGCTCCAACGTAAAGCAGGTTTAGCTTTCTTTCCTTTGCAGACCTCAAAACTTCAAGAGCCGGGAAGAAGTGCCCTCCGGTACCTCCACCTGAAACAACCAAACGCATAGGCATAAATTCTAAAGGAAGGAGGTGAGTTATGGTTGCGATAATAACCCTTTTATTCTTGATAAACGCCGCCTTTGCTGTACATGAAGGGGAAATCCTGTTCAAGAATCACTGCATAAAGTGTCACGCTCAGGACAGCAAGAAGCCCTTGAAGTACCTCAGGCAGAAGTTTCAAAATAACCCAGAGGGTGTAATCCAGCTCGCTAAGAGGTGTCCGTGGGGGCAGGGACTCTCGGATATGGAGGTAAAGCTGATAGCGGAGTGGTTGTCGGGGAGTAAATAAGGAATTTATAATATAAGATAATGCTTATAGCAAAGCATCTTCCTTCCGCAAAGGACGCCCGAATATACATGTCCGTGGAAAGAACCTACCTGGGTTACATTAGGTTCTCCCTTTATACCCTCTCCTTCGGCGTGTTTCTGAGGAAGCTGGAGATACTTTCGGACTTCAAGCAGGTTATACACGTTTCCGTGCTGATAGACTTTCTCGCTAAGGCTTCTGCAGTCATTGGAGTTATTCTCATAGTGACCGGTCTTTTGACCTTTTACCTGGACTTAAAATACCTTGATGGAGGTGTTGAAGTGTCGCCCAAGGAAACCACGGACCCAAGGATATACATGGCTTCAGAGAGGACCTTCCTCGCCTGGATAAGGACAGCTATAGCACTGATAGTTTTTGGTTTCGTGATAGAAAAATTTGAGTTCTTCCTGAAGCAGCTAAAGGAGGTTTTTAACTTCCCCATAAAGGGAAACCATGACAGTTTGATAGGCATAGGGCTATTCATAATAATCGTGGGTCTTTTGACCCTTGCTCTTGGAACCCTTAACTTCTACAGGACGATAAGGCAGGTTGACGAGGGTAGATACAGGACCCACACCTGGCTCTACAAGGCATATGGACTCATAATATTCTTAGCCTGTCTGGTTCTTACCTTCCACATCTTGAGGGTGATATAACTTCCGGAGTGTTGTTCAGAGGAGCTGAAGCTATATACTAATTATATTAAGAGAGGTATAAATTGAAACATTTGACCGAGGAACAGGTAAAGGAGCTCAGGGAAAGTCTCCTCAAGATGAGGGAGAAGCTGATAGAATCTGCCCAGGAGCAGATAAGAGACCCTTCAAACGTCACCTTTGAGGGTGGAGACGAGATAGACAGAGCAGACCTTGAAGAGGAGAGGTATCTGACCTTCAGGATAAAGGGAAGGGAGGCAAAGCTGATACACAAGATAGACTATGCCCTCATGAGGATAGAATCGGGAACCTACGGTATATGTGAGAACTGCGGCGCTCAGATTCCTTACGAGAGGTTAAAGGCAAGACCTGTGACCACGATGTGTATTGAGTGTAAGGAGCTTGAGGAGGAATACGAGAATGACTGACAAAGAGATGGAGTGGGCTTTTCCAAGGATAAAGAGACTCCCCCCTTACGTGTTCGCTGTTGTGAATGAGCTCAAACACAAGCTTAGGAGAGAGGGAGAGGACATTATAGACCTGGGCATGGGGAATCCAACGACCCCTCCAGCCCCCCATATAATAGACAAGCTCTGCGAGGTTGCCAAGCGTCCTAATGTCCATGGTTACTCAGCTTCAAAAGGTATCCCCAGACTGAGAAAGGCTATATGTGATTTCTATGAAAGGAGGTTTGGAGTAAAACTAAACCCAGAGAAGGAAGCGATTATGACCATAGGAGCCAAAGAGGGCTACTCACACCTTATACTTGCAATGATAACTCCAGGAGACTCAATCTTAGTTCCTAACCCCACTTACCCGATACACTACTACGCACCCATAATAGCCGGGGGTGAGGTGAGAACCATCCCGTTGATATTTGGGGACGATGAAGATCCCCAGGAGGGTTTTTTGAGAAGGCTATATCAAACCGTAAAAGAGTCTATGCCGTCGCCAAAGGCAGTTGTTGTGAGCTTTCCCCACAATCCCACAACAATATGTGTTGAGAGAGAATTCTTCAAAGAGCTGGTTGGGTTTGCAAGAGAAAAGGGCATGTGGATAATCCACGACTTCGCTTACGCGGACATATCCTTTGACGGCTACAAGCCCCCCTCTATCCTTGAAATAGAAGGGGCAAAGGACGTAGCTGTTGAGCTTTATTCTATGTCAAAGGGTTTCTCAATGGCAGGCTGGAGGATAGCCTTTGCCCTTGGCAACGAAAGGATAATAAGGAACCTTGCCCATCTTAAAAGCTATCTTGACTACGGTGTATTTACCCCTATTCAGGTTGCAGCGGTTATAGCCTTAGACAGCCCTTACGAGATAGTTGAGAAAAACGCCAAAATTTATCAGCAGAGGAGAGATGTCCTCGTTGAGGGGCTTAGAAGTGCGGGTTGGGAAGTAGAAAAGCCAAAGGGCTCCATGTTCGTATGGGCAAAGATACCCGAATGGGTGGGCATGAACTCCCTGGACTTCTCCATGTTCCTGCTCAGGGAGGCAAAGGTTGCGGTCTCCCCCGGGATAGGTTTCGGAGAGTATGGTGAGGGGTACGTAAGGTTTGCCCTGGTTGAAAATGAACTCAGGATAAAACAGGCAATAAGGGGTATAAGGAGAGCCTTCAGAAAGCTCCAGGCAAAGGTATGAACAGGACCCTTTACTTCGGAGAAGGGCTCTTTGAGACTATAAAGTGGTTTGGTGAAAACGAGAAGCTCAAGCTCCACTACGAGAGACTTAAAACCTCCGCAGATTTTTTAGGGTTACCCTGCCCAAGTTATGAGGAGTTCCTGGCTTACATAAAGACCGTAGTGGGGGAAGATTCGGGGCTTTACGTCAAGTTTCTTCTTCTATCAAAGGGGAGCAGTTATTACGTAGACAAACCCGAAAGTTATGAGGTGAGGGTGCTGGTCCGAGAACCTTCTCCACCGCCCAAAAGTGTGGAGCTTGCCCTGTCTTCCTTTAGAAGACATTCCCAGAATCCTGTGTTTAGACACAAAACCACCTCTTACCTTTTTAACGTTTTAGTTAGGAGGGAAGCCAAGGAAAAGGGCGCCTTTGACTGTATAGTACTCAACGAGAGAGAAGAGTTAACAGAGTGCTCAGCGTCAAACCTGATACTTTTGAAAGGGAAAAGGTTTTACACTCCAGACAGGGAGAGCGGACTTCTATGGGGCACGACTCTGGAGTATTTGATAAGGAAGGGGGTAGATATACGGGAGAAGTCCTTAAAAGTTAAGGAGCTATCTGAGGCGGATTCGGTCTTTATAACAAACTCTCTAATGGGTGTTGTCCCGGTGAGGAAGTTTTTGGAGAGAGAGTTTACCGTCAATGAGAGCCTTTGCAAAGAGCTTAACAGCTTACTGGAACCTTCAGGGTGAGGAGCTCATCTCGGCTCCCAAAGTCCAGCCTCCTTAGCCTTCTCTATATAGCTCAGGGTTTCCTCATCCGATAATTGATGGAAATCCTTGTAAAACATACCCACAGCAAAACTCATCTCAGACGAGGAGTGATAGCAAATGAACTCATCCGCGTATCCCATGAACCTCTTTGCCGTTCCCTTTGGACACACAGGCACCGCAACTATAACTCTCTTGGCACCCCTCTTCTTGGCGAACCCTGCGCTCGCGACTGCGGTGTAGCCGGTAGCAACTCCATCGTCCACAACTATAACCTCTCTACCCGAGAGCTCTGGATATCCGTTGGGGAGAAACTTACGTTCCCTCTCTTTGAGCTCCTCCAGCTCTTTCTTGGCTATGCTTTCTATAGTTTTTTCATCAAGCTTTGCGTAACTTACCAGTTCCTGATCTAAATAAGTCTCTCCATCGGAATCTATGGCTCCAAAGCCTGCCTCCTCATTCCATGGCAGACCAAGCTTTCTGACCACAACTATGCTCATAGGTATCTGGAGCTTCTGGGAAACAGAGTAGGCTATAGGTATCCCGCCCCTGGGGATCGCAAGGATTATGGGTCTATCGTCAGGATGTATCTTATCTCTAAGAGCTTCAGCCAGTAAACTCCCTGCTTCCTCTCTGCTTTCAAAGATCATACCAACTTCTCAAAGAGAGAATTTATGCTGTCAAGTTTCCTGTAAGCTTGCATAACAACATAACTCAGCTGGTCACCCTCCGCTATGGAGAGGTCGTAAAGTATTGAGCTTACATCTTTCAACACCTGATAAAGGGTTGTGTAAAGTTCTTCTCCGAGCTTTTTACTAGGGTTGGGTATCTCCTTGTAAACTTCTAACACCGTATCGCTTATTCCCTTGAGATGCTGGGCAAGGGAAAGTATCTCAAAATCGTTTCTGTATATGTCAACTACATCGTTGTATCTCTCCTCAATCTCGGAGAACATAGTATTAAAGAGCATCTGTTCCAAAAAGCCTATTTCTTGATTCATAAAACTCCTCCGTTCCCTTAATAATTTCGTCATAGAAAGGGAATATTTCAAGCTGTTATTAATCAGTAATTTTTAATATCAATTGCCCGCGGTAGTTTTAAAGAACTCATCTACCTTCCCCAAGATTTCTTCCTTTGTACGTGCAAAATCCACACCTTCTATACCGTGGGTTTTGTATCCAACTATATACTTTCCCAGGATGAGAGCGTAGGCTATCTCCGAGAGAGTTCCCCAATGACCACCTATGGCGATCACCATCTCACCAGAAGCCACGACTATCGGGTTCCTGTTCCAGCCCATACCTGTATTTATCTTTATATCAACGTAAGGGTTTGCTTCATTCCCCTCGTAAGAAGGCATTATACCTATCGTAATGCCTCCCTCCTCCTTGGCTCCTCGGCACACAGCTTCCATCACCCCGGTCCTCCCACCACACACCACAGCTAAACCCCTCTTAGCCAGCTCTTTGCCAACCTCATAGGCTATCTGATACTCCTCCTCTGTAGAGTTAGAAGACCCGATTACAGCCACAACCCTCATGCTACTCCATAACCTTTATGTGAACCTCTTTCAGCTGTTTTGGTGTCACATAATCGGGAGCGGACGTGAGCATGCATATCCCCTTCTGGGTTTTCGGGAAGGCTATCACATCTCTTATGGATTCAAGCCCCCTCATTAAAGCCACGAGTCTGTCCAGACCGAAGGCTAACCCTCCATGGGGAGGCGCCCCAAACTTGAGAGCCTCAAGCAGAAAGCCGAACTTCTCCTGAGCTTCTACCTCACCTATGCCCAAAAGCTTAAATATCAGTCCCTGAAGGTCTGTCCTGTGAATACGGATTGAGCCGCCACCTACCTCTTCACCATTTATAACAAGGTCGTAAGCCCTAGCCCTGACAGAATGAACAAGCGCCTTCTTTTCTGCAAGGTCCTGGACCTTTACAGCCTCTTCAAGCTTTGGAATGTCTTCCTCTACCGGAGCGGTAAAGGGGTGGTGAAGGGAAAGGAATCTACCTTCCGTCTCATCCCATTCCATAAGGGGAAAGTCCACAACCCAGAGGACATCCCATTTACTCTTATCTACAAGCCCGTATGTCTTTGCAAGCTCAAGCCTAAGAGCTCCGAGTATCTTGTAGACCATCTCCTTAGTATCTGCCGAAAAGAATATAACGTCCCCTTCCTCAGCATTGACACGCCTAAGGAGGTTGTCGGTCTCCTGCTGGGAAAAGAACTTGACTATGGGCGATACGAGTTTTCCTTGCTCTACCTTTATCCAAGCAAGCCCCTTAGCACCGAGCTTCTGGACAAAGAGCGTTAGGTTGTCTATCTCCTTCCTTGATAGGTTGCTCCCTTTGAAGTTTATAGCCTTTATTACCCCTCCTTTATCAAGCACACTTCTGAAAACCTTAAATTCTGTATTCCCGAATATGTCAGAGAGCTCTATAAGCTCAAGACCAAACCTCCTGTCAGGCTTATCTGTACCGTAACGCTCCATGGCTTCCCGATAGGAAACCCTCTCAAAGGGGGTCTTCAGCTCAACACCCAGAAGCTCCTTAAAGAGTCTAACCACCAGCCTCTCAGCAATGTCCATAACTTCTTCTTCTCTCACAAAGGACATCTCATAATCTATCTGGGTAAACTCCGGCTGTCGGTCTGCCCTCAAGTCCTCGTCACGGAAGCACTTAACTATCTGGAAGTACCTGTCAAAACCGGAAATCATAAGTATCTGTTTGAACAGTTGAGGAGATTGGGGAAGGGCGTAAAATTTGCCTGGGTGTAACCTAGAAGGAACTATAAAATCCCGGGCACCCTCAGGAGTGGATTTGGTGAGGAAAGGGGTCTCTATCTCAATAAAACCCTCCTCTTCAAAAAACCTTCTCGTAGTCTGGTAAAACCTGTGCCTAAAGAGCATGTTCTGGCTCATGGAGAACCTTCTCAGGTCTATATACCTGTACCTGAGCTTGAGCTCTTCAGAAACATGGGTTTCCTCCTCTACCGGGAACGGGGGAACTTCAGACGTATTGAAGACCTTTATATCGCTCGCAAAGACCTCCACATATCCTGTTCTCAGCTTTGGGTTCTCTGTACCTTCTGGTCTCTTCCTAACCTTACCCACTACACCTATAACCCACTCGGGTTTAACCCTGTCCGCCTTCTCATAGGCTTTCGGGTTGGTTTTTTCCTCAATCACAACCTGGACTATACCTTCACGGTCCCTCAGGTCTATGAAGACAACGCCGCCGTGGTTCCTGACCCTGTGAACCCAACCGCACAGTCTGAGCTCCCTATCCACATCCTCTAAGGAGACTTCTCCACAGTATTTGTCCCTCTTGAAGTTTCCGAAGTCCTCTATCATGGAGGAATATTATAGGAGGTATTGGGTATTGAAGGGGGACGTGAGAGTCCCCCTGGCGGTTTTACTTGTGGCTGAGAATGAAATCGGCGAGAGCCTTGAGCTGGTCTTCGGGAAGGTTCTTAACCATGGTGAGCTGAGCCTTCATTATGGCTTCTTTCGCCGGGTCAACTATGGCAGGTGCTTCACCTTTCAGAAATTTAACAAGCTCACCTTCCTTACCTGCATAAGCCTGAGCTATCTTTTTAAGTCCGGGTCCAACGGTATCGGCTGCAGGTTGGTGGCAGGATGCACATCCCTTGGATTTGAATATGGCTGCACCATCAGCGGCAAAAGTCATTCCTCCAGCGATAAGCATTACTGCGAGTAGTTTCCTCATATTCGCACCTCCGTTTAAGGAAATTCTAATAATATGATAGCACATCAGAGGTATTCCCATACGTCCACATCGCTGCCTGAGGGTTTCCTTATCCCACCTGTTGCCACCTTAAAAATCACCTTTGCCACCTTTTCCGGGTGTACTCCACTGTAACCCGTCATTCTGGTAGCGGTCATCCCTGGATTCACCGCGTACACCTTTATGCCCCTCTCCTCCTCAGCAAGAGCCTGTGTAAAACCCCTCACACCGAACTTGGTAGCGCAGTAAGTGGTGAGCTCGGAAAAGCCTGTCTTGCCTGCACCGCTCCCTATGTTTATCACCATTTCCTTCACGTAGGGTAGTGCTGTTTTTGTAAGTTTTATCAGACCCTCAAGGTTGACCCTTATCTGGGTCTCTATCTCAAGGAAGCTCTGTTCCCTGAGGGGTTTCCAGGCAAGGACACCGGCGTTGTTTATCAGTATGTCTATGTTTCCATACCGCGAAGCGGTCTCTTTAACACAACTCATTATACTTTCGTTATCCAGAAGGTTCAGGTAAAGTAAGGTCGCACTCTGGGCTCCGAGTTCAAGGCATTTCTCCAGGGTCTTTTCCCCTTCCTCTTTGTCCCTGTAGTAAGTAAGCACAACGTTTGCCCCGGCTCTTGCAAACTCGTAGGCTGTGTACCTACCTATACCTACGCTTGAACCTGTTATCAGAACTACCTTACCCTTCAACTCTTCTCTTCAATTGGAGTACACCTGTTGACGTCTCCAAAGCACTCAGGGCAGAGGTCAAAAAATACAAGGAGACCCAAACCTCCAAGCATCATGTTTACCTGCGTTACCACGAGGTTTTCCTGTCTGTCAGGGAGTATCTGGTAGTTTTCCAGCTCCTTTCCGCATCCGGTTTTGTTCTCCGCATCTCCGAGTTTATGAAACTGGAACACGATTCGTTTCGTCCTCCTGCACTTCATCCACTTAGGACTAAGGTCAAGGATGACGAAGTTTATCTGAAGGTTCTCATCGGCAAGCTTTGCCTTCTGCATAAGCTTCTTAACCTTTTCCGGGTCAGTCATTGTTATACCTCCGCTCTGTAGTATTATATGTGTTCACAGAGGATGCAAAAATGATACCGATTAGAGACATAAACCCCTCAAGAACTTTCCCAGCCATGAACGTCACCATAATAGTCTTGTGCTCTATCGCCTGGCTTTACGAGTGGGGTTTGTCCCAGAAGGTGATAATAACTATACAGGGTCAGGTGAACGCCCTTGAGGTCTTCATAAGAGAGTTTGGTCTGGTACCGGCAAAAGTTCTTGAAAAACCCTATACACTGCTTACCCACATGTTCCTACACGGTGGCTGGTTCCACATTATCGGAAACATGTGGTTTTTGTGGGTTTTTGGGGACAACGTTGAGGACAGGTTAGGTAAGTTCAGATATCTGCTATTTTATCTAAGCGCAGGTTTATCCGCCGCACTGGTTCAGACCCTTATAAGTCTCCTTTTTGGAGGGGGGCACGTACCGATGGTTGGTGCGAGTGGTGCAGTCAGCGGTATCCTGGGAGCCTATATAAGACTTTTCCCCCACGCAAGGATACTTGCACTGGTTCCTGTTTTCTTCTTTATGACCTTTATGGAGCTTCCCGCAGCGGTATTCATAGGACTATGGTTCTTCATACAGCTTGTGAATGGTTTTGTATCCCTTCCCCTGGTAGGAATAGGAGGGGTAGCCTGGTGGGCTCACATAGGGGGGTTCCTCGCTGGATACTTTTTAATTGATAAGTTCCTTGGAAGGCGTAGATATTATTATTAATGAAGTATGAATACGTTACGGAAAGAGGGTCTCTGGTTAGAGCTCTATCCAACCTTGAGAACAGTCCCTATGTATTTCTGGATACGGAAACAGCGGGAAACAGGATAAGGCTCTTCCAACTGGGAAACGAGGAGAGCATATTTGTAATTGACCTCTTTGACCTGCCAGAAGCCGTTGAACTTATCAGGGAACTCATATCAAGGAAAGGTATCGTGGGACACAACCTCAAGTTTGACCTCAAGTTCATGTATCCTTTGGAAATTATCCCTTACGCTACCTTTGACACCATGATAGGTAGTTTTCTGTTAGGTTACGAAAGGCACTCCCTGAGCTATGTAGCAGAAAGGTTACTTGGATATACACTGGATAAATCCTTACAGCTCTCCGACTGGTCAAGAACGAACCTCACAAAGCAACAGATTGAGTACGCGGCGACCGACGTCCTCATAGTGAGAGAGCTCTTTGCAAAGATGAAGGAAAGACTCAACTCTATAGGAGGTACCGACAGAGGGGAGGAGCTGTTAAACACAAGAACAGCCCGTGTGTTCGGTCTTACAAATCCGGTAACCATAGTTGAGATGGCTTTTGTACAAGAGGTAGCAAAGCTTGAGCTGAGCGGCATACCTGTTGATGAAGAGGAGATAGAGAGGCTTTCCAGAGAGTTTGAAAAGAAGCTCCAGAGGTTAATAATGGACTTTTACATAAAGTACCGTATTGACCCTATGTCCCCTAAGCAGATAGGGAACTTTCTTACCAGGAGGCTTGGACTCAGCCTTCCAGAGACCCAAAAAGGGAACCTGTCAACGGACGATAAAACCCTCGCTGAGTTCTCCCACAAGAGGGAAGTTGGAGAGATACTTGAGATAAGAAGAATAAAGAAAGCCCTTGACAAGTTGAAGGAGTTGAGTGGCTACATAAGTAAAGGGAGGGTTTATCCTGACTTCAAGCAAATAGGGGCTGTAACCGGCAGGATGTCAAGTTCAAATCCTAACGTTCAGAATATACCAAGGGATATGAGGAGCCTCTTCAAGGCAGAGGAGGGTAACCTCTTTGTTATAGCGGATTTCTCTCAGATTGAGCTAAGGATAGCTGCGGAGTACGTTGGCGATGAGAGTATGTTAAGAGCCTTCCGTGAAGGGAAAGACCTTCACAGGTACACAGCAAGCCTCGTTCTTGAAAAACCGGAGGAGGAGATATCCAAGGAGGAGAGACAGCTTGCAAAGGCTATGAACTTTGGTTTGATATACGGGATATCTGCAAGAGGTCTATCTGAATACGCAAGGAGCAGTTATGGGGTTAATCTTGAACTGGATGCAGCTGACGTCTTCAGACAGAAGTTCTTCAAGTTCTTTCACGCCTTTAAGGAGTGGCACGACAGGGTGAAAAGGGAGCTAAAGGAAAACAAAGAGGTGACGGGAACGACCCTGCTGGGAAGGTCTTACAGGGCAACCACCTTCACCGATGCGGTCAACTATCCCATCCAGGGAACAGGGGCTGACCTGCTGAAGCTTGCAGTTCTGATGTTTGATGTTGAAATGCGTAAGAAAGGTCTGGAGGGGCGGGTTGTAAACCTGGTACACGACGAGATAGTCGTTGAGTGCCCTGAAGATTCAGCCCAAGAGGTGAAAAAAGCCCTTGAGCATGCGATGGTTCAGGCTGGACACATAGTCCTAAAAAATGTTCCTGTTGAAGCTGAAAGCGTTGTAAACGAGAGGTGGGTAAAGGGCTAAAGCTTTCTTGTCACCCTCTCAAGGATGTCCCTCCTGTAACTCTCAAACTTGCCTACTTCAATGGCGGTTCTAATATCTTCCATTAGTCTCAGATAAAAACGTAGGTTATGAATAGTGTTTAAAACGTAAGAGCTTATCTCCTCAGCCACAAAGAGGTGTCTCAGATAGGCTTTGGTGAAGTTCCTGCAGGTGTAACAGTCACAGTTAGGGTCAAGGGGAGAAAAGTCCTTCTTGAATTTCTCATGCCTTATGTTCACGATACCCAGAGAGGTAAAGAGGGTACCCGTCCTGGCGTTCCTGGTCGGGACAACACAATCAAACATGTCCACGCCGGCTGCCACAGCGTTAATAATATCCTCGGGTTTTCCAACTCCCATTAGGTAGCGAGGTTTGTCTGCCGGCAGGTATTCACAAACCAGTTCTGTCATTGAGTACATGATCTCCTTAGGTTCACCCACCGAAAGACCACCTATGGCGTATCCGGGAAGCTCCCTTTCCACAGTCCTCTTAGCCGCTTCAACCCTTAGGTCCTCAAAGAAAGCTCCCTGAACTATACCAAAGAGAGACTGCTCCTCTCTGCTCTTTGCCTTTATGCTTCTGTCAAGCCAGCTCAGAGTCCTCTCCAAAGCTTTTCTTGCGTACTCTTTGTCAACTGGGTATTCAACACATTCATCAAGGGGCATTATTATGTCCGAGCCGAAGGCTTCCTGAATCTGAACGACCCTCTCGGGTGTAAAAAAGTGGAGGTCTCCAGCGAGATGGTCCCTAAACTCAACCCCTTCATCGCTCACCCTTACCTTGGATTTTCTGTCTCCGAACCTCCCCTGCGCAAGGGAGAAGACCTGATAACCGCCGCTGTCGGTCAGTATCGGTTTGTCCCAGGATATGAACCTGTGAAGTCCTCCCGCCCCGGTAATCACGTCCAAGCCAGGTCTTAGGTAAAGATGGTACGTGTTCCCAAGGATTATCTGGGCTCCAATCTCTTCAAGGAGCCTGTGGGTCATCGCCTTAACGGTTCCCTGAGTTCCAACGGGCATAAAGACCGGGGTATCTATCTCCCCGTGAGAGGTCTTCAGCTTCCCCCTACGTGCCTTGCCGTCCCTGGTTATAACCTTAAAATCAAACATAGGTGGTATATTTTATTACTCAAAGAGAGGAGGGTGAGCCATGAAACTGTTGGTTTTTCTTTTATCGGTATTCTTCTCCGTATCCTGGGCTGATGAGTTCATA
Organism: Hydrogenivirga caldilitoris; assembly: GCF_003664005.1. Classification (NCBI taxonomy): domain Bacteria; kingdom Pseudomonadati; phylum Aquificota; class Aquificia; order Aquificales; family Aquificaceae; genus Hydrogenivirga; species Hydrogenivirga caldilitoris. The sequence goes on from NZ_RCCJ01000001.1 coordinate 1,149,542, forward strand.
GAAAACATGATAAAGAAGCTTGATGAAAGGGGGGACAAAGCCTGGTGGTGGGATGAGAGGTGGTGGAACGATGGATACATAGAGCCTCCTAAGAATTATCAGGTTGAGGTTAACTGGGTTACCGTAAAGAACGGAGAGGTTGAGATTCCCGTGATGGTAGCCAGACCCAGAGAGAAAGGTAAGTTTCCGGGCGTTCTCTTCCTTCATGGAAGAAGGGGTTTAGATGAGTTATTCCAGCTCCACGCCAAAAGACTGGCGGCGAGAGGCTTCATTGTTGTAGCACCAGACCTTTACACGGGAAGGTTTATAGAGAAGTTTCCAATTGAGCACGACCCAGTGGTTGAAGAGGACGCCAACAAGGTGCTGGACTATGCCCTATCAAGGGAAGATATAGAGCCTAAAAAGGTCTGCGTTTACGGGCTTACAAGGGGAGGTTTTTACTCCCTCAGGCTTCTCGTGGCAAAGAACAGGCAGGTTAGGGACATAGCTTGCTGGGTTGGATACTATCCTCACCTGCAGGACCCAAACAGACCAGAACCCATGCAGGTTTACAGGTATCACGAAGATATAGAGAAGGTTACAGTTCCCGTAATGTTCTTCGTTGGAAGCGAGGAGCAGTATCAGCGGCTTAGACCAGCTCTTATGGCGATTGACTACCTGAAGAGCCATGGGAGAGAGGCATATATAGTCGTTTACCCAGGAGTTGGAAGGGGCTTTGACTTCAGGGATGGGAACAGAAGAAGGTTTGCCGATGACCTTGCCTCAAAGGACGCTATAGTGAGAGCGGCAAAGTTCATGGAAAAAAACCTTAAAGTTAAAGAAAGTCCTTGACTTATATAGAGCCTTAATCTATATTGTTCAGTGAACTTGGAGCCTAACGATAGGGGAGGGCGCCTTACCCTTTCGCGGTTTCAGGTTCAAAGAAATTTTTAGGAGGTTTTAGTTCCATGGGTCTCACAGGCACAGTTAAGTGGTTTAGCAAGGACAAAGGATACGGGTTTATCACCCGTGACGACAACGAGGGCGATGTTTTCGTCCACTTCACAGCCATCCAGAGAGAAGGCTTCAAGACCCTTGAGCAGGGTCAAAGAGTGGAGTTTGAGATTGAAGAAGACGCAAAGGGTCCAAGAGCCAAGAACGTCGTAATCTTAAACGGTCAGTAAAGAGCAAGCTCTCTAAGTATGTGAAGTTTTTGGAGGTTCCCCCTCTCCGGGGGAACTTCTTTATCACCTAATTTCAAACCCACCGGATAACCCAGTCTGATTAGCTCAATTGTAAGGTAAGCGAGTTTTGATAACCTTGTTTCTATGTCTCCCTCAACCATATCAAGGGTAAGCACAACAGGTTCTTTCTCCTCGTCAAGCATCTCTCTAACCAGCAGTTCATCCTTCTTAGCACTCAACTTCCAGTGAATGAGCTTTATAGGTTCGCCCGCATACTCCCTTATGCTCTTGAGTTCTTCATAGCCTTTGGTAAGAAAAGGATAGGGAGAGTGTCCCTCCATTGACGAACCTGAGCTCAATATGCGAAGGGAAGTTACGATAGGAGCAGGAAAGACCACAATCGGAACGTCCAGGGATATATCCATAGACCTTACAAACATACCGAGTGGGAAATCGGAGCTGAGGGTGAGCCTAACCCTATCAACTCTTCCCCGCTTTTCAAATAGAAAACCTAAATGTGTCTCCCTTTCCCTTCTGTCTACAATCGGGAACAGTGTCTCGTCTATTCCGGAGGAGACCCTTATCAAAAAGGAAGGAATAACACTGCTCTTTCTAGCGATAACCCTGAAGGATGCTCTCCTGTGGGCATAAATTTCTGGTGGTGGGATGAGGCGGACTTCTATGTTTTTAAGGTTTATTATTGAGCTAATACCAGATGTGAGCATAAGGGCAAGCATTGATGAGACAAGTATGTAAAGAAGGTTATTGCCCGTGTTTGCTGCAGCAACTCCTAAAAACACAGTTATCCCTATGAATATAGCCCCGGACCTCTTTACCTTAACCTTCATCTCTTCTTTATCAAATTGTCTCCCAGTATATTGAAGGCAAGTATCGTTAAGAATATAGCCATGCCTGGAGAAAGCATCCAGGGGAAAGAGGAGAGTATGTTCGTATTCCTGACCTCTGAGAGCATGTTTCCCCAGCTTGGTTCTGGTTCCTGTATGCCCAGACCCAGAAGACTCAAAGCAGCTTCGCCGAGTATGTAAGCAGGTATAGAAAGGGTAGCAGATACAATGAGGTAGTAATAGGTGTTTGGAAGGATATGTTTTCTGAGTATTCGGAAAGTTCCAGCACCGTAAGTTTTAGCTGCTAATACAAACTCCCTCTCTCTTATGGATAGGACCATACCCCTTACAACCCTTGCAAGTCCAGCCCAACCCAGGAGAGACAGAATGAAAACGATCATCAGAAATATCTGTCCACTGGAAAGTTCCAATGGGAATACAGCTCTCAGGGAGAGAAGTAGGTAGAAGGTCGGTATGGACATGAGAATTTCAACAAGTCTCATCGTAAGGGAGTCTATCCTTCCCCCGAAGTATCCAGAGATTCCTCCCACGATTGCGCCTATGAAGAAGGTCACCAATGTACCTATTATCCCCACACCGAGAGAGTACCTCGCTCCGTAAAGGAGTCTTGAGAATACGTCCCTACCCAGCTTATCACCTCCAAGCAGGTAGAGCTTACAGGGCTTTTCAACGCTTACGAGCTTAAAACCGAACTCCGTCTTTGATAAGAACCTCAGCCTACAGGATATACTTTCATTCTCCCTGTACACTTTAAACAATGGGTCCTGCAGCTCATAGAGATTAACGTAAGGTAAGGTGAGCCTTCCTTCCTTCACGATATGTACCCTTGTAGGAGGATGGTAAGGAGACTTCCTATTCTGAAGGTCGTAAGGATATGGAGCTATAAAGTCCGCAAGCAGGGCAGACAGGAAGAGCAAAATGATAAGTGTAAGAGAGAATTTGACCCCTGCGTTCATAGTCTGTTATTGATTATATCCTTACCCAAGTACCCTGCTCAGCAAGCTCTCTTTTTTCATAGAAAGAGCCTCCGGACCTAAGGAGAAAAGCCCAAAGGTTCTGAGTATGCGGTCATCTATAAGGACTCCTTCCCTGTTCCCCTCAAGCCTTTTGATAACCTGCTTCACCTCTATCTCCACTCTCCTCACGTCTCCATGGTACCGGTCTCTTTCAAGTATATCAGCGAGCCTTCTCTCAAGTCCTCCCTCAACGGCATTTAAATTCTCAATGAAATCCTTTGTCTTTCCACCTATGGGCGGTGGCTGTAAAGCCTCTTCCCGTATGAGCCTCTTCAAAAGGTTAGCCCTTATATGCCCTATCCCCTTTATACCTCCTAAGGAGCTGTACTCTTCCGTGAGTCCGTACTTCACCGAGTGGGCTATCCGGAGTATCTCTTCGTTTGACCAATCCAAGTCCCCAAAGCTCCTTATATCAAGGAGAATTCTCAGGAGGTGCAAGGCATCCGTCCCAAGATAGGAGAACTCACCGGGTGGGTTCTGAATATTCCTGTACTTAAAGGTCAGCCCTTCTATGTAGAAGAGAAACTGGTCCGTGTTGTCCGCAAAGCACTCACCACCGCAGGGTGCAAGCTTACTCCTTATGTAAAACTCATCTTCGGGGAAACTCTCTCCCCTCTTGACGAACTCGTACAAACCATCAAAACGCTTCACGAAGAGCAAAGGTCTGACAACTGTAAGCTTATCAAGCCTCAGAAGTTTCCTCCTCAGGAACTCTTCGTAGTTTATCGGGGACATACCTGACCTTATACAGAAGAGCGCTTTGTCTGATAACCTGTTGTTCTCTATGTACCCCCTTTCCTCAAGCCACTCATAAATATCATCTATCATGGGGTCTCTTGAATACTCTTTCAGGGAGAAGGTTCTCTTTAGGAAGTTTCTAAACTTCTTCCCCTCATACAGAAAGCCTATGAGAACAAATAAACTCAAAACCTTCTCAAGTTCCTCACTGAGCTCGCCTTCCTCAACCTGTTTCTTCATGTAGGGGGTGAATTCGCCCTCAAGGCTTTTCCGTAACTCTTCCTCAAGGGTGTGGGGTTTTGCCCCGTAAGGGAGGAGGTAGGAGTATCCCTTTTCCTTTATTCCAAGCCTTCCCGCTCTGCCTTCCATCTGGAGTATATCAAGCTGACTCGGAAATACCTTTATCTTCCCTTCCCTTCTGTCATAGAAGGCTCTCACACCTATCATAACGGTGTCGGCAGGAAGGTTTACCCCGTAGGCTAAGGTGTGGGTAGCCACCAGCACAGGGAGTTCCCCTTTCCTGAAGGCTCTCTCTATCTCCTCCCTCTCCTCCTTGGGTATGTCAGCGTTGTGAAAGGCAAGCTCCACCTCTTCACGCTCCTCCTTGTCAAAGGGGACGGTCTCGTTCATAACCCCTATCTTCTCCCTGTTGGCAAGTTCAAGAACCTTCCAACCAACGTTCTTCTTGTGGACGAAGAGTATAACCTGCTCGTCTGGCTTCTTTAGTTCGTAGAGGGCAGTCAGAAGCTTAGCTGCGAGCCTCTCATCCTGCTCCTTTACCTTTACAAATTCCCTGAACTCGGTTAGAGGTATGACCTTTCTTTCAAGGGGCACAGGCCTCCAGAAGGATTCTATGAAAAGCTCAGCCTTTATCCACTTAGCAAGGCTCACACTCCCGGGGAGAGTTGCAGAGAGTCCAAGGAGTTCAACTCCCCTCTCCAGAAGGTGAGTGATTATCTCCTCAAGAACCCAACCCCGTGAACCCATGAGGTGGTGAACCTCATCTATAACTATGCTCCCAGCCTCCATAACCCACTGGAGCTTGTTCCTCAAAGCAAGGGCTAAGTTCTCGTAGGTTGCTACAACGACTTCCGAGCGGCTCGTTTTATAGAGTTCAATTATGTCCCCCGTTCTGACATCAACCCTTTCACCGAACAAACCTTTGAGCTCAAGGGCTTTCTCATATACAAGGGATTTTGTAGGAGCCGTATAGACCTTCTTCCCCTTTTTTCCCTTCATAAAGGCAAAGGCTATCAGGCTCTTTCCTGCCGAGGTGGGAGCTGTCACAAGGGCGTTGCCTTTTCTGTATTTTTTGAAGAAGAGTGTCTGGATAGGGTTAAGAAACTTGAAGGGGACCCTTTCATCAAGGGTTCTCCCCTCCACAAGCTCCTCCCTTATGGGTTTGCCCGCAGGGGTTTTGTAAAGTAGCATTCCACCCGGAGGGTCTATGCTGAACTCGGAGCTCTCAAGGACAAGGTAGTGTTTCATACAGAGGTAATTATAAGCTTACGGGCAACCGCTACCATCAGTTTCAAAATACTCACCAAGGCACGCGTCAAAACAGAAACCCCAGTTGGGGAGCAATGCATGAACACCGTGTATTTTATAAACCTCTCCCCCAGTCCCAGCACAGCTCGCTAACTTTTCATAGGACAATTGGACATTTTTAGAAACAGAAACTACGTTCTGCATGGTATTTGTTCCGTCGGTCAAACTGCATACTGAGGGACCGAATCCAGAAGCCGGACAGGAGAAGTTCGTAGGAACCGTTTTATAATCGGATAGAAAAGCCTCAACGGCAAGAACTGCATTTTTAACATCGGATATGACCGTTCCTCTGTAGGCTTTGGTAACGTACCTTGTATATGCGGGTATAGCTATGCTGACGATTATCCCTAATATGGCAAAGACAACAAGTATTTCTATAAGAGTAAAACCTTTCCTCACATTCTCCTCCTTTCTTCAAGAAGCTTTTTCTTTATCGGGAAAAGCTCGCTTTCACTCCTTACTTTCCCATCTGGAGTTATATAAAACTTTCCACCCGCACTATCCTTCAAACCTTTCGGTATAAGTCCAGCAGTCTCAAGCTCTTCTATGCTTTTAGGGTTCCTTCCAAATTTAAGCCTGAATTGGTCTATGGCTTTACTTATCTCGTAAGCGGTCTGCAAAGTCTTAAGTCTTGAAGCCACAGCCTTTTTCATATTTTCATCTTTCATTATCCTGAGCTGCTCTCTGAGTAAAATTATGGCGAGCTCATACTTTCCTTCCTCATAGTAGAGCCTTGAAGCTAAAAGGGGCAGCAAGTTGTATTCCCTAGCAGATGGATGCCTCGCAGCTATCTTCAGATATTCAGCACCGTTCAGGTTGTCATTCAAGAAGTAAAAGTATATGAATCCTATATAAAAGGGAATTCGCCAATCGTCTATATGAACCATGCCCCTCTTCAATAGAGTTATAGCCTCCTCATAAAGTCCCACATCCCACGTGAGAAAGGCATTTGCCACGTAGTAAGGGTCAAAGTATCTGGGATTGTATGTTGTGATTGCGTCAAGACTTGTGTAAACCTTTAGCGCCACCTTTCTGTTGATATGACCTCTCCCCACATCCAGGGAGTAACCAATAAAGGAGAGAGTGTTTACAAAGTTCATGTCGCTAGTCCCGAAGTGGATATCCCTTGGCACAGCTATCAGGGCAGCCTTGTTTAAGAGAAGGTAACTTTCCGAAAAATCTCTCTTCAAGTCCTTGGCAATAAAATGAGACAGCATAAGATTCATGCAAAAGAAGAGTAGTGAAATAGAAAGTATAATAAATGACCTCATGAGAGCTCCCTTCTTCTAAATACAAGCATGCTAAGTCCTAAAAGGAAACCACTGTAAGTCAGAGATTTTAATAGCTCCAGCACAACCCTACCTACCTTTAAAGGTTCTGTACCCAGAATAACATCAACCCCAAGAGTTGAAAAGTTGGGCAGTGCATAAAACAGAATCTTAACAGCGTAAGCGACTAACGGGCTTACCTTGCCCTCATTAAAAGTTATGAAGTAGTAAAGGTTCTCTATAGAAGAACCTGCCAGGTAAATCACAACGCTTGCTAAAAAAACTAGAAAGAAGGTACTCATGAAGCTTGAGAAGAATATCACCACCGTGGAAAGAGAAAACAGCTTGACCCATAGAACTGCAATGACGACAAGCCCTTGAATAAGAAGTACTTCCTTTTTATAAGCATCGGGTATATAAACGTTCAATCCTTTCACAGACACAAGGAATAAAAATCCCAAAACAGCTGTCAGTATGAGTGTAAAAACTAAGAAACTGAAAGCTCTTCCTACCACATAACCATCCCTTGAGATACCCTTTGATATTATGGTGTATATAGCCTTCTTCTCTATATCCTTTGCCATTACATCCGTTGTTATAAAGAGCGTAGATACTACCAGAAAGAAGGTCAGGAAAGAGTAAGAAAAATCGGTTAAGAACTTGGTAAGGTCCTGAAGTGAAAATTCTGTCAATACCCTTGCAAATAGAAGCGATAAAAAGTATACGATGGCAACACCATAAAAGCTCTTCCTTCTGACATTTTCCTTAACCGTTATGTATGCAAAACCCAAGAGCCTGTTCAATCACAAAACCTCCTTCAATCCAGCTTCTTTAACCCTTTCAAGAAATAGCTCTTCTATGTTCTCAATATCTTTACCCTCAACTATATCTGTTAAGCGCCCCCCCACAATAACACCTACCCTGTCACACACCCTTTGGACATCGGGAAGTATGTGAGTGCTGAAGAAAACCGTTTTACCGTTAGCCTTCAATTCCAATATGAGATCCATGACTATCCTTCTCCCTATGGGATCCAAACCTGACATGGGTTCGTCAAGTATTATCAGTTCGGGTTCACATACAACAGTCTGAAGTATTCCAAACCTCTGGAGCATACCTTTTGAGTATTCTGACAGCTTCTTATCAAGAGCCCAGCTTATCTCCAACTTTTTCCCATAAATGTCAACCCTGTTCCAGAACTCCTTGGGCTCAACCCCTGAAACCAACCGAACAAATTTAAGAAACTCCTTTCCTGTAACGTTTGTGTAAAAGTAAGGATGCTCAGGAAGGAAGCCAACCTCTCTCTTCAGGTTAGAGTCGGTGTTTTCCTTTCCAAAGATAAAAACTTTTCCGGAAGAGGGCTTTATGAAACCCATTATTATCTTCATGGTGGTTGATTTTCCGGCGCCGTTTGGACCTATGAAGCCAAAGATCTCACCACGGTGAAGGGATAGGCTTATCCCTTTCAGGACCTCACGCTTGTTAAAGGATTTATGTATGTTTTCAAGCTTCAGAATTTCCATTAATCATATAAGAGCCCCCGCAAGGGGGGGCAATAGATTGATTACTGTACAACCCAACCTACGAGACCACCGCAACCTACACCGTTTAGGTCATCATTATCTGGAGTTGGAGCAGGTGGGTTAACAGGTAGTGCTCCTGCAGCGTTTCCAACGTAGGTGTCGTCTCTACATATATAGATGGCTGTTGAATCCGCGTCCTTAGCATACTCGGTATTTCCGTTGTTATGGTGTGCAGCCGCAACATATGTAGAACAGTTGGCATCCGTGTTAGCAACTATATCAACGTTTGCACTAACACCAAAGCCGACACCTGTAACAAGACCATCTGTAGCTCTTGTTCCTGCAACAGCAGCGCCTGCAACGGTTTGGGTTGCCCCGTTCAGCGGACCCGTGAGCGTAGCTCCGTTACCACAGGTACCTGTTAATCCATTCAATGGATTATTCTCTGAGCTACCGTATATCTGAAAGTCCGCATACAGAGCTTCTTCAGCGGTTGCAAGGTTCCTCAGGTCTGATTCTGCCGCGCTGTTGAATGCCCGCATCCTGTACTTTGCAAACTGCGGAATGGCTATAGCCGCAAGTATGGCGATAATTGCGATGACAACGAGGAGTTCAATCAGGGTGAAACCCCTCTCCCTGTTAAGCTTCCTTGCCTCTGCAAAGGCTTGGTAAAGGTCTCGCATGGCACACACCTCCTGTAAGGTTTGTTTACACATTATATCTTCATCGTGAAATTTTTGTGAAAGTTTAACTCGGCTTATGGCAATCTACCTATAAGGTCAACGGGGACGGGAAGCCCCGTGGTGTCAAACGAGGTGTAAATGGAGAGCCTTTACAACCTTTTCCTCCGCTTGCCTCAACCAGTCATAAGCTCTGCCGGGCATAAATTTAAGATACTATATTCCCGTTATGGAGAAGCGCACCTTTGAAGAGCTTGTAAAGGTTATGGAGGAGCTAAGGAGTAAGTGTCCCTGGGATAGGGAGCAAACCCACGAGAGTCTGAAGAAGTACCTCATAGAGGAAGCCTACGAGGTGTTGGATGCCATAGATTCTAAGGACGACGAAAAACTGAAGGAGGAGCTGGGAGACCTTCTACTCCAGCCCGTCTTCCACGCCCAGATAGCTAAGGAGAGGGGTGCCTTTAATATTTATGAGGTTATAGACAATCTGGTAAAGAAACTTATAGAGAGACATCCTCACGTTTTCGGAGATGCAAATCCCGAAGAAGTCTTAAAGAACTGGGAGAAGAAGAAGATGGAAGGAAGGGAAAGCGTTCTGGAAGGTATCCCCAAGCACCTGCCTGCCCTTATGAGGTCCCAGAAGCTCCAGGACAAGGCTTCACAGGTTGGCTTTGACTTCACGGACATATCTCAGGTATTTGAAAAGATAGAGGAGGAGATAAACGAGCTGAAGGAGTCCCTTGAAAAGGGGGACAGGAATAACATTAAACACGAGATAGGAGACATACTCACGGCTGTTGTAGAGCTGGCACGCTTCGTAGGAGTGGACGCGGAGGAAGCCCTGCAGGAGGCAAATGATAGGTTTATAAGAAGGTTCAGCTATATAGAGGTAAGGGCAAGGGAAGAAGGAAGAGACCTAAAGGATATGAGCCTTGAAGAGATGGATAAGTTGTGGGAGGAAGGAAAGAGGAAACTGGAAGGGGGTTCTCAGGGGTAATCCAGAACCCTGTCTATCTTCCTGCCTGTTATCTCCTCAAAGTACCTCTGTCCCACGCGTCCCAAAGAATGGGCTCCGAGAAGGATTATTGAAGTCTTCCCCTCGGCTATATCCTTCGCACTCTTCTCTATAAGTTTGGAAACCTCCTCCTCTTTATATCCCCTTCCGTCCTGAAGGGTGTCAGCAGGCACACCTATCAGGTTCTCTGCCTCTTCCTTGCCTATCAGGAGAACTCTCGTCTTTTCTGGCACGAACTCGGCATTTAATCTTACCTCTATTCTATTTTCAAGAAGCAGACCCTTGTACTCCTTTGGCACTCTGAAAGTAGGGGAGGTATGAGCGGGGATTTCTTCAAGAGGACAATCTTTCAGGCTGTCGGTTAAGATAATCCTTACGAATTGTTTGTTGAGGTAAAGGGTGTCTCCTACTACCCTTTCTACGTCTGCCCTTACTTTACCCCTTATCGGTTGTGAGTAGGGTACCACGATGGAGGGTATGGCTTTGTTATTAACCCAGACTCCTCCTTCCAGGAGTTTCCAGCCGAGGAAGGGAATTTCAAACTCCTTTACGGGAAGCTTAAGCTCTTCCACCTTAACTCTCAGGGTCTTTATAAATAGGCTCTCCTCCTTGGAGCCAGGTCTCCTTCCACTGAAGGATACGAGGTCCCAGAATATCTCCCCCTCTTTCTGTTTGAAGAGTCCATATATACAACCGCAGTAATCCTGCTGGTAAAGCTCGTTCTCCTTAGTCAGACGGAACATCTCCTGGGTCCCCCCGCCCTTTCTGTAATCGGGGGCTATGAATCTAACCCCATACTGCGAAGCAGTCTTCTCCCCGCTTTCCTTCAGCTGCTGAAATTTCTTCTTTGGGCTCATGAGCAGGGTTGTGGTAAAGCCCTCACACCCGAGTTCCTTTGCAAGCTGGGCAGACCTCTGCAGCCTCAGGTCAAAGCAAACGGAGCATCTTTCTCCCCTTTCAGGTTCATGTTCAAGACCCTTTACCGCCCCAAGCCAGCCCTCCACGTTATACTCACCCTCTATAAGCTTAATTCCCAGTCTATTGCAGGTTCTTTGGGTTTCAATGAGCCTCAGTTTATACTCCTCATAAGGATGGATGTTAGGGTCGTAAAAGAAACCTATAAGCTCTGAACCGGGATTGTCCTGCCGGAACCTTTCAAGGAAGTAAAGGGCATCGGGCGCACAGCAGATATGAACGAGAAACCTTCCCATGAAAAAGAGTTTACCTGCCCGCTTTCTTGGAGGGTATGATATCGTCCAGCTTCATAACCTTCCTTTTAGGAACGCTCACTATAGCCTTACGGAGGTCTTCACCCTCATAAACCTTTGAAAGTTCTGTCTGTATGAACTCAAAGAGTTGGTCTATCTGCTTCTGTAGCTCCTCAAGCTGCTCTTTCATATTGAGTATTATGTCAACACCTGCAAGGTTCACACCGAGCTCCCTTGTGAGGAATAGGATAAACTCAAGTCTCTCCAGGTCCTCTTCGGAGTAAAGGCGTGTATTCCCCTCAGTTCTTGAGGGTTTTAAAAGCCCCTCTCTTTCATAAAGCCTGAGAGTCTGAGGGTGTATATCATACATTCTTGCAACAACACCTATAGTGTAAAGTCCCTTCTTTTTCATGGCTCTTACCTCTTTTTAATTCTTTCGGGTTCTGGCAATAGCTCCTTAAGTTCTTTCAAGAGCTTCTCTACTTTCTTCCCGTCTTTAAACACCTTTTCCAGCATTCCTATCTTTGGCACTTCTATGTTTACCCTGACGTACATGTCCCCTCTACCGTTGCCCCTCAACCGGGGCATGCCGTGCCCACTCACCTTTATCAAGTCTCCATGCTGGGTACCCGATGGTATCTTTACCTTCACCTTTTCCCCTGAAATCGTCGGTACCTCTATCTCCGTTCCCAGGACTGCCTCGGGGAAGGTAACATTTACATCTATGTAGAGGTCATCACCTCTTCTCTCAAACATCTTGTGAGGTCTTACCCTGACCTGGATGTACAGGTTTCCGGGTGGTCCACCGAACCTGCCCGCATGACCTTTCCCTTCCACGAGGAGTTTTGAACCCGTATCAACACCAGGGGGAATTCTAACCTTTATGCTTTCAGTCTTTCTTACGGTTCCTCTCCCGTTACACTCCTTACAAAGCTCATAAACCACACCCTCACCGTAACAGGTGGGACAAGTCTGAGCTATGGTCATAAAGAACTGCCTCTGGACCACCTGCCCGCTTCCCCCACATGTAGGGCAGGTCCTCACACCCTTGCTCTGGTCATAACCCATGCCTTTACAGGAGGGGCATTCTACCTCTCTCTCCACGTCAACGTTAACAGTTGTTCCATTAAAAGCCTCCTCCAAGGACACCTCTACGGTTCTGTATATGTCATCTCCCCGGACAGGTCTGTGTCCTGCCCTTCTCTTTCCACGGGTAGCCCTCTCAAAAATGGTGTCAAAAAAGTCTCCAAATCCACCTCCACCAAATATCTCGTTGAGGAGTTCATCTATGCTCGGTATGTTCTGGTACACCTGCTCCTGAGCGCCCATACCTTCAAAGGCTGCGTGTCCATACTTGTCGTACAGCTTCCTCTTTTCCGGGTCTGACAGAACCTGATAGGCTTCGTTTATCTCTTTGAACTTTTCCTCCGCTTCTGGGCTCTTGTTAATATCAGGATGATACTTCCTCGCGAGCTTTCTAAAAGCTTTCTTTATCTCTTCCTGGCTCGCATTCTTTGGAACTCCAAGTATCTCATAGTAATCCTTCTTAGTGGAAGGCATTTATAAACCTCCTATAAATCTTTCTCCTGCGTTATTAAGATAAAATTTGAGTGGGTTTATGTCAAGTTTGTGAGCCCTCGGGCAAGACCAGCCTCTCCGGTTTCAAGATGGCGCTCTTAACGCTCCCTATCCCAACGAAGAGGCTATCAATGTAAATGGTAACATAACCGTCCTGCACCTTGTTCTTTATGAGGACAGGATTCCCGTTAAGAATCCTTTTTCCGGTAAAGAAGTCAAGGCTTATCTTGGGCAGAAAATAGAAGGCTTCTTCCATAGAAAGTACATAACTCCAGGGGTCAGAGGAGCTAAGGAATTCTTCAAGACCCACACTTTCCTGAAGTGAGAAGGGACCAACAGATTCTCTCACAAGCTCCTTAACTACAGCTCCTACACCAAGTCTCTGACCGAGGTCGTGGATAAGAGTTCTTACGTAAGTGCCGGAAGATACAACCATCTTCAGTTCAAGCTCAGGAGGTTCACACCTCTCCATACTCAGCTCGTATACTTTAACCTTTACAGGTTTTAACTGAGGTTGAATCCCCTTTCTCGCAAGCCTGTAGGCTCTCTTCCCCTCCACCTTTTTTGCCGAGAAGGGAGGTGGCAACTGCTCTATCTCTCCCCTGAAGTCTTCAAGGGCTCTTTTAACCTCACCACAATCTACAGAAACCTCGGCGGTTTTTAAAATTTTCCCCTCAACATCGTAGGTGTCCGTGCTGAATCCTAAGAGCGCTGTTACCCTGTAAGTTTTATCCATCTCCACAAAGAGCCAGGAAAAACGGGTAGCTTTCCCTACAAGTAGCACAAGAACACCCGTAGCTAAGGGGTCAAGGGTACCTGTATGACCCACCTTTGCTTTGAGCTTCTTCTTCACCTTTTCAACTACTCTGGTGGAGGTTATCCCTCTTGGTTTATTTATTACAAGAAGTCCATCCCTCATCAGCTCAAAAAGTCCTTGAGGTGTCTCTTCATAGCTAAACTTCTCAACTTTCTAAGAGCTCTCGTCTCAAGCTGACGGACCCTCTCCCTTGACACACCCAAGATGTCTCCTATCTCTCTAAGGGTTTTAGGCTCATTTCCCTTCAAACCGAAGCGAAGCTCAATAACCCTTCTCTCCTTCTCGGGAAGCTTATCAAGAAGGTCGTATATTTCCCTCTCAAGTACTTCCTGTATAACACTCTCTTCAACCTCAGCTGTTCCGTGTTTGCTGAGGAAGTCTACAAAGAAGGTATCCTCATTCTCCCCCACAGGTGCATCAAGGGATAACGGTATCCTGCATACCTGGAGGTATTTTTCAACCTCTTCTGGAGAGACCTTGTAGCCCTCCTCATTGAACTTCTCTTCTATCTCCTCTTCCGTAGGCTCCCTGCCGAGCTCCTTAGCTAACTCCTTGGCTATCATCTCCTTACTGAGCTGTTCGGCAACCTCTTCCGGTACAGGCTCCCTCTCAAGCTCCTTTGCCAGCTCTGCATATATAGTGCCTATCTTACTGATAAGATGAGATTGCTTCAGAGGTATCCTCACGGCACCGGTTTGTTGGGAAAGGGCTTGCATTATTGCCTGCCTTATCCACCATACTGCGTAGGATATGAACTTTACGCCCCTCTCCGGGTCAAACCTCTTGGCAGCCTCTAAAAGACCTAAGTTGCCTGCAGCTATCAACTCCGAGAAGGGAAGTCCGTAGCCTATGTACTGCTTCGCCACGCTTACCACGAACCTAAGGTTAGACTCTACTAGCTTCTTCAATGCCTCTTCGTCCCCAGCCTGAGCCTTGCGGGCAAGCTCTTTCTCCTCTTCAGGCGTGAGTAGAGGTATCTTTGAGATTCTCTTAAGGTACTGATTTATAAGTTCCTGTTCAGTGTCAGGCATAGCTTACCTCACCTTAACCTTAAAGCCACGTAAACATTGTTTTCGCCTCTGCGCACAAGGAGAAGGGCTTTCGCCTTCCCAGCCTCCCTTAGGGCTTCTATTATGTTCTGAAACTCCCTGACACTCTTCACCTCTTTATAGTTTACCCTCATTATAACATCTCCAGGTCTGAGTCCGCTTAAGTCCGCCAAGCTCCCAGGAACCACACCAACGACAAGGACACCTTCAACACCCAGACTCGCCTTCTCCTGAGGACTTAAATCTCTGAGGGAGATACCGAGGTCCTCAGAACCTCCTTCAATCTGGCCACTTCCCACCTTTTCAGGTAGTTCCCCTATCTTCACCTTTATATTTTTCTCCTTACCGTTTCTAATCACGGTAAGTTCAACTACAGTGCCCGGCTTCGTTTTCATCACAGTAAACTGGAGGTCTCTAACGCTGTCAATCTTCTTGCCATCCAAGGAAACTATGATGTCTCCCACCTGAAGCCCCGCTTTGTCCGCTGGACCACCTTTTACAACCTGTGCTACGAGTACACCCTCCTTTACACCTATAGCCTCCGCTATATCCGGGGTGATGTCTTGAATGACAACGCCAAGCCAGCCTCTAACGACCTTCCCGTGCTCAAGGATCTGGTCCATTACCCATTTGGCAAGGTTTATAGGAATGGCGAATCCGAGACCCTGTCCGGAAGCCACAATAGCCGTATTTATACCTATGACCTCTCCGTATATGTTTATGAGAGGTCCCCCGGAGTTACCTGGATTTATGGCGGCATCTGTCTGGATATAGCTCTCATACTGGGTTATGCCTATGCTTCTCCTGAGAGCAGAGACCACACCCACAGTAACGGTCCTCTCAAGTCCGTAGGGATTTCCTATAGCTATGGCGAGCTGTCCAACCTTCACCCTGTCCGAATCACCCAGGGTCGCAATCCTGCTCTGGGCATCCTCAATACCCTTAGCATCAACCTCTATAACCGCAAGGTCTGTCTTGGGATCGGTTCCCACCACCTTGGCAGGCTTTTCCGTATGCTTATCAAATCTGACAGTTATGCTTTTTGCATTCTCAACCACGTGGTTGTTTGTGAGTATGTAGAGTTTACCCTTGTCATACTTTACTATCACTCCAGAACCAAGGGAACGTCTTTCCCTCTTAAAGGGTTCTATGGGCAGGTTAAAGGGAAGGTCAAACTGTTCAAAGGGATTAAACTCTACCTCCTGCCTTGCGAATATGGTGACAACGGAGGGAGAAACCTTATCTATAACTTTTGAAAGTTCATTCTGAAAAGCTTCCAGAACACCTCCGCTGTTCATCTCATGCCTTGGCTCCGAAACGGTTGATATCTGCGGCTCCGCCTTACATCCCAGAAAGAAGGATAGCGTAAGTATGGAAATAAGGGTTAGGACTCTCATTCTGGTCCTCCTCATCATAGCCTTACATACAAAAATAGCACACGAAAGAAAGCTCTTTCTATAGAGTTTATCAGGTTCAGGATTTCCCTTTTGGTTAGAGGTCGTTTGCGAAGGGGATTAAGGGAGCTGCCTGTGTAATGAAAGAACTTGACCAACTCCCACCCCTGAAAGGGGACTTCTATATTCTCAAGGAAGTATGAGCTCTCATAACCTTCTACAAAGTTCATCACACGACTCACACTCGGGAAGGGGAAATTCAGTCCTTGGAGACTCCCCTCCACAGGTACAGCAAGCCCAATACCTTCCCTCGCGACCCTTAAAGCCTCCGGCAGGCTTCTGGAAAGCTCTGTCCAGTGAAGAGAGAAGTTACTCAGAACGAAGTCAAAACTCTTATCCTTAAAAGGAAGGTTCTCCGCATCCCCAACCACAGCAGTGCCGAACCTCTCCCTATAAGCCTGAGCCATCTTATCTGAAAGGTCAAGACCAAGGGTGACGCATCTGTCTGGAAGAAGAGAGGACACGAAGCCAGTTCCGCAACCAAGGTCAAGAATTACACCGCTCGGTCTTACAAGCTCAACGAGCCTCAGAGCGGTCTCTCTCTGGGGGAGAGCCCACTTTTCATAGGTCTTTGCCGACCTTGAGAAGCGTAGAGAGTAAGCCCGTTTCATCTTCAGCAGGGAAATGACCTCCAGGGAGGACTATAAGTTTACTCCCTTTTATAAAATTGTAAAGCTTTAAGGCTTCTACAAAAGGAACTATCCGATCTCTCTCCCCATGGATTATAAAGGTCTTCTTTCCAAGAAGCGATAGCCACGGTCTTAGGTCGGTCTCCACATAGTCATCAAGCATCTTCATAGCTTGGTCCTCTTCAAGCTTGTCTTCAAAATCTCTGGGGTAGGCTAACTTTCTGAAGTAAGAAAGTCCCTCCTTCTTGATTCTGAGTTTGAATGCCCGCAAGTTCTTCTCAGACCAAGCATCTCCGAAGTAAGGGGACGTTCCAACGAGGAACAGTCTGTTAACCTTGGAGGGAAATTTTAACGCAAGCAAGAGTGCTATTGTTCCCCCCATTGACCACCCTACAAGGTCATGCTTGCCAGGTAAAGAGAGAGCCAGGGAATTGACAAGGGAGTTGAAGTCTCTATAAGGCTCCCTACTCTCACCGTGGGCAGGGAGGTCTATCTTTATCCCCTCTAACCTTCCAAAGACCTTTGAGGAGAAAGCCCAACCGTGAATAAACACAGGACTTATCAGAGCCATAGAGGAAATATAATAAGAGAAACCCATGCTCAGAGCCAAAAACCTGAAAAAGAATTTCAAGGGTAGGAAGGTCATAAAGAACGTAAGCCTACGGTTGGAAAGGGGAGAGGTTGTTGGGCTTCTAGGACCAAATGGAGCGGGGAAAACAACCCTGTTCAACTCCCTTGTAGGTTTCGTGAAGGTAGATGGAGGTGTCATAGAGATTGACGGGGAGGACATAACCCACCTCCCACCCCACGAGAGGGCTAAGAAGGGGATAGCTTTCCTTCCTCAGGAGCATACTCTCTTTGAAGACCTGACGGTGATTGATAACCTACTGATCTTCCTTGAGTTCTTTACCGACAGCTGGGAAGAAGCTGTAACCAGAGCTGAGGCACTCCTTGAGGACTTTGGTCTTCTGTCCTTTAGAAACCAGAAAGCCTACACCCTATCAGGAGGGCAGAAGAGAAGACTTGAGATAGCCAGAAGCCTCATCACAAAACCAAAGTATATCTTCTTTGACGAGCCCTTTGCTGGACTTGACCCTATAATAGTCAGCGACATAAGGAAGATGGTAAGGGACCTTAAACATCAGGACATAGGTATACTCATAACAGACCACAACGTAAGGGAAACCATAAGCATAGTTGACAGGGTTTACATAATCTCAGAGGGAAAGATAATAGCCAAGGGGCATCCATCGGATGTAGTTGAGCTTGAAGATGTCAGAAAAACCTATCTGGGGGAGGACTTCAGGCTATAGCCCTTACATCTCCTTTACCGAAGTAGTATCCCTGTCCGAACCTTATCCCTATTCTCTTGACCTCGGTCAATTCCTCCTCGCTCTCTATATATTCCGCAACCAAGTCTATGGAAAACCTGTCGGCAAGGGTCTTTATGCTCTCAACTATAGCTCTGTTGTAAGGGTCTCTGTGTATGTTCTTAACAAAAGAGCCGTCCACCTTTATGAGGTCAAGATACTTGACAAAATGCCTTAGCTGGAATATTGAAGAAAAACCACTACCAAAATCATCCAGCACGACCCTGAAACCCATATTTTTCAGGTTCTCAATCTGCTTTAAAGCCCCTTCTATGTTTGCAAAAGTCTCTCTCTCTGTTATCTCTATGTATATCCTTGACCTCTGGTGTCTCGGTATCAAATTCAGCTCTGAGAGAACCCTACCTCTATCAAGGGAAGAAGGGGAAACATTTACAAAGAAGCAAAGGGACCAGAGTTCTTCATCCTGAAGGAGCTTAGAGAGCCTGGTTAAGGTAAGTCTGTCAATGTCCTCTATCAAACTCCGGTCTTCCACGTACTTGACAAACTCGCCCATAGAGATGGAGTCCTTCCCGTCAAAGACCCTGAACAGAAGCTCATATCCGAACACGCTATCGTTATTAAGGTCGTATATAGGCTGGAGGTGATGAACGGTTTCTCCCTTGCGCAGGTGAGCCCTGAGCTCCTTCTCTTTCCTGAAGCGTTCAAGAAAGAACTCCCTGTCGGAACCATCCAGCAAGGTCACCGTCCTGTCCTTCCCCTCCGACTTAGCCTTGTGAAGGCTTATGTCAGCCACTGTAAGGAGCTCCTCCGGCTTATCAGTATCCTCAGGAAAATTAGCCACACCAAGGCTCACGGTTATGTAAAGGACCTTACCTTTACCTATGTGAAGCCTCTTCCTCCTTACCGTTTCCCTTATCCTTTCAGCAAGCTCATAGGCTCCAACCTTATCGGTTTCGGGGCACAGCACCGCAAACTCTTCTCCTCCGTACCTGTAAACCGAGTCCGTTTCCCTCACGTTCTCCCCTATGAGCCTGGCTATCTTTTTAAGAACCTCATCTCCGGCGGAATGCCCGTAGGTATCGTTAATTCCCTTGAAGTTATCTATGTCTATCATTATCAAACTTAAGGGTTTTTTATACCTCTTTGCTATTCTTGAGTATTTCAGCAGGTCGTACTCAAGAACCCTCCTGTTTGGTATACCCGTTAGATGGTCTGTGGTTGCCAGGTAGGTAAGCTTTATAGTGCTAAAGAGATGCTGGCATATAACCTTCATGTAGCCTTCGTTCACTGAATCCATATCGCAGTCCATGTCCAAAACCACACCACCCCAGGTTATCTCATCTATCCGAAAGAGGGAAACACTGAGGCAACCTCTTCCACCGCTCTCCCTTATGCAGGCTGGCTCCTCAAGAAAGAGCTGTCCCTTCCTCTTCTCTTTGTAAACCTCAAGTAGGCGGTCAACATCCTCGTCGCTGAGTCCATCAGAATATACAAGGTAAGGGAACTTCCCACTTAGACCGTCCTCCACAACGAAGAGCGAACCCCTCACACCAAAGATGGTGTTGATCCTGTTTAAGGCTTCCTTTACGAAGTCGTAAATCTCCTCCGGGGAGCTTATGCTCCCGAGGGCGGTGTCAAGGACCAGCTCCAGCTTATCAAGTTTCCTCTTTGTTTCTTCAGAGAAAGCTCTGAGTAGCCTGGCTATGCTTCCAAACTCATCCTTAGCCTCCGTCATATCGGAAAATTCAACCCCGAAGTTTCCCCTCTCAAGCTCCCTGACTATATGCCTGAGCCTGTTTATGGGATAGTTTATGAGCCTCCCCCATATGAGGTAGGAAAGGGAAAGAAAAAGCAGGAATACGAAGTAAAGCCTTACATATAAGAAAACCCTCTCAACCACCAGTGCGCCTATTATGCTCCTGAGGGGAACGACAACGTACATACTGGCGTTGGAGTAATTATTGCTGTAAGAGACAAATATGTCCCCCTCGGAGACTTGGGGGCGTTTACCGAAATAAAACTCAGCTCCGTACTTAGCTATAGCTCCGAGCTTTTTAGAGAGCAAGTTTTCAATGTAAGGAACGTTGTGGCAGAAAAGGTAAGCCTTTCCGTTCCACCTAACAACGGATATACCAAGCCAGTTATCAGGAAAAAGATGGAAGTAAAGTACCCTTCCATTGGAGCTTTTCAATGCCTCCTCTACAAGCTCTCTCTTGATCTCCCCCAGGTAAAAGCCTTCACCTACAGCGCAGGTAGTAAAGGTACCCATGAATGGTTCCAGCGCTCTCGTTCCTTTCTCCTCCACTAGCCTTACAAGAGAAACATCAGCCTGGAAAAGACCGAGTATAACGCTCCTTATAGCAGTGGTCCGGAACTTGGCTCCCCTTTCTGCGGCAAGCTCTATATCCCTACGCACCTCCTTAACGGAATGGAGAACATCAACCACGAAGGCGAGAAACATGGAGAAGAGTATGATAAGGGCAAAGAGCAAAATCACCTTCATAGAGTAGCTGTGAATCTTTAGACCTTCCTCAATAAGCCTGTTCAGGCGGTAGTATAGCTTCACCGGAGGTGTAAATTATATCAGGTAGAGTAGGTTATGTCATGGTACAGGGAGAGGAGTGCCTTTGCCCCTTCCCCGGCGGCGGTTATTATCTGTTTGGCAAATATACTTGTGCAATCGCCAGCAGCGTAAACTCCCCGCTCTGAAGTTCTGTTGTTACAATCTACCACTATCTCACCCCTCTCGTTTCTCAGTATACCGAGCTGCTCTGCAAGCTCAGTCCTGGGGACAAGACCGATCTCAACAAAAACCCCTTCAACGGGAAGTTCATAAACCTTTCCATCGGTCAAGCTTTCCATAACAACACCTGTAACCCTCGCTCCATCTCCCTTTACCTCTTTAACTGCATGTTTCAGAAGGAGTTTAACCTTTGGAGAGGAGAGAACCTTGTCCTTTAGAACCTCATCGGCTCGCACGCTATCTGTTACCTCAACTATGTACACCTCTTCAGCGTAGTTTATAAGCTGTTCAGCCGCCTCAAACCCTGCGTTACCACCCCCAACAACCACGACCCTTGCTCCCTTGAAGAAGGGTGCATCACAGGTGTAACAGTAAGAAACCCCGCGACCTGTATACTCGGACTCTCCGGGAACGTTAAGTCGTCTGTGGTCTGAACCGGTGCAAAGTAAGAGTGTCTGTGAACTTATCTCCTTTCCTGACATAGTTTTAAGTGAAAAGCCATGCCCTTCCTTTCTCACCTCAACAACCCTGTCCAGGAGGGGTTCTATCTCAAAGTGTTTCATATGCTCCATCATCTTCTCTACAAGCTGAACACCGTCTATCTCCGAATAACCAAGGAAGTTTTCTATCTCCCCAGAAGTGAGGACCTGCCCACCCACAGCCTCTGTGACAAGGAGGAAGTTCAGTTTCTTTCTTGCAGCGTATATGGATGCGGATATACCTGCGGGACCGCCTCCGACTATTACAACTTTATACATACCTTCCCTCCTTTCTCCAACCTCCGTAATAGTATTTTGCCTTCTCCTCCCCCAAAATTTTCTTCGCGTAATCCAATCCGTAGTGGGGTTCAAAGGGCATCATATCGGAGCCAAACACCATATCTACCCCCAGAGAATCAAGCATGCTTATAGGTACACATTCCCTGTACCTTTTCTTCCCCAAAGCTTTCAGGTAGGTTTCTCTGAAGAAGGGTTTAAAGTTAGGTTGGACACAGATGAGAAGGTTTAGGTCCCTCGCCCTCAATGCCTGCTCCCTGCTCATAAGAACTGCGTGCTCAATCCTGTGATACTTCAGCGTGGGCTTGACCTCCTCAAAGGCTCTCAGGCATTCCTCAACAGCCCCGTCTCCTACAGCATGCAGAGAAACTCTCAGTCTCCTTTCCTCCAGCTCCCCTATTATCCTAACAAGTTCTTCCTTACCCCTCAGTAGGTTTCCCCTCCAACCCTTTTTATCTTCGTAAGGCTCAGAGAGATAAGCCGTTCTTGCCCCTACCGAGCCGTCCACGAAGACCTTGACCCAGCCCAGCCTTAGGCTCTTGAAAGCCCTTCCCTCAAAGAGCTGTACCACATCCATGTAGTTTTCATAGTAGGGCATCAGGACTATCCTTATAGGGAGTTCTGTATCAAGCTCACGGTAAAGCCCCGCAACCTCTGAATCAACGTAGTCATGAACTTCAATGACTCCCATTTTGAAAGCATACTGGGTTGCCTTTAAGAGCGTATCTCTCATCTTTCTGCCCTTAGGTTTCATCTTCTCAACAACGCCCCACAGTAAGGTTTCATAGAGAAAACCCCTATCGGGGTCAAAGAACTCCCCCTTTTCCTCTAAACCCATATCCTCTATGAGTTTGCTGTTGGCAACACCGACGTGGGCATCCATCCTGAGTAAGAGGACGGGAACGTCAACACTGTCAAGGTCTTCTCTGAGGGGTGCTCTGCCCAGTTTCTTCTCATCCCAACCCCAGGCGAGGATGAAATCCTCCCTAATATTCCTCAAGTAAGAAAGCAGCTCCTCTACAGAGCTTAAACTATCAAAGGGAACCTTTCTCAGGGCAAGAAGCTCTAAATGGGTATGGGCATCTACAAGGCTCATGTTTTAAAATAAATTCCATTGTGAGGGATAAGGTAGAGTGTGAGTTACACAGAAAGATAGTAAAGGGGGAGGCTCTGAGCGAGGAGGACTACAAGGTCCTAAGCGGGATAGTAAAGGAAGTTCTCACCTTCATGGCTAAGGAGAAGATACTACCTTCACCCCAGAACTACGAGAGGTGGTTCAGGATATTCTGCTACGCAAAGGAGAACAATCTCAACCTTTCTAAGAGTGAACTCATAGACCTTTACTTTGACCTTTACCAGGTGAAGCTGGAAAAGGGTGATTTGGAGTCCGCAAGCGTGGTTGAAAGGATAGCCGAGGAGTTATTTGAAGAGATACAGAAGGTTTTAAAGAGCGTCAGCGAGCACGATAGAGGGCTCTCTGAAGGGGGACAGAGGCTTGAAAGCATGGTCTCTTCCGTGCAGACGGAAGAACTTCAAAAGCTCCTCAACAGGATAATGCACGAGGTTAGGGGGCTAAAGAGTGTAAACAGGAAGTTCATAGTGAAGCTGGAAGAGCAGAGGAATGAGATAGAAAGGCTCAGAGAAGAGCTGAGGAGGGTGAAGGAGGAGGCAAACGTTGACCCCCTGACAGGTTTAAGGAACAGGCGCTCCTTTGAGAGAGCCCTTAACGAGTTCTACCGGGACTTCAAGAAGTTTGGCTATCCATTCTCCTTAATAATGCTTGACCTTGACAACTTTAAACAGATAAACGATACATACGGACACCTGGTTGGCGATAGGGTTCTGAGGGAGATAGGAAACATCCTCAGAAACTATCTTCGTGCAAAGGACGTTCCCGCCAGAACCGGCGGGGAGGAGTTCACCATAATCCTGCCCGGCATAACCAAGGAAGAAGCCCTGATGGTTGCAGAGAGGTTGAGAAAGGTTATATCAAACCACATCATAGAACACGAGGGCAAAAGCATAAGATTGACGTCAAGCTTTGGTGTCGCCGAAATGTCAGAGAATATTGAAAACCCCGAGGACCTGCTCAGACTGGCAGACCAAAGACTATACAAGGCAAAGAGGGAGGGCAAGAACAAGGTTGTAGGTTAGGCTACTTCCTCTTCCCTGCTTACGTACTTCTTCAGATATATACCCGTGTAAGAACCCCTGTGGGAGGCTATGTCCTCAGGAGTTCCTACCGCAACTATCTCCCCTCCCCTTTCACCTCCTTCCGGACCAAGGTCAATTATCCAGTCTGCGCACTTTATTACATCAAGGTTGTGCTCTATAACCACAACTGTGTTTCCTCTATCCACAAGCCTCTGGAGAACGTTTATCAGTTTCCTTATATCATCCATGTGAAGACCCGTGGTGGGTTCGTCCAGTAGATAGAGGGTTCTACCCGTTTCCCGTTTGGAGAGTTCCCGGGCGAGTTTTATTCTCTGAGCCTCACCGCCGGACAGGGTGGGCGCAGGCTGTCCGAGTCTGAGATAACCAAGCCCCACATCCTTAAGTAACTGGAGTTTCCTTCGGAGGGAAGGGATGTTCTCAAAGAACTCGTAAGCTTCGTCTATGGTCATATCAAGCACATCGGAGATGGTTTTGCCTTTATAGAGTATATCCAGGGTCTCCCGGTTGTACCGTTTGCCCTTGCAGACATCACAGGTCACGTAAACAGGAGGAAGGAAGTGCATTTCAACCTTAATTACACCTTCACCCTGACAGGCTTCGCACCTGCCCCCCTTAACGTTAAAGGAGAACCTTCCTGGCTTGTAGCCCCTCGCCTTTGCCTCCGGTGTGCTCGCAAACAGGTCCCTTATCTGGTCAAAGACCTTCGTATAGGTGGCTGGATTGCTTCTCGGGGTTCTACCTATGGGAGACTGGTCAACGTTTATGACCCTATCAAAGTTTTCAAGCCCTTCTATCCTGTCCACGTTTCCAGCCTGTTCCCTCAGACCTTGAAACTCTCCCTTCGCATACCTGTAAAGGACATCATATACAAGGGTTGACTTCCCGCTACCCGATACACCAGTTATGCAGACAAAAAGACCTACAGGTATCTCAACGGTTATGTTCTTCAAGTTATGTTCCTTTGCTCCCACAATTCTTATAAACTTATCCCTTGGCTTCCTCCTCTTTTGCGGAAGAGGTATCTCAAGCCTGCCGGAGAGGTAGGCTCCCGTCAGAGACCTTGGGTTCGTGAGTATCTCCTCAAGGTTTCCCGTTGCAACCACTTCTCCTCCAGCCTTACCTGCGCCCGGTCCGAGCTCAACTATGTAGTCCGCTGACTCTATGGTCTCAGGGTCGTGTTCAACCACTATTACCGTATTACCTATATCCCTGAGTTCCTTGAGAGTGTTTATAAGTCTGTTGGTATCTCTCGGGTGCAAACCGATAGAGGGTTCGTCAAGGACGTACAGAACACCGGTTAGCTTCGCTCCTACCTGGGTAGCAAGCCTTATCCTCTGCATCTCCCCACCTGAGAGGGTGGTGGCACTCCTTGACAGGGAAAGGTAGTCAAGACCCACCTCAACCAGAAAACCGAGCCTTTCAGATATCTCTTTTATGAGCCTCTGTCCTATCAGCAGGTCTTTCTCACCGAGTTTACGAGGAAGCTCCTCCATCCAAACCCTTGCCTTACCAACGGGCATATCCGTCACATCCCATATGCTCTTACCCTCTATGAGAACAGCAAGTGCTTCATCTCTCAGCCTTGAACCACGGCAGGAGGGACAGGGTTTCTCAAGTATGTAGTCCTGTATTTCTTCCCTTATCCTCTCAGAGTCCTCCTCCAGAAACCTCCTCTCAAGATGTCTTATTATTCCCTCAAACTCAAACTCCTGGGTGGAACCGTACAGAAGAATCTTCCTTGCCCTTTCTGGAAGGCTTCTGAAGGGCGTCCTGGGGTTCAGCCCGAGCTTCCTAAGAACGTTAGCAACAGGGAACTTCAGGTAGTTAAAGAGGGCAGAGTCCGCTATTCTAAAGGCATTCACCGCTGGCTCGTTCTCATCAATGAGAAGTCCTGGGTCAATCTCCCACTTGACACCGAGTCCCTTACAGCTCGGGCAGGCTCCGTAGGGAGAGTTGAAGGAGAAGAGCCTGGGTGATAGTTCAGGTATGGTGAAACCGTGGTCTGGACACACCAGCTTCTCACTGAACAGCTCCTCCCTACCGGTTTCCACATCCTCTATCTTTACAAGACCGGTAGCAAGCTCTAAAGCTCTCTCCAGGTCTGTCAGGAGTCTGGAACGCTCTTCCTCGTCAAGTGTTAGCCTGTCTATGACTATATCTATGCTGTGTTTTTTATTCTTCTCTAGGGGAGGTACCTCTATAATCCTCCTTAGCTCCCCATCAACCTTTATACGGGAGAAACCCATCCTGTCTATGTCTCTGAGCAGGTCTCTGAACTCTCCCTTCCTGCCCCGCACGACAGGTGCAAGGATCATAACCCTCCTGCCCCTGTACTTGTCAAAGACCTTTTCCAGTATCTCGTGGGCTGATAAACCCTCAAGCAGACGGTTGCACACAGGACAGTGAGGTTTTCCTATATTCGCCCAGAGAACCCTCATATAGTCGTATATCTCTGTCACCGTCCCGACGGTTGAGCGGGGGTTTTTTGAGGTGGTTTTCTGGTCTATCGCAATAGCCGGAGACAACCCTTCAATAAGCTCAACCTCCGGTTTTTCCATCACACCGAGGAACTGACGTGCATAAGAGGACAGGGATTCAACGTACCTCCTCTGTCCTTCAGCGTATATGGTGTCAAAGGCTAAAGAGGATTTGCCCGAACCCGAAGGTCCGGTTATTACAACAAACCTGTTCTTCGGTATCTCAAGGTCTATGTTCTTTAGGTTGTGCTGACGTGCCCCTTTTATAACTATCCTGTCCATATTCTTCTTATTTTAAGTTTTGTCCAGAACCGCTTCCACCCTCTAAGGAACCTCCGTGTCTATAACCACCTTCACGTTCCTATCACCCGCCTTTGCGGTTGCACCCCCAACAAGGTCCCCTTTCTGGGCTTCCGCCATTGAAGACTTGCTGACCCGGACGCTTATCAGGAGGTCACCCTCAATCAACCTGTCCTGCCTGATTTTGTTTTTCCCGGTGATTTTAAAGCTAAAGGGAAACTCAGGATTTTTCACTCTGAGGACAGCTATTGGCTGTGGGTCGTCAGGACTCTTAACTGCTATTATCAGGAAGAAGGGTTTCTCGGGAAGCCTATCCCTGAGTTTGTCATCCAAAACAACTACCCCTTTAACAAACTGGTTTTCATATCTCTCAAGCTTCTTTCTCCCTTCCTCACCCCTGTAATCCTTTGGAAGTTCTTGGCAGGAAAGGGTCAGAACGCCAAAGAAACTCAGTAAAAGGAGAAGAGCCTTCATTCAGAACCTTGCCTCCTTAACGTCCTTCCTCTTCCAGTATCCTATCGCTCTGTTTACCTCATATAGAGCCTTCTGCAATTCCACAAGCTCAGATATACCCTTTAGAGCCAGGTCAAGGAGGTTATCCAGCTCATCTCTCGTGAAGGTGTACTCCTCACCCATAGCCTGCACCTCAGAGAGTTTCCCCTCTCCTGTGCCAACGACATTCATATCCACCTGAGCCACGGAATCTTCCTCAAAGTTGAGGTCCAGAAGTTGTTTTCCGTTAACTATGCCCACACTCACCGCGGCAACGAAATCCTTTACAGGAACTGTCGGGATAGTACCATTCTCGTACAGCTTAATCAGGGCATCCGTAACCGCAACAAAGGCACCGGTTATTGAGGCTGTCCTTGTACCACCGTCAGCCTGTATAACGTCACAATCAACCCATATGGTTCTCTCACCGAGTTTAGTAAGGTCAACAGCCGTTCTGATGGCACGACCTATCATCCTCTGTATCTCATGGGTTCTGCCACTTATCTTTCCCTGAACGGACTCCCTTATGTTCCTTGTATGGGTAGCCCTTGGGAGCATTGAATATTCAGCCGTTATCCAGCCCTGTCCCTTCCCCTTCAGGAATGGTGGGACACTTTCCACCACAGATGCGGTGCATATAACTTTTGTGTCACCAAACTCAATCAGACACGAACCCTCCGGGTGGTTCAAGAAATCCCTAACGATTCTCACAGGTCTCAGCTCATCCTCTCTTCTTCCTTCTTTACGCATGGTGGACTATTTTAAATTAACACGCTCACAAAAGTGCACTACTTTATTCTTTCCACTCCTCTTAGCTTCGTAGAGAGCCTTATCTGCCTTTAAAAGGAGCCTCACAGGGTCGTCTTCCTGGGACAACTCGGCAACCCCAAAGCTTGCGGTTGAGACGACACCATTCTCAAACTCGCAGAGTTCCACCTTTTCCTTCAGTTTCTGAGCGACAAGGACAGCTTGTTCACAGTTGGTCTTCGGAAGTAGAACTATGAACTCCTCCCCTCCCCAGCGGGCTACTGTGTCTGACTCTCTCACATTTTTCGCAACCATGGAGGCTACCTCTCTCAGAACCATATCACCAAATAGATGCCCGAACGTGTCATTAACCTCCTTAAAGTTATCCAAGTCAAATATGATAAGGGAAAGCGGTTCACCGTAGCGTTTAGCTCTTTCCACCTCCTTATTCAGGAGTTCCTCAAAGAAGGCTCTGTTTAATAATCCCGTGAGGTTATCCTTCTGAGCTATACCCTGCCAAACTTCTCTGTATCTTTCTGACATCCACGCATAGAAATAGAGGATCACCGTTATAATTGCGTAGCTTAAGTAGGTATCTATAAGGGATTCAACATACACCCTCCTGACGAATAAGATCAGAGAAAGATGGATAGCCAGATAGGCTACGGACAAGAAAAGGGCTTTTCTTCCTTTTAGGATAAAGGATAGGGCGGGGACAACACTCAGCCACAGGAGGCTTGACCTATCTTCTGGGAGCTCGTCAAATACAGCCACTATTAAGACAAATCCAAAAAGCGCTATCGCAACCGTGGCAAGGTTTTCAATGTTTCTATACTTTCTGGCTACAAAGGGAGCAGCAAGGAGAAAGGAGCTAACCGCAAGCTCCGCTAACGCTACCGCAGTATCACCCTCCCTGAAATCTGCCAGTGAGTAAAACAGAGCCGCAATGGAACCTATGAAGGATAGGGCTGTCAGCAAACCGATTCTTAAGAAAACTGTACGATATATAAGTGGATTTGTAGCCCTCTCCTCCGGAGGTATAAGCTCAGATATAAAGCGGGAAACTCTTCCCCTAATCCCCATTTATTTACTTGGACTATTTTAAGTTATATATTTATCAGTATGGCAAAGAAGAAGGAAGAACTCAAGGTTGAGAGTTTAGAAGAGGAAGTTCAAGAGTTAAGGAAAAGCCTTTTTGGTATATTTGAAGCGCTACTACCACCCAAGGAGGTCAGGGAAGAGGTTTTGAAAAACCTTTATACAATTGAACTTTCCTTTTTAAAGGTCTTTAAAACCCTGCTTGATTATCAGGTTGAGAGCTTAGAGCATAAGATTGAGAAAAAGAGCTCCAGAAAGAGGGCTCAGAAGATAGAAGTTGAATAGTTAGAACCTCCCCTTTATCTCGTAGCCACATCTTCCACAGCTGCCGTTTACCAGGTCTATGTCCGTAATCAGGTAACCTCTCCTCCCTATCACCTTGTTCCCACACTTTGGACAGAATGTGCTCTCGTGGTCATTTCCGAAGACGTTCCCTACAAAAACATACTCTAACCCAGCTTCCTTACCTATCTGATACGCCCTTTCAAGCTCCTGTATAGGCGTTGGTGGAAGGTCCTTAGCTTTATAATGGGGGAAGAACCTTGATAAATGCCAGGGAACCCACGGAGCAAGCTCATCAGCTATCCATCTGGCTATTCCCTTTAACTGCTCTTCGTCAAGATAGTTGGGAACCAAAAGGGTTGTAAGTTCAACCCACTTTCCCCTTTCAAAGACATACTTTATCGTGTCTAAAACAGGTTGTAATCTACCCTTTGAATACTTTCTGTAAGAATCGTCAGAGAAAAACTTTAGGTCTATGCTGTAAGCATCCATGTACCTGTCTATTTCCTCAAGGGGTTCACGGTTTATGTACCCAGCTGTGACCATTATGTTTTTAAGCCCTTTTTCCTTAGCGAGTTTTGCCACATCAATCATATACTCAGCAAATATGGTGGGGTCTGAGTAAGAGTAAGATATACTCTCACATCCCTGTTCAAGGGCTTTTTCAACTACCAATTCAGGAGGGACATTGGTACTGACGAAGAAAGTGTTCTGGATTACTTCACCCTTTGGAACCTGGGAGATCTCCCAGTTCTGGCAACCCTTACAGTGTAGGTTACATCCAGGTGTGGCTATCGTCAAAGTCCCATGTCCCGGGTAAAAGTGGAAGAGGGGCTTCTTCTCAACAGGGTCAATAGCTGCAGAGATTACAGAGCCGTACGTGTAAGTGTAAAGCTGACCCCCATGGTTTACCCTCACTCCACAGGAACCTACCTGTCCATCCTTCAACTCGCATTTTACGGGACAGAGGTAACATTCAACCTTCCCGTTTATAGGCTTCCAAAACTTGGCTACCGTTTTCATTATCTAATAATATAAAGCTTAAATAATTTTAGTCTAGTCCTATAAAAGATATGCGTTTAACCCCACCTATCTCTATAACATTCCCAAGGTTCAGCTGAGGAGCGTAGGTGGTCTCACAACTTTAATGTAAAATACTTGGCATGTATTTCCAGGAGATAATCATGAACCTGCACCGCTTTTGGGCGGACAAGGGTTGTTTGATATGGCAACCTTACGATGTAGAAGTTGGAGCCGGGACAATGAATCCCGCCACCTTCCTCAAGGTTCTCGGCAAAAAGCCCTGGAACGTAGCCTACGTTGAACCCTCCAGAAGACCTCAAGACGGCAGGTACGGGGAGAACCCAAACAGACTCCAGCACTACTACCAGTTTCAGGTGATACTGAAGCCTGCCCCGGAAGATCCGCAGGGCATATACCTTGAGAGTCTTGAAAAACTTGGTATAAACGTTTCTGACCACGATATAAGGTTCGTAGAGGATGACTGGGAGTCTCCAACCCTTGGGGCGTGGGGACTCGGATGGGAGGTGTGGCTTGACGGCATGGAGATAACCCAGTTTACCTACTTCCAGCAGTCTGGAGGATTGGACCTTGACGAGATTTCAGTTGAGATAACCTACGGTTTAGAGAGGATAGCTATGTACATTCAGGAAGTAGACAGCGTGTTTGACATAGAATGGAAGGAGGGAGTAACCTACGGAGAGATATTCAAGAAGGCTGAGTGGGAATGGAGCACCTATAACTTTGAGAAGGCTGACACCGATATGCTCTTTAACCTCTTTGAGCTTTATGAAAAGGAATCCAGAAGACTTATAGAAGAGGGACTTGTGTTGCCGGCTTACGATTACCTTCTTAAATGTTCTCACACCTTCAACCTCCTTGATGCTAGGGGTGCCATCTCCGTTCAAGAGAGGGCAAGGTACATAAGAAGGATGAGCAACATGGCTAAGGAAATAGCCCAGCTCTACCTTGAGCTTATGCAGTAATATATTGTTAGCGATGGGTGACCTCCTCATTGAAATCGGGACAGAAGAGCTTCCCTCCTCGGTTATAGTTCCTGCACTTGACTTTTTCAAGGGTAAGTTTTCGGAGATTTTAGGTAGAGAAGATATAGATACTTACGGTACACCCAGGAGGCTTGTGTTTCACATTAAAGACTTTACCGATACAAAGGAAGTTAAGGAAGAGTTGGTGTTTGGTCCCCCCTGGGCAGTTGCCTTTGATGGAGAGGGAAAACCCACAAAGGCTTTGGAAGGTTTCCTGAACAGATACGGTGTAGGTCCTGAAAGAATAGTAAAAGAGAGGAAAGGAAAGGGGGAATACGCGGCTTTAAGGATAATTCACGAAGAAAAAAGCAGGCTTGAGCGCCTTAAAGAAGAATTTGAGGAGCTTCTCCTTTCAGTACCTTTCCCGAAGCGAATGAGATGGACATCTTCAAAAAAGATTACCTTCTCAAGACCGGTGAGGTGGATTCTCGCCCTGCATGGAGACAGGGTGGTTGAGCTCAGGTTTGGAGAGTTGTCTTCAGGCAATAAGACCAAGGGGCACCGATTTCTCTCAAAAGGTTGGATAGAAGTACGGAAAGCTGAGGATTACTTCCATCTTATGGAAGACAATTTTGTAATACCGTCTCTTGATAGAAGGAAGGAGCTTATACTTAAAGGTATAAAAGAGGAAGCCAAGAAGCTTGGAGCGGAGCCTAAATACCCTGATGGACTCCTTGATGAGGTTGCCAATCTTGTTGAATATCCCTTCGTAGTTACGGGCGGTTTTGAGGAAAAATATCTTGAACTACCTGAAATGGTGATAATAACCGTTGCAGCCCACCACCAGCGATTCTTCTGTCTGTCCAGAGAAGGGAAGCTCATAAATCGCTTTATAGGTATAAGCAATAACACTCCCAAAACAGACCTGATAAAAAAGGGGTATGAAAAAGTTTTAAGAGCAAGACTTGAAGATGCCCTATTCTTCTACAGAGAAGACCTGAGAACCCCCCTTGAAGAGCTTGTTCCAGCACTCAAAAACGTACTTATACACCCCAAGATAGGTACGGTTCTTGAAAAGGTTGAAAGGTTAAAGAGGATATCAAAGGAACTCTGTAGAAAGCTGGGATGCGATAAAGCTACGGAAAGAAGGGTTGAGAGGGCTGCCCTCCTATCAAAGGCTGACCTTCTCACAGAGATGGTAAAGGAGCTTGACGAGCTTCAGGGATACATGGGATACGTTTACGCCCTGAAACATGGTGAGGACGAAGAGGTTGCAAAGGCTTTATACGAGCAGTACAAGCCTAAGGGGGTGGAGGATACAGTTCCCCAGACACTCACGGGTGCAATCCTTTCCCTATCTGATAAGATTGACGACCTTATAAGCTTCTTCTCCGCTGGAGAGATACCAAAGGGCAGTTCAGACCCGTTCGGTCTCAGAAGGGCAGCTTTTGGTGTATTTAGAATCCTTGAAGACAAAGGATGGGATATTGACCTGAGGGAGTTCTTTCCCCTTTATCCAGAGGTTAAGAACACAGAAGAGCTGGAAAGGTTTCTTGCCCAGAGGTTGGAAAGCTATCTTGAAAGGTACGGTTACGATATCATAAGGGCGGTTCTCAAAGCTGAGAGTCCATTTAAGCCTTACAGTGTAATGAAAAAGGTTAAAGAACTGAGCAGGGTCAGGAACACCGAAGCGTTTGTGGATATATACGAAGGATACAGAAGAGTTGTTAAAATATTACCCAAGGAGTGGGAGAACTTTGAGGTGAACGAGGAGCTCTTAAAGGAAGCCCAGGAGATAAACTTATGGAGAGAGGTGAGGGAGTTGGAAGGAAGGGACTTTACCCTTGAGGAACTTGCAGGTCTCAGGAAACCCATAGATGAGCTCTTTGATAACGTCCTTATCATGGATAAGGATGAAAACATAAGAAACAACAGGCTGTCTCTACTAAACAGAGTTAAAAGACTGTTCAATAGATATGCTGACTTAAGTGAGGTAGTTTTGCAGGAGGTTTAGTATGAACAAAGAAGCTCTCGTTCTGTGGCTTGACGAACTCACAATTGAGGACATTCCAATTGCAGGAGGCAAAAATGCATCCCTCGGAGAGATGATAAAAAACCTCAGCCCCTTAGGCATAAACATACCTTACGGTTTTGTCGTTACCTCAACCGCCTATTACAGGTTCATTGAATTCAACAACTTGAGAGATAAGATAAGAAAGACTCTTGAAGGGCTTGATGTAAATGATGTCAGAGACCTCGCTAAGAGAGGATACGCCATAAGAGAGCTGATAAAGGGCGGTGAATTCCCACCCGAGATAGAGGAGTTGATAAAAGACTACTACCACAGACTCTCGGAAAAATACAACACCCATGCGGTAGACGTTGCCGTTCGTTCCTCCGCGACGGCAGAGGACCTTCCAGATGCATCCTTTGCGGGACAACAGGAAACCTACCTGAACGTAGTTGGAGCGGAAAACGTCCTGACAGCCATCAAAAACTGTTTCGCATCCCTCTTTACAGACAGGGCTATATCTTACAGAGAATCCTTTGGCTTTGACCACTTTAACGTAGGTATAGCGGTAGGTGTCCAAAAGATGGTCAGATCCGATATGGGAGCCTCAGGGGTTATGTTTACCCTTGATACAGAATCTGGCTTTGAGGACGTTGTGGTAATAAACGCCGCCTACGGTCTTGGTGAGCTCATAGTCCAGGGTATGGTTACACCCGATGAGTACATGGTTTTCAAGCCAACCTTTCAGAACGGTTACTCGGCGATCATAGAGAAAAAACTTGGCAAGAAAGACAGGAAAATGGTTTACGGTACTGGCGAGGAGAGGACAAAGATAGTGAACGTTCCCCTTACAGACCAGAAGAGGTTTGCCCTTGAGGACGATGAAATACTTAAGCTTGCCCAATGGGGAGTACTCATAGAAAAACATTATTCAGAGAAGAAAGGAAAATGGACTCCTATGGATGTAGAGTGGGCAAAGGATGGGCTTTTGAACGAGCTCTTCATAGTCCAGGCAAGACCTGAGACAGTTCATTCAAGAAAGGAAAAGAATGTAATAAAGGTCTACAAGATACTTGAACCTGAATACAAGCGTGCCGAAAAGAGGATAGTTCAGGGTATAGCTGTAGGGGATAAAGTAGCCACAGGCAGGGTGAGGGTGCTCTTTGACCTTAAGGACGCAGAGAAGTTTCAGGAAGGAGAGGTTCTGGTTACAGACATAACAGACCCAGACTGGGAACCTATAATGAAAAAGGCTGCCGCAATAGTTACAAACAGGGGAGGAAGGACAGCCCACGCCGCCATAGTAGCCAGGGAACTCGGAATTCCCGCCGTTGTGGGAACAGGAAATGCGACAGAGGTTTTAGAGACAGGTATGGAGGTAACTGTCTCCTGTGCCGAGGGAGAAACGGGGTACGTCTATAGAGGTATTTTGGAATTTGAAGTTGAAGAAGTAAACATAGAGCAACTCCCCAGACCGAAGACAAAAATAATGATGAACGTTGGAAATCCTGAATCTGCCTTCAGACATGCATCTATACCAAATGACGGAGTTGGGCTTGCAAGAGAAGAGTTTATAATAGCGAACTACATAAAGATACACCCGCTCGCCCTCATACACTACGAGGACATAAGGGAGCTTTATGAAAGGTTGGAGAAACAGGGACTCGTTGATGATAGAGGTTTTGTCACCTTCAGAGCTATATACGCGAATGCCAACGGGGCTTTGAAGGAGAAACTTTCTAAAGGAAAGGAAAAGAGAAACATAAATCTGAAGCATTTGCTTTCCGAGATAGACAAGTACACCTTTGGATACGACGACAAGAAGACTTACTACATAAAAAAGCTCTCCTACGGAATAGCAAAGATAGCAGCCGCCTTTTACCCAAATCCTGTGATAGTGAGGTTTTCAGATTTCAAATCCAACGAGTATGCAAACCTCATAGGGGGACAGCTCTTTGAACCTGAGGAAGAAAACCCTATGATAGGATGGAGGGGAGCCTCTCGTTACTACTCGCCCATATTCAAAGAAGCATTCGGTATGGAATGTCAGGCTATCCTGAGGGTCAGAAACAAGATGGGTCTTACCAACACAAAGGTGATGATTCCCTTCTGCAGAACCCCTCAGGAAGGTGAGAGGGTTCTCTCGGTTATGGAAGAGTTCGGGTTGAGGAAGGGAGAAAATGGACTTGAAGTATACGTGATGGCAGAGCTACCAAGCAACGTTGTGTTGGCGGACGTATACGCGGACATATTTGATGGGTTCTCCATAGGCTCCAACGACCTCACCCAGCTGACTCTTGGAATAGATAGGGACTCAGAGCTTGTCGCCCATCTTTACGACGAAAGAAACGAAGCTGTTAAGAGGTTAATAGCTCAACTCATAAAAACAGCCAAAGGAAAGAATAAGAAGGTTGGGATATGTGGACAGGCGCCTTCAGACTTTCCAGATTTTGCCCAGTTCCTTGTGGAGCAGGGTATAGACAGCATATCTCTAAACCCGGATTCCGTTCTTAAAACATTGCTCGCAGTAGCCGAAATGGAAAAGAAGATGGGGGTAGTCAAATGAAACTGGCATTGAAAATGCCGAGTCTGGGGAGGGTTTTCAAGAAAACCAAAACGGGTGTGTCCGTGTACTTAACTGACAAGGTATTCCGGGTCCTTGAGCTCGGTGCAGACCGGAAACCTATTTTTGAGCCTGTAGAGCTGGTGTTTGAGCATGAAACCGATGAGGAAAAGAGCAAAGTCATAACTAACGTTATAGATAAACACAAGCTCAGGGGCAAGGAAGTTGTGACCTGCTTAACCGCAGATGAGGGAATGCTGAAGTTTCAAAAATTCCCAATCGCCATGGCTAAGAAAGACCTCATGGAAGCTATTGACTGGTACATAAAGTCTGAAACCCAGCAGATCAAGGAAGAGACTATATACGACTATTACTTCCTTGAGAAGGAGCCAGATGATAAATACATCAGGGTAGTCATAACCATAGCCCGAAAGAACTCAGTTGATAAGCTTAAAGAGAACCTGAAAAGGTTTGGACTTACACCCAAGATAATAGACTATGAGATAGTTGACATAATCAATTACGGTTTGATGAATAAGCTCCCGCTTCCCTTCTCCATACTTTACATTGATTACTATGAAGCCGTTTTAACTTACTACTCAAAGGGAGCTATATCTTACAACAAGATAGAGTTTAACTATAAACGCTTCAAGGAGGATATGGATACAACCCTACTTGACACATTCCTGATTGAGGTGAGGAACCTGCTCGTAATAAACGAGATATCAAACGTTTACCTTGCAGGACCGATAATAGCGGATGAGGAAACCCTTGAAAATATCATGATGAACTTACCGGTCCTGGGAATACTTGACCTTGAAAACGTGCCTCCAGCCTTCTTTATACCTTACGTTCTATCGGTAAGAGGATTGGAGGAGTAGGAGATGATAAGGATAAACTTTATAAAGAAGGAGAAGAGGGGGTTCGCTCTCCCCAGCGTTTCCCTTGAACAGCTTAAGAAACTGGATGTAAGGGAACTCGCTAAGGACAAGGCTATACTTGCAATTCCAGCTGTGGGTGTTGCCCTTTTAGCTGGGGAAATATTCTACAGCTTCCAGCTCAAACAGGAGATAGAATCCTTACAGAGAGAGGTTAACAACCTTACAGCCCAAAGGAACGACCTTAAAAAGAAGGCGGATGCAATTCAGGCAAGAAAAAAAGCTCTAACGGCTGAGATAAACACCGTCAAGAACAGGATAAGACAGCTTGAACTGAGCAAAGACCTTATACTCGTCTTAAAAGGCTACTATGAACCTTTTAACAGCTCGCTGGTTTATCTATACAACTTTGTCCCTTCCACGGTGTGGTTTAACAGCCTATCCCAGAATATGGACTTTCAGAGGGTGAACGTTGAGCTCTCCTTTGGTTCCTACGATATTGACTCTATTAAGAATTTCTTCACCATAGTAAAGAAGGAGTTTCCCCAGCTTACGCCGAGTGAGATAAAGAAGCAAGAAAATCCAAACGGGATAATTTATTATGTATCCTCAATAAAATTTGGAAGAAACTTTACAAGTGGGGGAGAATAGATGCCTAGCATTAAAGAACAGTGGGAAGCTACACCTCTATGGCAGAAGGCTGTAGTTTCTGTAGCGCTACCTCTCGTAGCCATAGGGGCTGTTTGGTTTTACGTTATATCCCCGGACATGGAGAAGAAGGACAAGCTCTTGAAGGAGAAAGACCAATTAAATCAGGAGATTGCAAGGTATAAAAGATTAATAAGGCCTGACGCCTTGAAATCCCTTGAAGAGCAGTTAGAAAAACTTAAAAAAGAGGAAGAGGTTAAGAAACAGGAACTTGAAAAAGTAGTCGGTAAAATACCAACCCAGGAAGAGATAGAGAAGGTCTTTGGTGAAATAAACGATATAGCTGCCTCAAAGGAGCTCATAATAACCAGGATATCCATATCACCGCCAAGGACACAGAGCCTGGAGCTCGTTGAGAGCGAAGGCAAGAAGTTTGTCAAAACTGCAGCACAGCCTCAGCAGCAACAAAAGAGGAGGGGACGAGCGCCTCAAAAACAGGCTCAACCGGTCGCTGAGCGTGGTGTCCCCGTAACCACAATGGAGGTTTCCATGAACCTTGAGGGGACAACGGAAAATCTATACAGTTTCCTTGAAGCTATATACAAAAGGGGTCTGGTATCCTATCCTAAATCTTTGAGCATAAAGCCCGTTAGTGGTAAAGGAACAGTTGAGGCTGCCGTTACTATAGATGTAATATTGCAAAAATGAGGTGAGAACCATGAGAGGAAAGATTACCGTTCTTACAGCCGCATTGGTTATAGGTGTAATGCCCTCTCTCGGGAAGGACCCGTTTATGAATAAGGAAAACGCCGTAGGTTACATAGTGATTGACAACCAGGGAATGCCAGAGAAGTATCTGGTTCTTGAGAGTAAAGATGAAGGCGTCAAGCTTATAAGAACAGAGTACGAGCCAAAAGAAGTACTCAAGCAGGGAGGGAAAAAGAAATGAAAAGGGTTATAGTTGCTTTTCTCGTCTTGGTTTTTTCTATTTCATTCTCCCAGACAATCCAAGAGATGAAGTTTGAGGAGGTAAGCCTTGATACGGTCGTCAAAGCTCTGGCTAAAGCTGTGAAGAAGAACATAATAATAGATCCAGCCATAAAGGATATCCTAAGTACAAAGGCGAACATATATATACAGAAACCTGTCAGCGTCAATGAGGCTTTTAACCTGATACTTAAAGAATACGGTTTAATTGCCGTTCCGGTGAATGAAGGTATATACAAGATAACCAAGGCTGGAGAGCTTGAGATAAACGTAGGGGAGCTTGATGAATCCGACATGGAAAAGGTCATAGACCTCCTCAAGAGACGGGTGAGCCCTTCTGCCGAGATAGTCATAGATAAAACTTTGAAAACCTTATACATAAGAGACAGTGAGAGTAACGTAAAGAAGCTGGAAGGAATTTTGAAAAAATACATAGATAAACTGCTCGCCGCAAAGACGGTGGGCATTGAAGAAAGACCTGAGGCGGTAGTAACCAAGGTCTTTTACTTAAAAACCATAGGTATTGATGACGCAAAGCAACTCCTGGCTCCACACATATCAAAGGAGACGTTAATAACTGAAGCTCCTACTTTCAACGCCCTTGTGATAACCGACACCACAGAGAGGGTAAAGAAATACGAAGAGGTGCTCAAGGAGTTCCTTGTCTCGTCTCCTGCAGCCCGAAAACCGGTAACGGAGATATTCTATCTCAGGTACATAAGCCCCCAGGAATTCATAAAGATGATAGAACCTATCAGGTCGGAGGCAGGGCTTATACTTACAGGTGGAGCTGTAAAGGTTGAGAAAGGAGCTGCACCAGGTCAGCAGGGGCAGGCACAGCAGAAGGAAACTGTAACCCCAGTACTTAAGGAATTCAACGCCGTCATGATTACAGACTACCCTGAGGTCATAGAGAAGATAAAGGAGCAGTTCAGTGAGTATATAAGTGACGTTCCGCCCCAGGTAAAGATAGAGGCGAGGATTCTTGAGGTCAGGAACGAGGTCGTCAGAGAACTCGGTATAAACTGGAGTGCACTCCTCTCCAACGTCAAGGTCTCTCAGAGCTGGAGTGGAGGGGCAGGTGTTAACCTTGGAGTGGGGCAGGCAGGAGCCATAACACCAGGACTGAGTGCAACACCTGGAGGCATATTAACTTTCACCTACGCCAAAGGCGCTTTGAATGCGTTAAACCTCAGACTGTCCGCCTTTGAAAGGATAGGTAAGATAAAGAACTTGGCAAAACCAACCATAATAACCATAAACGGACAGAACGCTGTGATAAAACAGGGTCAGGAGATCCCCTATCAGACTGCTGTTATAGCAGGTGGAGCTGCCCAAGCCAACGTTCAGTTCAAGGAAGCTGTCCTTGAGCTTGACGTTCTGCCTATTATATCCCCGGACGGAAGGATACTACTTGACATAAAGCTAAAACAGGACACACCTGGTGTTCAAACACCCCAGGGACCGGCGATAAACAAGAAAGAGGTCACTACAAAGGTGATAGTTAACAACGGAGATACCATAGTCATAGGCGGAATTATAGATACCCAAAGCAACAAGACAAACGAAGGTGTCGCAGGGCTTGTAAGGGTTCCTATACTGAAGTGGCTGTTCGGTCAGGAGAGAATATCAAATACGGACGT
Organism: Hydrogenivirga caldilitoris; assembly: GCF_003664005.1. Lineage (NCBI taxonomy): Bacteria > Pseudomonadati > Aquificota > Aquificia > Aquificales > Aquificaceae > Hydrogenivirga > Hydrogenivirga caldilitoris. The sequence goes on from NZ_RCCJ01000001.1 coordinate 1,189,251, forward strand.
TGAGTTGCTTATATTCATAACACCAAGTATCTTGACCGAATAGGCTACTCAACTCTGTAAACGAATTCAACTATAGCTCTCTCTGCCGAGGTCGCACCCCGGGCTTCTACCTGTATGGCGTAGACGTATGTTCCAAATCTGTTTATGTCCCCAAGGTAGGTTGCACTAACCGTATATCCAGGAATATTTGATACATATGTTTCCAGGTCTATGGAACCTCCAGCAGAGCATACACCTCCACCATTGCAGGATAGGGTTCCATCAAGTATCTTCTGAACTATGTATTCAGATGCGCCTTTTGCTGCTTCAAGAGCTCCGGAGTACCTTTTGCTTATACCGCTTATCTGAGTACCTGTAACCAGCATGAACATCAAGGCAGCAATTATAACAAGAGCTATCAATCCCAAAATGAGTGTCGTTATTAAAGCTATACCCCTTTCATTGCCGCCCATACTAAATCCTCCTAAAGGTTCATAGCTTTAACAAAGAGCTTTAGAACCTTCCATCTGTAATTCTGAAAGTCAACAGGCAGGTTTAGGTCCAGTGAGCCAGCTCCTGTGTCCGTCCTCACACAAGCTCCACTTGGAGACGTTCCGCAAGGCACGGTGTTTACAAAGGTAAATCCAGGGTCTATTCTCCCTTCCTGAACAAGTACGTATATGTTCACCTTCTTAAGCCCACTTCGTACTTCCTGAGAAGTGACAAGGCCATCATTGTCAAGGTCTAAGTCGTTGGTGTCCGTAGTAGAGTTAAAGACACCGTCGTAAACGTCTACGGAGCCATCTCCGTTTCTGTCTATGTCAAACCTCACTCTCCAGTCTGCTACACAGTTGAGTAACGGGTTTCCTGCACCGTCACCAACAGCTCTAAGAAGGTTTCGTGTATTGGGGTGACACGTGCTCAAGTTCTGTGAGTTACTTAATACATAACTTATCCGGTTACAGTACTGAGTGATACACCCACCAGTAACAGTATTATCGTAGGGTATGGCTACATAGAACCCACTGCCGGGGCAGGTGCCCACTGTACCATCAGCGATATACTCCCTGTTACCGGCTCCTAAGAACACTACGTTTGTCCCTGAAGGTATATCATCACCTGCAATCCTGGTATAACCGGCACTGCAATCAACAAGATTCCACCCAACAGTGCTCTGATTAGTATTGTTCATAACGGAACGTATGGTGAGCTGCTCTTTGTTTGGATACAGGGTATCAGATGTGGCAACATTACTAACTTCAACCGGCAGGTCGGGTTGGTCTTCCCCTATACCGTAGCCTGCGTGCTCTATATCAAGCCTAAGAAGCTCCAGGCCGACCGAAGTTTCCACCTGGGTTTCTATAGATTTACTCTCCCTCTTAAAGCCTCTGAGCAAATTCGTAAAGGCTATGTAAGCTCCCGCTAGAACTATGAATATTATTACCATAGTAACCAGAAGCTCAATTAACGTAAATCCCCTTTTCATGCTTTACCTTCCTATAAAAGTTCTGGTTTCGTAAGAGTAATTCCTTTCCCTATAAGTCCAGCAAACTTCCACGTATAACTCCTTTATGTTGGTCCTATCCGTAACCGTCCATCCCACTCTGTAATTTACATTAGTATTCCTTACCTGTCTGGTAACCACGTTAGCACCGCTCGTGTCCAGGCACGGTGTAGAAACGTTTACCGTGGTGTTGTCGTTACAGTCTATATTTACGACAGGTATATTAGCAAAGGGGGTTGACCTCATATTTTCAATACACTCCTGAGCCACGCTTCCAGCTTCCTCCCTCATAAAGTTTAAGAGGTTATACTGTAACGATATAAGCAGACCAGCCAGCAGACCGAATAAAATTATAGCCAGTATGACAAGAGCAACCAGAGCTTCCACCAGGGTAAAGCCCCTATCACCTCGGATTGCAGTTAGTTCCATCGTATACCCCCATCCTTACTCTTGTAACCACTGATACAACACAGCTGTACTGTGGGTTCACGTTCGCGGTACCGTTGTAAACTATAGAGCTGTTATTAAATACACCCCGATCTGTAATGGATATAGCACCTATAAAAGGATTCTCAAGATTTATGCAGTCTATATCTGTTGTGCCATCGTTTATACATATTACATGTCCATTAGCAACCACATTCAGATTCCTCTTCTGGGAAAAGGCTATCGCCCTCGCTTTCTGGACGAACACGTAAATGTCTTTCGTGTCAGCTTCAATTGACCACCTCACCCTCCAGTCCTTATACATAAGCGTAGCAAAGCCCAGCATCACAGCTATTATCAGGAACAGAATCAAAAGCTCTATCAGTGAAAGTCCCCTGTTCATTTCTCTATCCACAGAATAATCTTACCGGAAGCTCCACCACCGCTTGGTAGGGTAGGAGGCGATTCCGGTGTAGTTCCTTTGAACCATTCGGTCGTACTTCCACTCTCCTGAGTGAAACTTCCCTTGCCAACAACCTCAATATTTCCTCTGGAGAGCTGTAGCAGGACAGCCATGCTTTCCGGGACGTTAGCTATGTAATTGGGGCAGCTTGTATCAAGTAATCCTTGCCCGGTAGCACAGTTGAGCCCCCACAGCCGCGACCTACCCCCAAAACCGCACAGATTCCCTGTTGGCTGGGTTGTTGCAAACAGAACAACGTCAAAGCTTGTCACTGCAGGGTCGGATATGAGCCTCTCCTTTGAGAAATCTGTATCCTTTGGTGCAAGCTCCCTATACCAGCTGAAGAGACCGCTTCCACCCTCAAGCTCGCTGCAAGAGTTATTGGAACTCTTTGCTGCGTTTATGTTACAGCTCCCACCAGTCAGACAATCATCAATCCTGACACCATAGAGTTTCTCCTTGTCGTTAGCATTCTGCCCAGGTTCATCGTCCTTGTAGAACCACCGACCAGTACCGAAGAATATGTAGTTCATACCGAAGCACTTCATGTATTCAACTTTTGAGGTAACAGGCTCCACAGCACTGTTGAACACCTTTACAACATCCCAAGGATTCGTTGCGTCTGCCGGATTATCTCCAGTAACTTTAATACCCAGAACGTTACCCTGCCATGTGCTTCCAGAAAGTTTATTAACACCAAAGAAAACCATGTCCGTGTTGCCGTCCCCGTTGTAGTCTATCCCTTCTGTAAATAGACGACCGCCAAAGGAGTTGTTGAAACTTGAGAGGGTGCTATCCTCAATAACCGTATAGCCTGTTGTAACGGTCAGACGGGTAGCGTCATCAGCTACTATGTACTTGTTTGCTATCTTAAAGGAGTCATCCATTTCCAGTATAAAAAGCCTCAAGTCCTGAGCCGCATCACCACACAGGGAGGTCGGACCTGAAGCGAACATTATAAAATGCTTTCCGTTTACTTTTATATGGGCTGGTCCTGAGTATGTTAAACCCAGGTCAGGATGGGTGAACTCCCATAGAAATACGGGGTTTTGCGGGTCGGTTATATCAAGGGCGAAGTACGAAGAGTACCCAACACAGCTACTGGGGTCTGAAGGGTCTGAACAGGTATCCGAGGGGGGATTTGTACAGCATGTTGATGATGGTGTTGTAGTGCAACTGCCGGAGCACCCGCATCCTCCACCAAGTCTCATACCGCCTATGAGTATCGCCGTTTCTGGTATACCATCTCCATTCTTATCAAGGCGCATCACATAGGGCTGCATATCAACTATGTATATGTGGTTATAGTTAGGGTCAGCGAGTTTTTTTAGGTAGGGAAGGGCGTTCTTAGGAATGAAAGCCCACTCCTCGTCACCGAGTTTGACGTCTGTACAGTTACCCGTGAGCTCATCGCAGAGTTTGACTATGTCGTTTGTGGAGAGACCGTCTGTCCTGAGGGCACCCACTCTGAAGGCGTGAAGCATACCATCGTTTGCACCCACGTAAACCATCCCGTAGTTACCATAATCCACTATCGCAGGGGTTGAGTATACTATGTCCCCCAGCTTCCATACGTTACCCGAAGAGTCTGCACGTCTGTCTCTACAGCCGTCTACGTGCTCCCCCCTGATAAACTTGATTAGATCCTCCTCACTGCCGATACACCCAGGAAAGTCTGTCCCAAGGAGACTCTTAAACTTGTCCTTGTCAGCAACAGTAAACGTAACCATAACGTCGTTTCCGAAATTATCTTCTCCGACCGTATATATTGTTCTGTCATCAGGGTCTTTGTTTTTCAGGATTTCTCCGGCTTCCCAGACATCGTGAACTTCATCTAAGGAGTTGTAAGTTATGTCAGGGTTCACCGTTGGTGTGGTTGGATCGTCTCCGCGTATAATCAAGTTACCGGATGTATCCACATCAAAGTCAAGTATATAATCCTCATTTACGTTCAATACCCTATCCTCAACGGTATCCTCCCTTATCTCCTGGGCTGAAGATGTGTAATAGAACCAGTAATTGTATAGGTATCCTATCCAGTTGACCTTGTATCCTCCGAGGAAAGGCTTTTCCGGGTAGAATACAGCCTGTATGACTGAGTTACCCTTTGTTCCTCTCCTTGAGAGGATTGAGACCGAGCTTGCTGAGGATGTTTTCTTAAGGATATCCCTTATGAAAGCCAAGATACTGTCCTTTATCTGTACAGCGTTCTCGGCTTTGAGAAAAGTATCGGGCAAGCCGTCGCCGTTCTTGTCCCAGTCGGAGTAGGTTGTATCTATAATTCCGTCATCGTTCGGGTCACTCGGGAGAGGGGTGCATCCGCTACCTCTCCCGCTTCCACAGTCGTCCATTGTGCAAGTTTGCCAGGGATAGTGCGCACCAGAGCCGTTCCAGAGTGAACCTGAAGTTCCGCCGGGCCAAGTACCTACAGCGGTATCAAAAGAACCGTATATGGCTACGTTCTGCAAGGACCTTTCCCCTGTTCCACCGAGGAACATCCCGAGAGAGTAAACACCCGAAACGTTTATGTCATAATCCTCACCAAGGGTGCTCACCGTCCTAAGCACGTCAGTGTGTATCCTATAGGCAGGTACCACAGGGTCAACGGAGTAATTCTCATACCCAGAGCTGTCTATTGAACAACGCCAGTCGGCAGGGTTTCCTCCATAGTTCCACTGCCCATCGGAGGCGAGAATCACAAAGTTTTTTGCACAGGGTGCCAGCTGACAGTTCTGCTTCTTGTAGTCACATACGTACAGAGGGTCCTTATACTTGTCACTTGTCCCTGCAAGGTCAAAACCATTGGCGTAGTTATGGTCGTTACTCTGTTTAAAGTAATCGTAAGCTTCCCATAGGGCAATGGCTGTCCCTGTTACACCGTTTGGCTCAACCCTGTTTATAAACCTCTTCAGATAGGTATAGGGATGGTCAGGGTCAGCATCGCCTGGGTCACCGCTCCCCGTGTAAGGGTAGTCTCCTATATAGACCTTCTGGGACCTTAGCCCTGCAGAGTAAAAGAGGGCTCCGAACCTTGGCTTTGCAGGCTCGTTTTCCATAACCTGCAGTATCCCCTGTATCCTGGACTTTGGCACACGCACCCTTTCAAATAGAGGTGTAGCCTCAAGCACACAGTAGTCTCCAGTACAGACCAGGTCAGGGTCACAGTCGGTAGCAGTAAAAGCGTCACTGTAATCACACTCCCGTGGTCTTCCCCCGGTTATAGCCCACCTGAGGAGGTCTATCCTTGACATAAAGTGAAAGTTCAGACAGGAGCCCATGTAGAGCTTGTTATTGTCTATATAGTTGTATCTCTGAGGGCACGGCTCCGGAGTTCCGGTTGTCTCCTCCCAGTAACCTGCACTGTCGTTAAATCTGTACACGCGGTCAGGTATAAAGTAACCTTCCTCCTGCCCTGTGTATGTCCCCCTACAGGTTTCTGAACCGTCGCAAAAGCCAACTCCATCGTCCTTAGGATTATAGGCACTCCAGTCCATACTACCACTCACGTCTATCACGAAGAGTATGTTGGGAGAAACGGCTGTAGTCAGAAAAGGAGGCACGTTACAGGTAGCCGCACCGTAAACCAGACCAAAACTCATAAGAGTAAGTAAGGCTCCAAACAGACTTCTCATGGCTGCTCCCTCTCTTCCTTGTCTAACAGCTCTTCAATACCCAAGAGATGTACATCCCCGGGGTACTTACATGGGTTTGCTGTTGCCTTGAAGGCTATCTTCTTTCCAACATACAGGTCCAGCTGTTCAGGATTATTTGCAAGCAACTCCTGGACTCCATAACAATCGTCAGCTTTCACGTATACAAGTACCTTATTTCCCTCTATACCCTTTACTATACCTGTCGCTCTGTATTCTCCAGGGTAAGCCTGCCCCACCATAAAGAGCAACACCAATACAGACAGAATAGCCAGCACCTTCATACCTGAACCTCCACGCTTCTAAGGAAAGGATACAGAGGTTCTATGAAAGAATCGTGAACTTAAAAACAGACAACAACTGTGAATCTTCCCTTAGTTCTTATCCGCATACCAAACCCTAATTTTTCACATATATACCTCGCTATCTTTAAACCCAAGCCACTACCTTCTTCTCCTCCTTTTGGTTTCACATCATTACGAACGACCAGAATATTTCTCCTCTTATATCTGAGTAGGCGAACGTAAACCCTATTGTCAGAGTGCTTTATGGCGTTATCTACGAGGGTATCTATCAACATATACATGTAAGTCGGGTTTCCTTTCACTCTTATGCTTGAGTTTACCTGTAATCTTATATCTTTTTTACTGGTATCACCGTAAAGAACTGTTATTTCAAGCAACATCTGGGGTAAGTTTATACTTTTTACAGCTTCCTCTTGACCAGACTGGAGAGTCTCTATAGCATCAATGGTACTGTTGTAAGTGTTTTCAAGAACCTCTATACTTCGCCTTAGCCTCTGCTGGAGCGTTGGCTCTTTCATCAGTTCTACGTTCAGCTTGTGGGTCGCCAAGAAATTACCGAGCCTATGGGTCAAAGCAAGGAGCATAACATTTAAAAGCTCTTTGTTGTCTCTCTCTCTTCTTATGTATCTGTAAAGAGTATAGTAGAAAAGCAGCAGTAAGATTATCAGGGAACTTGCCTCCCAAAGAACAACAAAAGTTGTATAGGATATCAGCTTATCTTTGATATATTCATCCTTTACGAGTACATAATGTCTACCTGTATAGGCAAGAATTGAATAATCTTTTTTTAAAATCGGCTTTTCTGATAGAAGAAGGTACTCTGGATACGGTTCACTTCTGTTATAAAGAATTAATTTTGAATATATATACGCTTCTCTTATCAGATTGTCTTCAATTATAGCCTTTATATACAGGACAGTTGTTAAATTTATTATAGAAAAACTGGCAATTATAACTGTAATAAGTGTGATAATGATCTTATTTTCAAACTTCATCCTGAACCAGCTTGTATCCTACACCTTTATAGGTTTTTATATACTCAGGAGGAATCACTTTACGAAGCTCTTTTATGTATGCTCTGACTACATCCGTCCCCACGGGTTTGTCTTCCCATATGCAGTTCAGTATAGTTTGAGTGCTTACAACTCTTCCCCTATTCCTTATGAGTAGAGTTAGAAGTTCCCATGCTGTCTTGGAGATGTGGACTTCTTCACCTGACTTGCGAATTACCTTACCTCCCAAATCTATTTCAACATCTCCTATTGAAACCAAGTTATCCGTACCCCTTCTCCTGAGCAAAGCCCTGAGTCTGAGAATCAATTCCCTAGGTTCAAAGGGTTTGGTTATGTAATCATCGGCTCCAAGGTTAAAGCAAACCTCTTTATCCTGTAAGGTCCTCTTGGCAGTGAGGACAAGCACAGGAATATCTATACCTCTTTCTCTTAAATTCTTTAGTATCTCCTCTCCGCTTCCGTATTTCAGTATCAGGTCCAAGACCAAAACGTCATAAGCTTCCGCAACGGTTGGGTCGTAAAATTCCCTGTCATCCTGTATCCACCTTACCTCGCACCCTTCTCCCTCCAGGTACTCCTTCAAACTCTCCCCAAGTATAGGGTCATCTTCTATCAACAGAACCCTCATCTCCCAAAATTCTAATATATTTGAGATACTTAAAATATAAACCCGTGACACTTGACATCTATCATAACTGGGTTGTGGCACAAACAGATATTTATACTTGTAGAATTTAAAAATTAGGAGGTGCTGAAATGAGCTTTGAATACAATGAGAAGGTGCTTGACCACTTTTTAAACCCCAGGAACGTGGGTGTTCTTGAGGATGCAAATGGTGTGGGACAGTGCGGTAACCCTGCCTGTGGAGACGCCATGCTCTTTACGATAAAGGTAAATCCCGAGAATGACATAATAGAGGATGTCAGATTTAAGACCTTCGGATGCGGTTCCGCTATAGCGGTGAGTTCCCAGCTTACGGAGATGATAAAGGGCAAAGACATAAACTACGCCCTGAACCTGACTTACAAAGACATATTTGATGAGCTTGGAGGTCTGCCTCCCCAGAAGATACACTGCACAAACCTGGGTCTTGAAACCCTTCATGTGGCTATAAAAGACTATCTCCTCAAGCAGGGCAGAGAAGAAGAAGCCGCTAAGATACCTGACTGCTATGAAGAGGAGGAAGAAGAAGAACAGGGCGAGTTTGAGTTTCTAAGCACGTAATATGGAAAAGATAAGGGCTGTCGCTCTTCTTAGTGGAGGTTTGGATAGCAGCTTGGCTGTTCGTGTGATTCAGGAACAGGGTATTGACGTAAAGGCGCTACACTTTTACACAGGCTTCTGTATAACGGAGCACAAGAGGCGCCTTGGTATAACTAAAGAGAACGGTCAGCACTATATGAACCCAGCACTGAAGGCGGCAGCCCAGCTTGGAGTTCCCATTGAGATAATTGATATATCCCAAGAATACTACAACATAGTCTTAAACCCAAAATTTGGTTATGGAAGGAACGTAAATCCCTGTATAGACTGCAGGATATTTATGCTCAAAAAGGCAAAGGAGATAATGCAGAAAGAAGGTTATCACTTTGTAATTACGGGTGAAGTTCTATATCAGAGACCTATGAGCCAGACCCCAGACAGATTGAGGTTGATTGAGAAAGAGTCAGGGCTTGAGGGTTACATACTGAGACCGCTCTCAGCAAAGAGGCTATCCCCAACGATTCCAGAGATCAAAGGGTGGGTTGACAGGAGTAAACTATACGGGATAATGGGCAGAGGAAGAAAGAAACAAATGGAACTTGCCCAAAAGCTCGGTATAAAGGAGTATGAACAGCCCGCAGGTGGATGCTGTTATCTAACTGATGAAAACTACGCCTTCAGGTTCAAGGAGGCTTTCGCAAAGGAAAAGCAGATAACCAAAGATGACCTTGTTCTCTTCTCCGTGGGTCGCCACCTGAGACTCCCCTCTGGAGTGAAGCTGATAGTGGCAAGGAACGAAGGAGAGGTTAACTTCCTAAAGGGATTCAGAGGCAGATACAACTACGCTTACAGGAAGGACGGCAAGGGAACATTCGCCCTAATAAAGGGGGAACCCGAAGAAGGAGAGTTCCAAACTATAGCAAACATCATAGCAAGATACTCAAAAAGAGAAGAAAGTGATATAGAGATGAGGGTCGGAGATAAAACCCTTGTGCTTAGGGGCAAACCCGTTGAAGACAGATTTATTGAGCAGTTTAAGATATATAACAGAGAAGGAGCGCTAAAATGAAGTTGGACGATATAAAACCAGATATAGTTCATGATGTTACCGGCACCTACTGTCCAGTTCCAATAGCTGAGACGGCAAAGCAAATTAAAGAGATGGAAATCGGGCAAATACTTGAGCTTATAGCAGATGACCCTGGGGTAGTTGAAGACATTCCCGCCTGGTGTTCTTCTACGGGGCAAGAGTTCCTCGGAATGTATGAGGAAGACGGTGAGTATCACCTCTTTGTAAAGAAGGTAAAGGAGCTAACATGACGACGGTAAAGATTACGGAGGATATACTCCTTAAGGAGCTCTTTGAACTATTCCCAGAGGCTAAGGAGCTTCTTAAGCCATACGGCTACAGTAAGGTCGTTGACCTTGGGATTGAAGAGGTTGTGGTTGATAAGCTCTCACTTAAAGGACTTCTAAGGCTTGGAGAGGTAGAAGAGGAGAGGTTCGGTGAGGTTATAAGGGAAATCCAGTCCCTTTATAATAAAAAGCTGGAGGAGAAATGATGGTAGAGAAAGAGTTTGACGAGGTTGAGAAAATCCTTGAAAGGATAAGGCCAGCTCTCAAGGATCACCAAGGGAGCTTAAAGATAGTCAATATTAAGGATGGCGTTGTGTACCTCCAGTTCGTGGGAGGTTGCTCGGACTGCCCAGTGGTTGATGTCTCTCTCAAGAACGTGGTTGACATAGCCCTTAAGGGAAACCTTAACTGGGTAAAGAAGGTTGAGATACTTCCGGCAAAGATAGAGCTTTCATGAACCTTAAGGGTTCATCTCAGATATACGGGGTCATAGGGTACCCTGTACACCACTCTCTATCCCCTGTGTTTCAGAATGCCGCCTTTGAATATCTGGGTCTTGATGCCGTTTACATACCTCTGGAGGTGCACCCCGATAACCTTGAAAGTTTCTTGAAGGGCTTAAAAGGTTTGGAAAATTTTGTAGGCTTGAATGTTACAGTTCCTCACAAGGAGAAGGTTCTTAAGCTTGCAGATAGTCTCAGTGAAGAAGTTGAGAAGATAGGAGCTGCAAACACTTTGAAATTCAATAAGGGTAGGATAGAAGCCTACAACACAGACTGGCTCGGGTTCCTAAGAGCCGCTGAGCTTTTAAGTTCGTTAGAAGACAAGAGAGTCCTTGTCTTGGGGGCAGGGGGTGCTTCAAGGGCTATACTGTACGCCCTGAACAGGGTAGGCGCTCAGGTGTTCCTGTGGAACAGAAGTAAAGATAAAGCCGTCAAGCTATCTCGGGAGTTTGATGTCTCTGTAGTTGAAGACCTTGAAGAAACCCTTAGAGACAGCGACATCGTTGTAAACACAACCAGCGTGGGACTCAAGGAAGAGGATCCCCCCATCTTTGATTACTCACTACTAAAGCCTGAACATATCGTAATAGACATAATCTACAGAGAAACACCCCTTATAAAGGCTGCCAAAGAGATAGGATGCCTATATCAGACAGGATTTCCAATGTTGTTATACCAAGGGGCAGAGAGCTTCAAGATATGGACGGGATGCGAACCCCCACTGAAGGTTATGGAGCTTTCCTTAAAGGAGTATGGGTATCCTACAGAGAACTCCAGAACTCACCAGCAAACTTGATTCCAGCTCGCTTTATAGCTTTGAGAATGAGAGCGTCCTGAGAGGGAAGTTCATCGGTTCTCCTTATGCCTTTGGAACATTGACGGGCTGTTGTCTCCCCATCGTAGACCCCGCCAAATATCTGACTTCCAGTCTTAGTTTCAAATACCTTTGCAGCTATGAGTACCTCAGCTCTCCGAGTTACACAGAACTCCTCACCTCTTTTAGAAGACCCTTCTGAAAAATCAACCTTCAAGGGTTCAAGAATTATAAGCGTGTTTATATCAGACTCCTCTGCGAGTTTTACCACTTCTTCAGGTGTGGAAGCGGGTATTTTCTGGACTTCTTTTCGGGTTATAAGCACGAAGTCTATCTCTTTACCACTAAGAGTGCTCCTTATAGAGAATGTCACAGGCTTCTTCAATAGCTCGGTTTCAAATTCCCTGACGGTAGCTTTCTGGTAAGCGAAATCTATTTTTGGGTTCTCAAGTAGAACGATTTTAGCCCTCACAACATCCGAGTTAACTATCTTGTGTATGGAGGTTCTTGTGGAAGATGCACAGCCTAATATTAATCCGAATAACAGGAATAAATACAGAATTCTCCTCATCAGGATTAATATTTTAAACCTACAATGAGGAACGATGACAAACAAATATCCCGAGGAATATAATTTAAAGTGTAATGGGAGACATATACGCCCTGGGGGTTAATTTTAAAACTGCCCCTGTTGAAGTGAGGGAGAGGTTAGCGTGCAATTTAGAAGAAACCAAGAAGCTCTTACCTATTTTAAAAACCGAATCTGGGGTGGAAGAGTTATGTATACTCTCAACCTGTAACAGGGTAGAGATTTACGCTTACTCCTCTCTGGAGAGCAATATTGAGCTGCTCTTAGCTCTCTTCCTGAAAGAAAAGGGTATTGAAGAGGATAGAAAGCACATCTTCTTGTACAAAGGTGAACAGGCTGTTTTCCACGTGTTCAAGGTAGCCTCAAGCCTTGATTCAATGGTCGTAGGAGAACCACAGATAGTTGCCCAATTTAAAGAGTCTTTCGGAACAGCCCGCCAGCTTGGTGCTACAGGGAAGATACTAAACAGGCTTTTTGAGAAAGCCCTCAGAGCATCAAAGAGGGTTAGGCTTGAAACAGGCATAAGCAGAAATGCAGTTTCAGTGAGCTACGCAGCTGTTGAACTCGCGAAAAAGATATTCGGAGACCTAAAGAAGGCGAAGGTCTTGCTTGTCGGCGCAGGGGAGATGGGAGAGCTGGCTGCAAATTATCTGAAGCGCCTTGGCTGCCAGGTCTTTATAACCAACAGGACCTATGAGAAAGCGTTGAAGTTATCTCAGGAGCTTGGCGGAAACGCCCTTCGTTTTGAGGAACTTGAAGATTACCTATCAAGCATGGATATAGTTATAGTTTCAACAGGCGCCAAAAATTACATACTTACGGAGAATATAGTCAAGAGGGCAATGAAGCAGAGAAACTACGAACCCATGTTTCTGATAGACATATCCGTCCCCAGGAACATTGAACCTTCGGTGGGTGATGTTGACGAAGTCTTTTTGTATGACATAGATGACCTGAAAGAGGTTGTAGAGAGCAACCTCCAGGACAGGTTAAAGGAGGCAAAGAGAGGGGAAATCATCCTGTGGGATGAGGTAAAGAAGTTTATGAACTGGCTTGAGAGCCTCAAGATAGAGCCGTTAATACTCAAGCTCAAGGAGAGGACGAGAGAAATGGAGAGGGAAAACCCCTACGTAAGAAGGCTTGTTTTCAGGGCGATAAGGGAAATGAAGAGAAACCCAGAGGCTGCGTCTATAATATTCAGAATATTCAATGAGGAGGTAAAAGATGTCAACAGAAGAGAAGGTTTATCCTATGTCTATAACAGAGCTGATGGAACTTGAAGGAGAGAACGCCATAAGGGCTTATATACTTATAAAAGCAGATCCAAGGGAGATACCCTCCATAATGCTCGCTTTATCCACCTTTGAAGGTGTAAGAACCGCAGACGTTGTTACAGGACCCTACGACACCATTGTATTCGTTGAAGTACCCAACCAGGATGAGCTTGGAAGGCTTGTAATAAACAAGATACACTCCCTTGAGGGGGTTAGGGAAGCTCTTACCTGTGTAGTGGTGAGGATATGACTTACCCAAAGGTTATTGAAGAGAAGGACAGGATAATTGTTATATATTCCAGCGAGCCTGCACACTCCCAGGAGGAAGATGAAGGGATAATTATCTTCTACAATAAGCAAGGAGATGTTGTTAAGATAATAATTCCAAAGGATGATGAACACCACCTTATATTCCTCTGATACCTTTCTGATTGAGGGAGGAGCACACCTAAAAGGACAGGTAAAGATTTCCGGAGCCAAGAACGCCTGTCTACCGATAATATTCTCAACTATCCTTACAAAGGAAACCTGCCTCATAGAAGACGTACCAGACCTGCTTGATGTCAAAAATGCCTGTGAGCTTCTACATATTTTAGGGGCTGAAGGGTGTAAGCCTACGGAGGGCAAAATCTTAATAAACGCTTCGGATGTAAAGAGTTACGAAACACCTGAGGAGATAGTTCGGAAGATGAGAGCCTCGGTTCTGAGCATGGGACCATTGCTGGCAAGGTTTGGTAAAGCGAGAGTTGCCCTGCCTGGGGGATGCTCCATAGGAGCACGACCTATAGACCAGCACTTAAAATTCTTTGTGAGCGCAGGAGCTCAGGTTTCCGTGAGGAGTGGTTATGTAAACCTTGAAATAGAAAAGAAAAAACCTACAGAGTTTGAGTTTGAGCTTATAACCGTTACCGGAACTGAAAATGCCCTGCTCTACCTATCCAACGTGAAAGGCATAAGCATTTTAAAGAACATAGCCATTGAACCCGAGGTTATAGACCTTATTGACGTTCTTAGAAAGATGGGAGCCAACATTGAGCTTGAAGGAAGGACGGCTATAATTGAAGGTTCTGAGGAGCTCAGGGGCTTTGAACACAGGGTAATACCGGACAGGATAGAAGCCGGAACACTTATGGTGGCTGCGGTCCTGACCGAAGGTGAAGTGGAGCTTTTAAATGTTATCCCAAAGCACCTGGAAGCTGTTATAGAGAAATTGGAGCGGGCGGGCGGTGAGGTTCAGCAGATTGGTGAGGATAGAATCAGGGTAAGAAGGAGGGAGGAATTGAAGCCCCTTGAAATAGTGACAGCAGAATATCCTGGCTTTCCCACGGATATGCAAGCCCAGTTTATGGCTATGCTGTCTGTGGCTAAAGGCAACTCTATGGTATATGAGAGTATATTTGAGAACAGATTCCAGCACGCTTACGAGCTCAGAAAGATGGGAGCAAGTATAGAGATTAGGGGAAAGTCAGCCTTCATAAAAGGTGTGAAAAGACTAAAGGGAACGGAGGTAATATCCACGGACCTTCGTGCTTCCGCTTCCCTCGTCCTGGCAGGTTTAATAGCTGAAGGGACAACCGTAATCAGAGACATCTACCATCTTGACCGAGGTTATGAAAAGCTTGAGGAAAAATTAAATAAGCTGGGAGCCTATGTGGAAAGGCTCCCGGCAACAGTTAGCTGACCTGAATCTTAGCCTCTTTGGATACCTTTACCTTAGGTACCCTGATCTCAAGCACCCCATCTTTGTATTCTGCCTTTGCCTCTTCGGTCTTCACCTCTGTAGGTAGGGGGATTACCCTCTCTATAACCCCGTAGTACCTCTCAACCCTGTGGATATTCTCGGTCTTTTCTTCCTTCTCTTCCTTCCTTTCTGCCTTCAGGTGAACTGTGTTCTCTTTAATGGTGACGTCTATGTCCTCCTTCTTTACACCTGGGAGTTCTGCCTTAATAACCACTTCGCTGTCAGTTTCATATACATCCACGGGCGGTATTAGCGCCTGCTCCTTCTCACTAACGGGAAACACGTCCTCTAAGAGCCTATCAAATTCCCTTCTTATCCTTTCAAGTTCCGCAAAGGGTGTCCATACAGCTAACCCTCTTCTCATAGCTTCCACCTCCTTTACATTAGTTTTCTTATATAATTTTAGTCCATTATTATCAAATTGTCAAGAAGAAATCTCCCCTACTAAAAAGCAAGGAGTGGAAGGTTTAGATCAGGTAAGTTCTTTTACTTCAACCCCTACAGCTCCCATATCAAGCATAAGCTGAATAGCTCTCTCACTGTCTCCAGGATTCACATCCACACCCTTTATACCGTCAAGCAGGAGAAAAGCCTCATAACCCAGATTTATAGCCCCCAGAACGGTGTTCTTCACGCAGTAGTCTGTCGCTACACCCCCTATGAAAACCCTTCTAATACCCCTTTCCCTGAGAAGACTATCCAGAGGGGTTCCCTGGAAACCCGAGTAAGCATCAAAATCGGGCGATGTCCCTTTTGATATGATGAATTTGTTATCAAGGGGCATCTTGAGGTCTTTATGGAACATAGCCCCTTCTGTATTCTGAACGCAGTGAGGGGGCCACACACCACCGTGACCTTTGAAGGATATGTGGTTTTCGGGATGCCAGTCCCTTGTAAAGAATACCGGGAGACTCTTTCTCTCAAAAAGCTCTATGTACTCATTCAAACGGGGAACTATCCTATCACCCTCTGGAACAGGAAGGGCGCCCCAGGGCATAAAATCATTTTGCATGTCCACAACTATGAGAGCGTCCCTGTATCCTATCTTCACCTTCATAACCTACCTCCTACAGTCTTCAATATATAACAGGTATCTCCTCTTTTATGGTTATCTCTTCCAGATTGACCCTGCACACAAAGGCTCTGACAGTGAAACCCATACTGGAGAATCTTTTAAGGGCTTCTGAGAAAACCGGGTCCATGGTTTTGTTAGGTGTAAATCTCAGGGCGTCTTCTCTCTGGACTATAAATACAATTTCAGGTTTGTAAGTGTCAGCACTGCGTATAAGTTCCTCTACATGTTTACTACCTCTTGTAGTTGGTGCGTCCGGAAACATCGCCGTACCATCAATAACCAGGTTTACTGACTTGGTCTCCACCAAAATTCTTTTGTTTATGAGAAGGTCCAACCTTGAAGTCCCAACCCTGAACTCGTACTTGTAGTCTAAGAGCTTCCATGGATAACCTGTTTTGAGGGCGTACTCAACTAGAAGTTTTGGCGGCAGGTGAGAGTCAACACATACAAGAGTTTTATCTAGTCTGACAAGAAGTAGCTCATATCTGTATTTGCCTCCCTCCTTATACCGCAGATATACCTCCCTGCCGGGAGTGAGTAACTCCTTCAATCTCCCTGTATTTCTTATAAGGACTTTCTCCAGTTTGTCATTCAGATTCACAAGACATACAAACCTGTTCAAACGTTCTACAAAGGTTGCAGGTGTCAGCTCTCCCAACTCCATTAAAACTTCTTTATTTCTATACCGTACTTCTTTATACGATAATCAAGCTGTCTGAGCGTGTAGCCTAGAAGCTTAGCAGCTCTGGATTTCACATAACCTGTTGTTTCAAGGGCTTCTATTATCTTCTCTCTCTCAGAGGCTTGAAGCCTGTCGGGCAGGTTTGAAAGTCCCTCAAGGGCAGTCCGCCTACGGTAGGCGAGTATGTGGGGCGGGAGATCTTGACTTCTCACCGTGCCGTCATGCATCACGACAAGCCTCTCAACTGCGTTTTCAAGCTCCCTTATGTTTCCAGGCCAGTTATACTCTACCAGAGCTTCTACAGCGTCCGGGGATAGTCTGACCTTTTTCCCATATCTGGAGTTGTAGGTCTGGAGGAAGTGTTCCAAGAGTAAAGGAATATCTTCTTTGCGTTCTCTGAGGGGAGGCACATGGACCGGAACTACGTTAAGTCTGTAATAAAGGTCCTCTCTAAACTTTCCTTCATTCACAAGGGTATGGAGATTTTTATTTGTTGCCGCTATTATACGGACATCAACTCGTATCGTCTTTTCCCCACCAAGTTTTTCTATTTCTCTATCCTGCAAAACTCTGAGTATCTTTGCCTGTAGAGTAAGAGGCATATCTCCAATTTCATCAAGGAAGACCGTACCACCGTCTGCCAGTTCAAACTTTCCCTTCTTTGGGCTTTGAGCTCCCGTAAAGGCTCCCCTCTCATAACCAAAGAGCTCTGCCTCTAAAAGGGTCTCCGGTATAGCTGCACAGTTTATTGTTATAAAAGGTTTGTCCTTTCTGCGGCTGAGGAAGTGTATAGCTTTGGCTATCAGGCTTTTACCTGTGCCACTCTCACCAGTTATTAGTATGGTACTGTCTGTAGCAGCAGCTTTCTTCACCAATTCAACGAGATTAAGAATCGCATCACTTTGACCAACTATGCCGTGTATGCTGTAGTTTTTTTTGAGCTCCTCCCTCAGTGCCCTTTTCTCTTCCTCCCATTCAAGCCTTTCCTCTTCCACCCTTTCGCTGAGCCTGTAAAACATACCTATGAGAGTTCCCAGTATCATAAGGGTCTCTATTCCGCTCTCAACACTCTCACGGGATGAGAAGGTCTTGAATACGGAAAGGGTACCTACTATGTCTCCTCCTACCTTTATAGGAACAGATATAAAGGTTTCATTTCCTGTAAGTTTGCTTCCTATCTTCGTTTTATTCAAGAAAGCGGGGTTTGAAAGTACATCTGTTAAAACTACGGGTATTCCGCTCTTAAACACTTTACCTGTTATTCCCTCACCTTTTTTAAATATACCCCTCTTTATCTCCTCCTCAGAGAAGCCAAAAGCTTTCACTATTTGAAGTGCTTTCAATTCTCTGTTAAATATGGCTACAAAGCTAAGGTTCACATCCCAGAAGGAATACAGGACCTTCAATATGTCCCTAACCGCCTCCTCAAAGTCAAGAGTTCTACTGAGGACCCTTGCAACTTCGTTGACTATTGTAATCTCTTTGGTCTCTAAACTTTTTCTTCCCTTAAGGGTTTTCATACCGTACAACTTAAAAGTATAATTTATTATCCGTATAAAGGGGACGTAGCTCAGACCGGGAGAGCGCCGCCCTCGCACGGCGGAGGTCGGGGGTTCAAATCCCCTCGTCTCCATTTTCTATAGAAAACCTGAAGGTCTCTGACCAGTCTAGGATAAAAGGGAAGTTTAATGTATCTGGGGAGGGTGACGGGAGTCGAACCCGCGACATGGGGATCCACAGTCCCCCGCTCTGCCAGCTGAGCTACACCCTCCTTGCAGGGTTAAAATTATACCACCCTGAAGGTTGGATAAGCCTTCAATGGCTTACCTTCTTTTAATTTATGCAGAAAATCGTTAGCTTGAAGCGATAATTCCCTTACATTAATGGGAAGGGGTACTTTACATCTTTCTAACTGAGGAATTGCTCTCCTTAGAACGTTTTCCGCCCTTTTCTCTTCTCCGCTCTGGTAATGGTGTAAAGCTATAGCGAAGCGTATAACCCCTTGATAACATTCCTTTTTTTCAGGCTCCTTCACAAGTTCCCACACCTCCTCAAGCACCTCATGAGCTTCGTAAAATCTTTCCTCACCCCACAACCGCTCTGCAACCTTAAGGAGTTCAAATTCCCTGTTTATACCCAACAGGTGCTCAGTACCAATCCTCTTTGAGGGCACCCTTTCGTAAAGAAGATGTAAGAAAGCATAAGCCTCTATGGGTTTTATCCTCTTTTTTCTTGTAGCTTCTATAAGTCTAAAATAGCTCCCCGGTTCATTAAGAGACAGAGCTTCTCCTGTGCTTTTTGTAATAGGTATAAAAATATGAGGATTTATCATATAGCCAAGGTGGGTAGCTATATAAAATTTTTGGTTTTCGGGCAGGTCAACAATCTCAATCAACCTTCTCAAAAGCTCTTCTGGGTCTTTTTCTTCAAGGACACCTTCAACATCCATACTCCTAAAAAAACTTTTTAGCCAGCCAAAAGCCTGTTTCCTTCTTTCTTTATCCGATATCAAAACGTCATAAAAACTCTCCCACGAATTTATTAGAACAAAGGGAGAGAAACACTCTGCAAGGGTAAGGGTTTTTTCCTTTGCTATGTACCCAAAGTATCTCTTGTATATCTGAATTTGAGAGCTGTCCTCAAGCCACAGTGACAGGTGCTTCTTGGTTCTTTCAAGCATAGAGAGGGCGATGTTCTTAGGACCTTTACCAACACGAAAGTTAGTGAGAGCCTTTGAGGCTTCTAAAGGTAAGCTCCTCTTTTCTATATGGATATAAAAATACTGAGCTGCTCCTAATATTCTCTCTTCCACATAGAAAAGATTAAAGGAAAGAAGGGGGCAAGAAAAAGGAGATATATCAGGTTACACCTGAGCCCCCATGCTCTTAGCCTTCTCTACAACCTCCTCTATGGTTCCAACCATGTAGAAAGCGTTTTCGGGAAGATGATCGTACTTGCCAGAGAGTATTTCCTTAAAGGACCTAATGGTATCTTCAAGCTTAACGTATTTACCCGGCATACCCGTAAACTGTTCGGCAACGTGGAAAGGTTGAGCAAGGAACTTCTGTATCCTTCTCGCCCTGTTAACTATAGCTTTATCCTCTTCGGATAGCTCCTCCATACCGAGTATCGCTATTATCTCCTGAAGCTCTTTATACCTCTGAAGTATCCTCTTAACTTCCATGGCAGTTTCGTAATGCTCATCTCCGACAAACTCAGGGGCAAGGTACTTAGAAGTTGATTCCAGAGGGTCTATAGCCGGGTATATCCCAAGCTCTGCAAGCCTCCTAGCCAGAACGGTTGTTGCGTCAAGGTGAGCGAATATGGAGTAAGGAGCAGGGTCTGTTATATCGTCTGCCGGTACGTAAACAGCCTGAACTGCAGTGATTGAACCTTTCTTAGTTGAGGTTATTCTCTCCTGAACTTCACCAACGTCCGTATTAAGGGTGGGCTGGTATCCGACCGCTGAAGGCAACCTACCAAGAAGTGTAGAAACTTCAGAACCCGCCTGAACAAACCTGAATATGTTGTCTATGAACGTCAGAACGTCCTGCCCTTCAACATCTCTGAAGTACTCAGCCATGGTGATTCCTGTCTGAGCAACCCTAAACCTAACCCCTGGAGGTTCGTTCATCTGTCCATAAACCATAACAGTGTAAGGAAGAACTCCCGATTCTTTCATTTCAAGCCAGAGGTCGTTCCCTTCCCTTGTCCTCTCGCCGACTCCAACAACAACAGAGTATCCTTTGTGGAACTTAGCTATGTTGTGAATAAGCTCCTGCATGAGAACTGTTTTTCCAACACCAGCACCCCCAAAGAGGCCAACTTTTCCACCCTTAACGTAAGGTTCAAGGAGGTCTACAACCTTTATACCTGTTTCAAGTATCTCAACCTTAGTGGATTGCTCATCAAGAGCAGGAGGCTCTCTGAACATGGGCCAGTACTCCTTAGCCTCCACAGGTCCTTGCTCATCAATGGGTTGTCCCACAACGTTAAATATCCTCCCGAGAACTTCCTTCCCAACAGGCACTCTTATTGGTCCTCCAAGGTACTCAACCTCCTGTCCCCTCACCAAACCATCTGAGGCACCCATTCCTACAGCTCTGACCCTGCTCTCTCCTATATGCTGAGCCACTTCAAAGAAAAGCTCCTCCTGCGCCCAATTTCCCTTGTCGTCTATGTACCTCCTTACAGTTTTAAGTCCGTGTTTGATAGGGGGGAGTTCCTTTGTGTCAAACTCAACGTCCACAACGGGACCTATAACCTGAACTATCCTTCCCACAAGCTTCTCTGCCATTACAAAACCTCCTAAGTGTTTACTTCATCGCCTCAGCGGCACCAACTATATCAATAAGCTCAAGAGTTATAGATTCCTGCCTTGCCTTGTTGAATATGAGTGTCCACTGCTTAACGAGATCATCGGCGTTCTTGGTAGCGTTGTCCATAGCTACCATTCTGGCAAAGTGTTCCGCAGCGTTGGATTCAACCATAGCCCTGTAAAGCTGGAAATTAAGGTAGAGGTCAAGAATTCTGTTCATAAACTCCTCTTCATCAACCTCAAAGGTGTAAATGTTATGAGCGTCCAAGGTTTCCTCCTCGGGCAGCTCAAAGGGCAGGAACTTTCTTATAACAGGCTTGTAACTAGCCCTTGTTATCATCTCGTTGTTTACAAGGTAAACAGCGTCAACCTCGCCTTTTGTAAACCTATCCCTAACAGTTTCAGAGACTTCTTTGGCTATGCCAAAGTTAACCTCCTTCCTGAAAACCTCGTCATAACCCTTCACAACCTTGTAGTTTCTTCTTGAAAAGTACTGATATCCTTTACGTCCTATAAGTATAAGGCTTGCATCAATACCCCTTTCACCTTTCTGGGCTATAAATCTTTCCGTTTCCCTGATTATGTTTGAGTTAAAGGCTCCGGCAAGCCCCCTGTCCGCCGTCACAAGTATAACATCTATCCTCTTCTCGTCTCTATCTTGCAAGAGGGGGTGGCTTTCTCGGTCTACATGGGCTGCCATGTCTCTAACCAGCTCGTATAACTTATCGGAGTAGGGTCTAGATGAGTAAAGAAGTTCTTGGGCACGCCTCAGCTTTGCTGCCGAAACCACCTTCATCGCGTTGGTTATACGCCTCGTGTTCTTGATACCCTGTATCTTCCTTCTTATATCTCTAGGAGACAGCTTTGGCATAACGGAGAGGTATTATAGCATAAGTCCTGTGGTAAAATCTTTGCTCATGGAATACGCCTTCTTTGAAGGAAAATTCGTCCCCATAGAGGAAGCAAATATAAACATAAAGACAAACTCATTCCATTACGGCACAGCTATATTTGAAGGCTTAAGGGCATACTGGAACGAGAAGCAGGAGCAGCTTTACATACTTTTTGCCCAAGAGCATTATGAGAGACTCTTAAGAAATGCAAGGGCTCTGTTCATGGAGCTTCCCTACACGGTGAAGGAGCTTGTTGATATAACAAGAGAACTCCTGATAAAAAACAACATAAGGCAGGATGTTTACATAAGACCCATAGTTTACTTTAAGGACTTAGCTCTCACTCCTAAGCTTATAGGCTACACACCTGAATTAGCCATGTACACTTACAACTTTGGTAGGTATCTTGACACCTCAGAAGGTATAAAGGTAAAGGTCTCCTCATGGAGGAGGAACGACGATAACTCTATACCTTCAAGGTGGAAGGTTGCAGGTGCCTACGTGAACAGTGCCCTGGCTAAAACGGAAGCCCTCATGGCAGGATACGATGAGGCGATACTTCTCAACTCCCAAGGGTACGTTTCGGAAGGTTCTGGAGAAAACATATTCCTTATAAGGGACGGGAAGGCTATAACACCTTCGTACAACGAGCATATCCTTGAAGGGATAACAAGACGAGCCGTGATAAGTCTGCTTAGGAACGACCTTGTTGTGAAGGTTGAGGAGAGAGCAGTGGCTAGAAGTGAGCTCTACGTTGCTGATGAGATATTCCTAACAGGTACAGCTGCGGAAGTAACTCCCGTGATTGAGGTTGACAACAGGAAAGTGGGAACAGGGAAGATAGGAGAGGTCACCAAACAGCTCCAGGAGTTGTACTTCAACGCTGTTAGGGGGAATATAGAAAGGTACAGGAGTTGGCTTACGCCGGTATATGAGAAGTGAACTTTTAGAAGAGCTTAAAGAACTCACCTACTTCTTCTCAACACGTACCAGAGTGTCCTCATCGGAAGGGATAAAGGAGTCTCAGGACAAGGTTAGGGAATTCATAAAGAGGAAGTTAAAGCTACCTTTCATAGAGGAAAGCTTTGAGGTTGATAAGAATATACCCATTGAGGCAAGTATAAAACTTAACGGGACACAGGTGAAGGGATACCCCTTTGTAGGCAGCCTGTGGGGGGATAGGGAGGCTGAAGTTGTTAGAGAGGATGAAGATGTCAACGGGAAGATAGCCTTAGTTGAGGTCGGAGGGGAAAGGGAGGGCGAAAAGGTCAAAAAGCTCAAAGAAAGAGGAGCGGTTGGAGCGATATTTTACCTGGAAGAGCTTGAATCTCCCTACATAGGAAACGTAAGCGATGAACCCTATATGGCTCTTTCCGTTGACAGGGAAACTGCAAAAGCCCTGTTGGGAAAAAAGGTGAGAATTGAATCAAAGGTAAGGAAGTTGAGGGTAAAAGGTAAAAACATATACTTTGATATAGGGAAAGGACCCTTCCTATACATAATGGCACACCTTGACTCAAAGCCTTTCGTCTATGGAGCCCTTGACAATGCTGTTGCGGTTGCGTTTTTACTGATATTGGCTAAGGAGTTAAGAGATAGTTACTACTTCCCTTTCCGGCTACGATTTTTAGTCACAGACGGGGAGGAACTGGGACTTGAAGGGGCAAAGCACCATGTGAAGAACCTCAAGCACACTTACTATGCTATAAATATTGACTCTATAGGGTGGTTGAATCCTGCCGTGATATACAAGGATTCGGAAGGTTTCAATGGGGAAAAGATTATGGAAAAGTTTTATAAGCATCTCAGAGACCTGAAGATAGACATTCCCTTCCGGGAAGGGAAAAGGGGAAGGAGCGACCATATACCCTTTAAACAGAAGGGAGTTGAAACCCTCTTCCTGTCCTCTAACCCGTTTACCTTCAGGCACACCTTTTACGACAACTACGAGGCTATTGACTGGGACGTAATGGATATGTGGTTTGACGTTTTAAGTTCATTCCTGAGAAGATTCCACAAGCTGTGATATATTAGGCTCATGCTTCCCATAGCTATCCTGTTGTTAATGATAATACCCTTGACAGGTTTATCCTCAACTTTCAAAGAGCTGGAGAATAAGCTTCAAAACACAAAGAGTATAAGAGTTGTCTTTATCCAGAAAACTCAGTATTCCTGGTATCCCAAACCGGAACTTAGCAAAGGTGTCTTTTATGCCACAAAGGATGGGAAGTTCAGAATAGAGTATACATATCCGGATAAAGTGGTTATGGTGTCCAATGGAAAGGAGATAATAATACTGAATGAAGAGGACAAAGAGGCAATAATTGATAACGTTGAAAACAACACGTCTCCTGTAATAGAATCCCTCTTCTTCTTTTCCAAACCTCTCGGAGAGGTCTTTGAGCCTGTGGGCGAGCTTGAAAAGTCAGGGCTAAGAGTCCTCATACTCAAACCAAAACAGAGGGACGAAAATATAAAAGAGGTTTACGTGGAACTTGATGCGGAGCTTGAAGTGAAAAAGGTAAGGGTTGTGGACAGTGAAAATACCCAAACAACATTAGAATTCATAGAGGTCAGGAAGAACTTTCAGCCTTCCTCTGGACTGTTTAAAATAGAGCTTCCACCGGACGTGAAGGTCAGAAGAGCAGGAAGCCTGAAATGAGAAAGGAAAAGGTTAGTTTTGAGATAGAACGGGCAAGGGAAGACCAGCTTGACGAGCTTGCACGGTTATACCTTGAAGGTTACAAGGGGCTTGAAGAGTATTCCTACACACACCCGGATGATGTTAAGGCGTATATGGAGTGGCTCTGGAGAAGGGACCCAGAAGGGATATTCGTTGCAAAAGCAAACGGCAAGATAGTAGGTTTCGTGGCAGGAGACTCAAACTGGTTCAGCAAGAGGGAGCATAAGAAGGTTGGAGCTATACATGAAATCGTTGTCCACCCAGATTATAGAGGTATGGGCATAGGACAGGCTCTAATGAAGAGGATTCTTGAATATTTCAAGGAGAAAGGTCTTCACACAGCCGAGCTCTGGGTTGGGGATGAGAATTATAAGGCGATTGATTTTTACAGGAAGCTTGGCTTTAAGGAAAAGGGTCAGTACAACTACTGGGTCAGAATGACCCTTGACCTCAACCACAGTAAAGCTCAATGATCCTCTCTATTATCCTGGAGGTAGATATATCGTACTCAAAGGGTATAGTTTTCACCTCACCGCCGTAAGATTCTACGAATTCCCTACCAACGATGTTTTCAACATTCCAGTCACCACCTTTAACTAAGACATCGGGCTTCACGACCTTTATAAGCTCTAAGGGTGTATCCTCCTCAAAGACCACTACGTAATCCACCGGTTTTAAAGCCGATAAGACTTTAGCCCTGTACTCTTGAGGTATTACGGGTCTTTTATCTCCCTTTATTCTTCTTATTGAGCTGTCTGAATTCATACCGACGATCAGGATATCTCCAAGGGACTTTGCCTTTTCAAGGTAGTCAACATGACCTGCGTGAATTATGTCAAAACATCCGTTGGTAAACACTATCCTCTTGCTACCTCTGACAGGTATGAGGAGCTTTTCAATCTCCCTCTTTGTCACCATCATAGCTAAATGATAAATTTAAATCCATGGGTAAGTTCCTGCGCTTTCTTTTAGCCTGTGCCGGCTGTATAGGTTTTGCTGTAATTTTGTACCTGCTCCTCCATCTGGCAGGTATAATTTAAGAATCCCATGGTTGTTAACTTTTACAGACCCGTTGAGGTATTCTTTGGAAAGGGAGCCGTTAACAGGGTAGGTGAGATTGCTCGCAGATACGGGTTTAAAGCTCTGATAGTAACGGGAAAGAAGAGCGCAAGAGAGAGTGGAGCATTAGAGAAAGTTATAAGGTCTCTCAATTCCCACGGCATACAGGAGTATATCCTCTACAACGAAGTCATTCCCAATCCGACAGACCAGGTAGTGAACGAAGGTGCACGTATCGCGGTTGAGGAGAAGATAGACTTCATAATAGGACTTGGGGGCGGTAGCGCTCTGGATACAGCAAAGGCTATTTCTATAACTTCCTCAAACGAAGGTTCCGTATGGGACTACATGAAGTACCCTGAAGGTCCCAGGCTTGTTCCCTACCTGAACCGACCGGTGATATGTATACCCACAACTGCCGGAACTGGAAGCGAGGTTAACAAGTACTCTGTGATAACCAACTCATTAAGAAAGGAGAAGCTTGTTCTTTCCCACAGTTTGAATTACCCCAGGGTAGCCCTAATAGACCCAGAGCTATCCATTACAATGAATGCAGAGCTAACAGCCATAACTGGTTTTGACGCTCTCATCCATGCTTTAGAGTCCCTCACCAACAGGGCAGAGAACTTTATGGCTGAAGAACACTCTGTAAAGGCAATAGAGCTGATCGCAAAGTGGCTCCCGGTGGCAATAGAAGAGCCGGACAATTATAAAGCAAGGGAAGCGATGTCCTACGCTTCTATGCTGGCTGGTGTTGCCATTGACCATCTGGGTGTTGCGTTGATACATGCCATGGAGCATCCCGTTTCCGCTCACTATCCTGATGTCGCACACGGACTGGGTTTAGCTATACTTGCACCTTACGTAACAAAGTTCAACTACAAAGGAAATCCGGAGAAGTACGCTCTTTTTGCAAAGTTGATGGGCTACGAGGAAAAACCGGAACTCGCTGTTGATGCCCTCGTGGATTTTCTTGAGAGGATAGGTCTTTTAAGGACCCTAAAGGATGTGGGAGTTGAGGAGGGTATCCTTGAAAGACTGACAGAGGACGTTTACATGCTTGCAAGACACTCTTTCTTGATAAATCCCGTGGAACCCACCCTCGATGATGTGAGAAAAATCTATCAAGAAGCCTACGAAGGAAAGCTTTAGTGGTTATGGCTTTCCTTATGGGTAAAGTAAAGGGCTAAAGCTATACCTAGAGCTCCTACGGAAAGGTAAAGCACATCAAGGGGTGTCTTGTACTTCATCTCTACCGCCTGCTTGAAGAAGGTAACTATGAGAACCATTATGACCACCCTGCCTAACTTCGTTTTAAGGTCCTCAAGGTTGGTTATGAATAGGACCTTAGAGCTCTTTGGGTCCTCTTCAGCCACATCTATCTTTGATATGAAGAGCTCATAGAGTCCAAGAGCAAATATCAGAAGGAAGGTTGCTATGAGAAACATATCTATGGAAGCTATAGCAGACGCCACGAGCTTTTTGGAAAGCAGTTCATAATCAAAGCTCTTTAAAAATTTAAAGAGGGGTAAGAGGACTTCAACAAAACCGGCCAGAAAGAGGGCAAAGGCTCCTATCAGGGAACTTACAACCGCAAGGATAACTAAAAGCCTGGATTTCCACAACAGGCTTTCAAAGATATGTTCCAGCTTCTTCATGAAGTGGATATTATAGCCTTATCCTACCTTTGAACTCCCTCTCAAGCTCTCTTTTCACAGCTTTCTCTTTGAGTTCCTGTCTCCTATCATAGAGCTTTTTACCCTTCACAAGGGCTATCTCCACTTTAACCTTCCCGTTCTTCCAATAAAGCCTGAGTGGGATTATCGTATAGCCCTTTTCCTGGGACTTACCCAGAAGCCTCATTATCTCCCTCTTATGGAGAAGAAGCTTCCTCTTCCTCAGAGGGTCTGGAGGTTTTATGGTAGCGAATCTGTAGGGTGATATGTACAGATTATAGAGCCAAGCTTCACCGTTGTCTATACGAACAAAGCTGTCTTTAAAGGAGACGTTGGCTTTGCTTCTGAGAGACTTAACCTCAGGACCTTCAAGGGCTATACCTGCTTCATACTTCTCAATTATCTCATACTTAGCCCTTGCCTCTCTATTCTCGGCTATTGGTACAACTTTATCCGCCTTCTTTGTCATAGGTTTCCACCGGGGCGGTGGGAGTCGAACCCACAACCTCGGGATCCGTAGTCCCGCGCTCTATCCAGTTGAGCTACGCCCCGTTCCTCTTTAAGTAATTATAAGTTCTGAAGGGTTTAAAGGCAGAGGTTTACAACTTATTGGAAAGCTCTATAAACTCCTCCAACTTTCTCTTAGCCTTACCGCTGTCTATGGATTCTCTTGCCATTTCAAGAGCCACCTTCCTATCTTCCACTTTCCCCGAGGCAAGTATACCGAAGGTTGCGTTCAACAGAACTATATCCCTGTGAGGACCCTCTTCTCCCTCCAGAACGGAGAACCCAACCCGGAAGCTCTCCTCTGGAGAGGTTATGCAAATCTGAGCAAGCTCTTTCCTCTGAATACCCAGTTCCTCGGGTATAAACTCGTAAAGCTTGACCTCCCCTCTGTCCACCTCACCTATGAGGGTTGCATCGGATATGGAAACCTCATCTATGCCGTCCTTTCCATGTACAACAAAGGCTTTTATTATCCCAAGCCTGTTTAGAACCTGGGATAACTTGTCTACCAATTTATCCGAGAAGACTCCAAGTATCTGTCTCTTCGCACCGGCAGGGTTTGATAGGGGTCCAACCAGGTTAAATATTGAGCGCACACCGACCTCTCTCCTAGGACCTATGACTCTCTTCATAGCAGGATGGAAGAGAGGAGCGAACATGAAACCTATACCTATCTCCTCTATCATCCTTGCCACCTTCTCAGCAGGGAGGTCTATCTTTGCCCCTGTCTGCTCAAGGAAGTCGGCACTCCCGCATCTTGAGGACACAGAACGGTTTCCATGTTTTGCCACACGAATGCCAGCTCCGGCAACAACAAAGGCAGTCACTGTAGAAACGTTGAAGGTGCCGGACTTGTCTCCTCCGGTACCACACGTATCCACAAGCTCGTCGGGAGCTGAAACCTCTACCCTGGTTGCCCTCTCTCTGAAAAATCTCCCCGCTCCTTCAATCTCATCAATGGTCTCACCTTTCATCTTAGTGCCCATTATGAAGGCACCTATCTGGGCATCCGTAGCTCCGCCATCCACTATCTCTTCAAGAGCTCTGTACATATCCTCAGCAGAGAGGTTCTCTCCCTCTGAAATTCTGTGGAGTATTTCCCTCATATCCATGGCTAAATTTTATAACATGAAGCTTCTTGAAGGAAGAAAGGTGCTCTTAGGCATCACCGGCGGTATAGCTGCTTACAAGGTTGCTCAACTTGTAAGGGAACTGAGAAAAGCTAAGGCTGAAGTCAAAGTCATAATGACTCCCTTTGCTGAGAGGTTCGTGGGAAAGCTTACCTTCGCAACCCTCTCCGGAAACAAGGTTTACACAGACTCCAGTTGGGAAGAAGAACCCTTAGCCCACATAAACCTCGCCCGCTGGGCTGAGGTGCTTCTTCTCGCACCCTGCACGGTGAACACCCTTTCCAAACTCGCCTTAGGTCTTGGGGATAATCTGCTCACTACGACGGTTTTAGCTTACAACGGAACGCTACTCATAGCTCCAGCAGCCAACACGGTTATGTATAAAAACGCAGCTGTGCAGGAAAACCTCAAAAAGCTCAAGGAAAGAGGTGTGATAGTGATAGAACCGGAGTGGGGAGTCCTTGCCTGTGAAGAGGAAGGGGAGGGAAAACTCGCAAGTGAAGACAGGTTGATAGATTGGGTCATCTGGTCTTTTTACCCCAAACTACTTTTAGGTAGGAGAGTCTTGATAACCTGTGGCTCCACACGAGAGTACATTGACCCCGTCAGATTCATTTCCAACGACTCAAGCGGTGAAATGGGTTTTTCACTCGCAAGGGCGGCAAGGTGGCTGGGAGCTGAAGTGAAGGTAATAGCCGGGCATACAACCGCCAAAGAACCCCCCGAAGTTGAAATAGAGAGGGTTGTGAGCTCGGAAGACATGCTCAAAGCCGTTCTTAGAGAATTTGAAGAAAGCGATATAGTTATAATGAACGCCGCTGTTGCGGATTACAAGCCTAAAGAGGCAAAGAAAGGAAAGATTAAGAAACAAAGCTCCCTTACCCTTGAGCTTGAGAAAACAACCGATATACTCGCGGAGCTTGGGAGAAGAAAAAAGCACCAGATGCTGGTGGGATTCGCCCTTGAAAGTGAAAATCTCCTTGAGAACGCTATGGAAAAGCTAAAGAGAAAGAACCTTGACTTGATAGTTGCCAACCCGGTTGACGTCATGGGGGCAGTTCACCACAGAGGTTATCTGATAGACCCAGAGGGTTATAAGGAGTTTGAGTTCAAAACAAAGCTTGAGAGTGCAGAGTTTATCTTGAAGACTATCTCGGAGTTCATATCTTCCTAAGGTCAATATAAGAGCCACTCTCAAACTCCCTTAACTTTGGTAGGCTCTCAAATATGAGTTTTGCTGTCTCTTCAGGGGTTTTCTTTGGTGACTCAATTATCCTCTTTACAGAGGGAAAGCGCTCTGAATCCTGCTTCATAACCTCCTCAAGCATAGGTGTAAGGACCAATCCGGGAGCGAGAGCGATTATGTGGGTGCCCTCCATTTCACGGGAGTATAACTTCAGCAGGCAGTTTAGAGAAGCTTTTGATAAGGCGTAGGCGTTCCAGCCTCTGTTGCAGTTAACAGAAGCTCCTGAAGATATACCCACTATGCTTTCAACCCTTATTCCCATAGCCATCAAAGAGTCAAGTATCACTTTGTTTGCCCAAACGTTTACGTTCATAACTTCCTGAAATCTGTGGAGGGGTACCTCATGCATATCCCCAAATTCGCCCAAAATACCGGCGTTAAGTATAACAAGGTCTAAGGAGGATGTTCCCTCAAGCAGCTTCTGTAATCTTTGGTATACCCTCTCAAGCTCTCTCAGGTCAGCCTTAACGAACTTGACCTTTCCCGTGAGCTCTTGAGGCATATGTCTGCTCAGGGCATAGACTTCATATCCCCTTTTCAGGGCTTCCTCAGCCAGTGCCTTTCCAAGACCCGAACCTATACCGGTTATTAAGAGCTTCATCCTCTAACTCCCCCCTTACTGAGCAGGTCCTTAAGGCTCTTTGATATCTCCTTAACTATGGCGTCAAACTTCGGATTGAGTTCTTTAAGGGTGCTATAGAGCTCTTCAGGTGGAACTTCCCAAGTGCTTATAAGCTTATTCTTCAAATTGGTTAGTTTAAAAACATCCATATAGTACTCCTGGGGTATGACTCCTGCCTCAACCAGCTTGGAGAGACAGTCATCTCCAAACCTCTTGACACCAAACTTAGGAGCTAGATGCTTGCATATATCAAACAGCGAATCGTAAGCAACCTGGTAGAAGTACTTTACCCTGTCGTAGTACATGGGTTTAGACTTGAACTCGGCATAACCCTGCTGCAGAACAAAGTCTATCTTCTTCACCGACTCCTTTATGAACTTGGATTTCTCATTTAACAGGTCAAAGTCTATAAGAAGGTAGTTCCCTGTTGTTTCCTTTATGTAGTTAATAACAGCTCTAGCGTATTCCTTGAACATACTCAGGTTTTCTTTAAGAAAACGGTAGAGCTCTTCCGGAGACACTGCTTCCTTAAGGTCTCTATATTTGAAATAGAACTCGGTAAAATCCTGAAGCTTGTCAACCTCCTCCATACCTATATGTTGAGCGAGTTTAACGAGGCAATCCTTGGAGGAGGTCTTTAAGCCTAAAACGCTGGACATGTGCCTACACACCCTCATAGAGCTTTCAAAGGCTAAGTTGAAATCAATTCTAACCCTATCAAGAACAAGCTTATTACTGACGAATTCGTCTTCGGGCAGGGCTATATGCTTTTTCAGGTCAACGTAGGACTTCTCCAGGTTTTGAAAAGCTTCAACTATCAAACTTATCTTGAAACCCTTTTTCTTAACTCCGGACATCGTGCTTTAGAATAAAGGAGATAAAAGAGCAAGTCAAATGATGGGGGTCAATGACCTTACGCATGGTATTGTCATCACACCTCTATATTGTTATCTTATAAACTCAAGTGAGGTTAGAGCATGTTTGAAAAGTTTACAGAGAGAGCAAGACAGGTAATACTCCAGGCAAGGGAAGAGGCACTTGACCTGGGGCACAGCTATCTTGGGAGTGAGCACATACTGCTCGCTCTTATAAGAGATGAGGACATTCCTACTCTTGTCATGTCAAGGTTTGGCCTTACAACCGACAAGGTCAGGAAGGCTATAATGGGGCAGGTCAACAGGGGCTCCCATACGGGAGAGATACTCTTTGCCCCAGATGCCAAGCGTGTGATAGAGTTTGCCGTTGAGGAAGCAAGGATATTACATCATCAGTTTGTTGGACCTGAGCACCTTCTCATAGGTATAGTCAGGGAAAAAACCGGACTGGGCGGAAGGATACTCAGGGGTTTTGGTCTTGACGAGTATTCGGTTAGAAGGGAAGTACTCCAGATACTCGGTGAGCTGCCTCCTCAGGAAAGTGTCAAGTACGCCCCAACACCCAACCTGGACAGGTTCTCAAGGGACCTTACCCAGATGGCAAGAGAAGGTAAGCTTGACCCCGTAATAGGAAGGGAAAGGGAAATAGAAAGGGTTATCCAGATTCTCGTGAGGAGAAGGAAAAACAACCCTGTTCTCCTTGGAGACCCAGGAGTTGGTAAAACGGCTATAGTTGAAGGTCTCGCCCAAAGGATCGCCAACAAGGAAGTGCCAGAACCCCTTATAAATAAAAGGGTTGTAGCCCTTGACCTTGCGGCTTTGGTTGCAGGAACCAAGTACAGAGGTCAGTTTGAAGAGAGGCTTAAGAACATCCTCAAAGAGCTTGAGAAAGCCCCTAACGTAATTCTGTTTATAGACGAGATACATACCTTGGTTGGTGCAGGTTCTGCTGAAGGCTCAATAGACGCCTCCAATATGTTAAAACCAGCCCTCGCAAGGGGTGAGATTCAGGTCATAGGAGCAACAACCCTTGATGAGTACAGAAAGTACATTGAAAAGGACGGAGCCCTTGAGAGAAGATTCCAGCCTGTGCTCGTTGACCCGCCTTCTGAGGAAGACACCGTGCAGATACTCTACGGTCTGAAGAGGAAGTTTGAGGAGTTTCACAGTGTTGAGTACACACCCGAATCTTTGGAGAAGGCTGTAGGTCTTTCGGTTAAGTATATAACCGACAGGAACCTTCCTGATAAAGCCATAGACGTGGTTGACGAGGCAGGAGCCCTTGTCAAACTCAGAGCTATGGATTTACCTCCAGAGTTGAAGGAGCTTGAGGAAAGGATAAAGGAGCTTGAGAAGGAAAAGGAAGAGGCTGCAAACGAGCAAGATTATGAGAAGGCGGCAAACATAAGGGATGAGGAGCTAAGACTCAGAGCCAAGTTTGAAAACCTGAAATCCAAGTGGAAACAGGATATAGAGAAGAACAGACCGAAGGTTACAGCTGAGGACGTTGCTGAAGTTGTAGCCAGGTGGACCGGAATCCCTGTAAAGAGGGTTCATGAGAGCGACATGGAGAAGCTCCTCCACATAGAGGATGAGCTCAAGAAAAGGGTTGTAGGACAAGAAGATGCAATAAAAGCGGTTGCCAAGGCTATAAGAAGGTCAAGGGTAGGTCTAAAAGGTAAACACAGACCTATAGGTGTATTCTTGTTTTTAGGACCTACCGGTGTAGGTAAGACAGAAACCGCTAAGGCTCTGGCAGAGTATCTCTTTGGGACAGAGGACGCTTTAATAAGGTTTGATATGTCCGAGTACATGGAGAAGCATACAGTCTCAAGACTTATCGGTGCACCACCGGGATACGTAGGGTATGAAGAAGGTGGACAGCTCACGGAAAAGGTAAGGAGGAGACCTTACTCGGTTCTTCTGTTTGATGAAATAGAGAAAGCTCATCCCGATGTCTTCAACGTATTCCTCCAGATATTTGACGATGGAAGACTCACGGACGGGCTTGGAAGAACAATTGATTTCTCCAATACGATAATCATAATGACCTCTAACTTGGGTGCCCGTATGATAGTCCAGGGCGGCACAATGGGATTTGAGAAAAAGTTCGGAATGATAGATTTTGAGCAGATGAGAAGGAACGTGCTTGAACAGGTAAAGAGAACCTTCAACCCCGAGTTCCTGAACAGACTTGACGAGGTTATAGTTTACAGACCTCTTGAGAAGAAGGATGTTGAGAAAATCCTTGAGCTTCAGGTGAAAGAGGTAAACGAGAAACTAGAGGAATGGGAGATAAAGGTGAAACTGCACAAAAGCTTTGTGGACTGGATTATTGACAGGGAATACAAGCCCGAGTTCGGGGCGAGAAGCTTGAAACGTGCCTTACAGAAACACGTTGAAGACCTACTTGCGGAGGAACTCATAAAGGGAACTCTCAAGGACGTTGAGCTGGTTGAGATAAGGGTCAGAAACGATAAACCTTACATAAAGCCTGCTAAGAAGAAGAAAAAGTTAGAGGAGGCTCTGCTTAAGGAAACTTGAGGGTAGAGCCTCTCCTCTCCCTTATTCTGTTATAATACGTTCTCTGTGATAAGACTCTTCCTGAGTATCCTTTCAATTGTCCTCTGGATAAGTCTGTCCTTTTCCCAAGTTGTCAGCAGGATAGAGGTACAGGGCAACAGATACGTCCCCGAAGACCTAATAAAGGAGATACTCTTGACCAAAGAGGGCAGTGAGTTTTCCATAGATAAGGTCCGTAAAGATATAAGAAGACTTTTCAGCACTGGGTTCTTTAAAAGAATAGAGGTTCACAGGTTTGATGAGGATGGCAAGGTGAGACTCCTATACGTGGTTGAGGACCTTCCGGTTATATACAAGATAGAGTTTGAGGGTAACAAAGAGCTTGACGATGAAGACTTGGCGAACAAGCTCGGAATTGAAACAGAAGTCGGAAAGATGGACGTTGATGAGCTCATAACTGGTTACACCTCAAGCCCTGCTATAGAGGAAAGGCTTGAGATACAGAGAAAGATAAAACTCGGTAGGGTTCTTTCAGAGAAAGATATAAAGTTTCTCGTAGAAAGGATTAAAGAGATATACAGGGAAGAGGGATATCCGGACGCTGAGGTTACTTATGAGATAGTCCCTAAGAAGGGTGCCTCCAAGATAGTTTTCCACATACAGGAAAAGGAGCAGAAATACGTTGTAGATATAGTCTTTAAAGGGAACGAGACCTTCTCCAGCGGAGAACTTGAAGACCTGATGAAAACCCAGGACAGAAACATATTCATATTCAGACTGAAACCTCCCTTCAGTGAAGGGGTCCTAAAAGAGGATATAGAGAGTATAAGAGAGTTTTACAAAAACGAGGGTTTTCTTGAGGTCAAGATTGATTACAAGGTTGAAAGGAAAGACGGTAGGCATGACATATATATATTCATAGAAGAGGGACCCAGGTACAAACTCAAAGAGTTGAAGATTACAGGAAACACCTACTACGCCTACTCTGAGCTGGTGGGCAACTTTCTTGAAAAGAACAGGAGGAAAGGGGGGTTTTATAGGGAAAAGGTTATCCAGGACATAAAAAGGAACATCGGAGACCTTTACTCAGATATAGGCTTCGCCAACATATTCATAGAGGAGAAGAAGAGTGTAGACCCTGAGAAGAAGGAAGTCAGCGTAGTTCTGGACGTAAAGGAAGGAGAACCCGTTTACATAGAGAAGGTCAAGATAAAGGGTAACTACGAAACCAGGGATTACGTCATAAGGAGAGAGTTAAGGGTCCAGGAGCAGGAGCTGGCTGTAAAAGGAGGCATAAAGAGGTCAAGGAGCAGGATACTAAACCTCGGATACTATGAAGATGTTCAGATACAACCTTTCCCAGCGGCGGACAACAAATGGGACCTACTGGTAAACCTAAGGGAACGTTTTACAGGTCAGTTCTCCGTTGGTCTATCTTATAATGAAGTGACAAAGCTTTCAGGCTTTGTATCCATTAAAAAGGGGAACTTCCTTGGGACGGGAGATATCCTCGGGCTCTCCGTAAGTTACGGTTCTCAATATAAGGACAATACCTTATCCTACACGGATAAGTGGTTTATGAACAAGCCCATTGACCTGACATGGTCAATCTTTGACAGGAGGATAGAGTACACCACCTACACCGTTGAGAGGCAAGGTATAAGCGCTACTTTCTCCAGGGAGTTCTGGGAGTACTGGAGATGGGCGTTGGGTGCCAGTTTTCAGAGAATAAAGTATTCGGATATAGACCCGAGTGCCTCTTCCTTTATAAAGGAGCAGGAGGGAAAGAGAGAATCAAGGAAGCTCATATTCTCCCTGTCGCGGGACACCAGAGACTTCTTCCTCTTTCCAACGGAAGGTTCCTACGTCAACCTGAGCTACTCCGTAGCTGTTCCCGTATTGGGAGGCAGCGAAAAGTTTCACAGGGTTGAACTTACAGGTTCAAAATTCCTCAAAGATACCTACTTTGACTCGGGTTTTGTCCTGTCTACAAAGGGTACAGTTGGATTTGTAGAGCCTTATGGAGGCGAGGAAGTTCCCCTTGACGAGAGATTCTTTGTAGGCGGCGATTTCACCATAAGGGGATACGAGTACGGTATGGCTGGAGTTATTGACCAAAACAATGAGCCTATAGGTTCAACAAAGGAGCTCATACTTAACTTTGAGCTCAATTACAAGCTTCATGAAATGCTTTACACAGGTATATTCTATGACACCGGACTTGGAGCAAACAGCTGGGGAGACTTTAACCCTAAGAACTGGAGGGGAGGTTACGGTGTAGGCATAAGGTTCATAACCCCGATGGCTCCAATAAGGCTTGACTGGGCATGGAAGACAAAGAAGGTTCCGGGCGATACCTCAAGTTCAAGGATACATTTCGTTATAGGGGGCTTCTTCTAACCTATATTATTCTTCATGGAGAGAATTCCAAGAGCTCTTACCATAGCCGGGTCAGACCCGAGCGGAGGTGCGGGGCTTCAAGCTGACCTGAAAACCTTTACAGCTTTAGGTGTTTACGGTATGAGTGCCGTAACATCCGTAACTGTGCAGAACACAGAGAGGGTAGTTTACGCAAAAGAACTTCCACCAGAGCTTGTTTATGACCAGATAAAGGTTGTTGCAGAAGATATAGGTATTGATGCCGCAAAGACGGGTATGCTTTCTGGAGAGGAGGTGATACTGGCGGTTGCTAAAGCTGTTAGAGACTTCAAGATAGACCGACTGATTGTAGATACAGTTCTCAGGTCAAAGAGTGGTTATTCCCTGCTTAAAGATGAAGCTATCAGGGTACTTGTAAAGGAACTGTTTCCTCATGCCCTACTTATAACGCCAAATATTCCTGAAGCTGAAGTTCTGTGCGGTGACAGGTTGGTGAAGTTAAGGGATATTGAACTGTGCGCCAAAAAACTCCTTAGCATGGGACCTAGAGGAGTTCTAATAAAGGGAGGACACATGGAAGGGGATAAAGCCATAGACGTTCTGTACACAGGAGGAGATGAGTTTCATTACTTCGTTGGTGATAGGGTAAGGACAAAGAATCTTCATGGGACGGGATGCACCTTGTCTGCAGCCATAACCGCATTACTAGCAAAAGGCTATGAGTTTTACGAAGCTATAAAGAAAGCTAAAGACTATGTGCAGGGAGCCATAGAGAACAGCCTTCCTCTCGGAAAAGGACATGGACCTTTAAATCACATGTGGAACATAAAGGGATGCGTGGAAGACTTTTAGCTTACGGGGGACTTTTAGCAGTCCTCTTCATAGCTAAACTCTCGCCCCAACTCAATCTCCTGCCTCCCCTGTACATGATCGCACCCCTCTTCCTTATACCCGAGGAGAAGCTTGGCTTCAGAAATTACGGAAAGGGAGCCCTGTACGGCTCTTTGTTCTTGCCTTTGCTTTTGATAGCACCACCGGAGCTCTCCTGTCCAGGGTGGATTTTGAACCAGCTGGGTATATCTATCTCGGAGGAGGTATTCTTCCGTGGTTTTATGATGGGTAGCCTGGGAAACCTAAAAACCTCCTTCCTCTTCTCCCTCGCTCATCTTATACACTTCCCTACACTTAACTCTCTTCTGGTTTTCTTCCCTTCCCTTATATTCGGATACGCTTATATAAAAAGTGGTTCTATCCTTACCCCGATTCTGCTCCACTTTACGGCAAATCTATTCTATCACTCACTTGTAAAAGAGTTCCCGGAGCTTTACCACATCCTCCAGAGGCAACTGACCGGGAGCTAAACTTTCACCAAGGGAAGCGTAAGTTATAACCGACCCGAAGGCGTACCCGGCTATCCTGGAGACCCTACCTATATCACCCATAGCTATCAGTATCTTTTCATATTTCTCCTGAGCTCCAACGCACAGGAGCCTTGAAACGTCTTCATAGGAGTTTGCCTTCACGGCTAACTTTGGTATCCCTCCGTATCTGTGACCCTCTCGGAGAACCTCCCTCAATATCCAGTTAGGGGGAGTGAGCTCAAAGTTATGGAAAGAAACTATAAGTTTACCTCCATTCTTTGCAACAGCATTCCTGACAGGTATTATCATCTCCCGGGAGGACAACTCTATATCAGCAAAATCACACAGAGGGGCAACTTTATCAAATATATCCCTTCTATTTGCCACCTCTCTACCGCCCTCTTCTGGACTCCTAACGGTAAGGATAACCTTTAAACCTTCCTCCTTTGCCTTCCTCACACAATCTTCAACGAAACCCACTTCTGTATTCTGGAACTGGTCAACTCTAAGCTCAACTATATCGGCTCCCTTTTCAGCGACCTCCCTTATCCTCTGACTGAATTCCCTGTCAGTGAGCGGTACAGCTATCAGCATGGTTATTCATTATATCAGGCGCTTTTTACTCGCATACCAGAACAGGATGAGTCCAAGGATAGGAAAGGCTGCCATCAGGCATGCCGATAAAGGAAAGTTATTGTCAGTCAGGAGGAGAAAGGTGCCCCAGAGAAAAAGACCGGTTGTGGACGCAACCCTTTCCGTAAGGGACAGGAAAGACAACCTGATGGAGGCTTCCCCTTCGGGGAACTCGCTCAGTATAAGTACCCGGGATGTAGTCCATACATGAGCCAGAGATAAGCCAGCCCAAAGACCCCACACGAGGAGGAGGGATTTTGGAGCTAAAGGTAAGCTTGCAAGGAAGAGGGTCCATAAAAGGAAACCTAACGGAAACACCCTCCTGACTCCGAAGAGGTCGCTCAACTTACCCCATAGCAGACCTCCTAAAATTCCGCCAAAAGCTGAAAACCCTATGACTCTGTAAATCTCAACCCTATCTAACAGGTAAACCTCTTTAAGGTACACACCCATCATGGCAACCAGCGTGTTGGCAACTTCCGTAACGGTAAGTATGGACAGTATCAGTAGCAGGAAACTCCTATCTCTGAAAACCTCTTTCACACTGACCTCACTCCTGTGGTGAGGGTTCTCCAGTCTGATTACAGAGGGGAGAAGCAGCACAAAAAATATACCAGCTACTACGAAGTAAACCTCTGGTTCTTTAAGCTTATCTGCTAGAAAGATCAGTGCGAGAGCGGAACCCACATAACCGAGGGCAACGCCGAGACCGGAGGTAAAGCCCCTATACTCAAAGTCAAGGAGTAGAGAGTTATAAAAGACGAAAGCTTGCTGATGAGCCACAGCCATAAGGAGGAAGAAGAAAAGGGCAAGTGCAGGGTAGGGTAAAGATAGCCCCACAGAGATACATAAAAGAACCACAAGGATGCCAAAAATGGTAAAGAAGGGCTTTCTAAGGGCTCTTCTGTCTGCTTCCTTGCCAAGATAAAGGGCTAACAGAAAGGAAAGGAGAAAGGAAAAGCCGTAGAAAAAGCTATAGAGGGAGGGACTTATATGTTGAGTTATGTAAAGGGGGAAGAAGGTAGAAAACACGAGGGCACCGAGGATAGTCTCCCCGGTGTCAAACAATCCAAAGGAAAGCTTCTTTATCACCTACCTAATATCTCTACCTCGCAGACGTCAGATTCCCCGTATGGGTCTCTCTTGCACTGCTCAAGGGGTATAACCTTCCAGAACTTGCCGAGGTACTCTTCAAAGTTAGCAAGTATATCCTTTGCCCTGGGGCTATTGGTGTATTCATAGTGTCTCTGAATCAGGTTTTTGAGCTCTTCTATCTCATCCTCTCCCACAAGTCTCCTGGCATACACGTATGAGTAGTTGAGTTTGTGCTCAAGAGTTCCCTTCTCATCAAGTATGTAAGCGTGTCCACCCGTCATCCCTCCTCCAACGTTGTACCCCACATCTCCCAAGACAGCTATAACCCCACCGGTCATGTATTCACAGAGATGGTGACCTGTACCCTCAACCACGGCAACAGCTCCACTGTTCCTCACACCGAACCTCTCTCCCGCCCTACCTGCTGCATATAGTTCTCCACCTATAGCTCCGTACAGGCATGTATTTCCC
Organism: Hydrogenivirga caldilitoris; assembly: GCF_003664005.1. Taxonomy (NCBI): domain Bacteria; kingdom Pseudomonadati; phylum Aquificota; class Aquificia; order Aquificales; family Aquificaceae; genus Hydrogenivirga; species Hydrogenivirga caldilitoris. The sequence continues at coordinate 1,229,299 of NZ_RCCJ01000001.1, forward strand.
ATTATTACGTTCTCATGGCTGTTCTCAACTCCATCGGGAACAAGGATTATCTTGCCTCCCCACATACCTTTGGCAACGTAGTCATTTGCCTCACCGATAAGCCTGAGAGTCAGTCCCCTGTGGTTGAAAGCACCGAAACTCTGACCAGCTGTTCCTCTAAAAGTGAGTTTTATGGTATCCTCGGGAAGACCCTCATCCTTATACTTGAGAGCTATGTAGTAATTGAGTTTTGTAGGTATTGTTCTGTGGATGTTCCTTATCTGGTATTCTTTCTCAAAAGGTTCTCCCCTCTCTATATAAGGCAGCACCTCTTTGAGTATATCGTCATTAAAGTTGTGAGCCGGGTTATCATTACGCTCCACGAGGCACCTTCTCGGTCTATCTTCCGGATAGCTTTCCAGGAGAGCTTCAACTTTCATCCTCTTTGAACCAGGAAACTCATCGTAACGAACTACCTCTATGAGGTCTGTCCTGCCTATGACCTCATCTAGGCTCCTCACACCCATCTCGGCAAGTATCTCCCTAACTTCGCGGGCAACAGCTTTGAAGTAAGCCATTACGTTCTCAACCTTCCCCTTGAACTTTGCCCTGTACTTGGGGTCCTGGGTTGCAACACCGGTTGGGCAGGTATTCAGGTGGCAGGCTCTTGCCATGACACAACCTTCCGCTATCATAGCAGCCGTTCCGAATCCGAACTCCTCCGCTCCCAGCAGCGCTCCGATTATCACATCTTTGCCCGTCCTCATGCCTCCATCAACCCTAACCCTTATCTTGTCCCTCAAGTCATTTTCCATTAGGACTCTCTGGGTCTCCATTAATCCTATTTCCCAGTAATTACCAGCGTTTTTTATAGAGGAGTAGGGAGAAGCTCCGGTACCACCTTCAGCGCCGCTTATTTGGACTATATCGGCGTATGCCTTGGCAACACCAGCTGCTATAGTGCCAACACCATGCTCTGCAACGAGTTTCACACATATCCTTGCTTCCGGATTAGCCTGTTTGAGGTCATGTATTAGTTGAGCAAGGTCTTCTATTGAGTAGATATCGTGGTGGGGTGGAGGTGATATAAGGGTAACTCCCGGCTGGGCATGTCTCAACCTTGCTATATACTCGTTCACCTTGTGTCCGGGGAGCTGTCCTCCTTCTCCGGGTTTTGCTCCCTGGGCTATCTTTATCTCAATATCTTTTGCAGTAGCGAGATAGGTAGGCGTTACGCCGAACCTTCCGGAGGCAACCTGTTTTATAGCCGAGTTCCTTATAGTCCAGTACCTGGCTGGGTCCTCACCTCCTTCACCTGAGTTAGATTTCATACCTAACCTGTTGCAGGCTTCAGCTATCACCTCATGGGCTTCAGGTGATAGCGCACCAAGAGACATACCGCCGGTAACGAATCTCTTGAGTATCTCCTCCTCAGGCTCCACCTCCTCAATCGGAATAGGCTTTTCAGCCTTTCTGTAAGAGAGAAGGTGTCTTATAAAGGTAGGATGTTGGGAGTTTGCAAGCCTTGAAAATTCCTTATAGTCCTCATAGTCCTTCGTATCAAGGAACTTGTGAAGTGCCCTCACAACGTGAGGTGACCAGGCATGAAACTCTCCCCCTTTCCTGAACTTCATGTCACCCCCATAATCCAGCTGGGGTTCCTCGGTTTCATAGGCTGCGTTGTGCCTTGCAAGGGTAGAGAGTTCTATCTCATCTATACCATCAGCTTCAAGGGTTACAGGTGTTCCAGTGAAGAATCTGTCAACCACCTCCCTGTTGAGACAAATGGTGTCAAATATCTGAGCTCCATGATAAGAGTTCAAGGTAGATATACCCATCTTGGACATTATCTTTAGCAGTCCATCCTCAAGAGCCTTCTTGTAGTTGAAGACAGCCTCCTCATAGTGAATATTGAGCTTGCCGCTATCACAGAGCTCCTTTATAGTTTCGTAGGCGAGGTATGGATAAACCGCACTTGCTCCGTAACCTATAAGGCAGGCTATCTGATGGGTATCACGAGCCTCTCCCGTTTCAACTATAAAGGATACCTTTGTGGATAAGCCTTCTCTTGCAAGATGTTTAGTGCAAGCAGAGACCGCCAGCAGGCTCGGTATGGCAACCCTGTGCTTGTTAATGTATCTATCTGAAAGTATTATTATCTCAGCTCCATCCCTTACAGCCTCTTCAACCCTTCTCTGTAAGGTTTCTATACCCATCATAAGGTCGTTTATAGGTATCTCTTCGTAAAGGGCGTCCATTATAAGCTCGGAAATCCTCCTCTCTCCAGCCATGTCCTGAAGTTCAACTATGTTGTAACTCCTCTCTTTTGGGTAGCAGATGGGGATTCTCACCACCTTAAACTCGGTCTGTTCCTCTATAGCCTTGAGCTGGTAATCAAGCAGTATGGGGGAGTCTATCTGGAGACGTCTCGCATGCTCCGGTGTTTCTTTGAGAAAGTTCCTCTTGTGTCCAAGGTTCATCTTCAGGGACATGACAAGTCTTTCCCTTATCGGGTCTATAGGCGGGTTAGTTACTTGGGCAAACCTCTGCTTAAAGTATCTGAAGAGGAGTTTAGGTTTCTCGGAAAGGGGAGGAAGGGGTGTGTCATCACCCATGGAGAAGGTAGGCTCCTTACCTGTCTCTGCCATGTAATGGAGAATGTTTTTTATCTCTTCCTCTGTCCAGCCAAAGGCTACGAGCTTCCTAATCCTATCCCGGTCTTCCTCAGGAAAACCCAAACTCTTTCCTTCGGTAAGCTTTGATAGTCTTAGCAGGTACTTATCAATCCAGTCCTTATACGGTTTCTGAGAGGAGAGCTCCTTGAGTATCTCTTCCGTTTTCTTTACCTCTCCCTTGCTTAGGTCAGCAACGATGGTGTCTCCAGGTCCCAGCCTCCCCTTCTCTTTAATTCTCCTATCGGACAGGTCTATCATACCCACCTCTGACCCAAGAACCAAGATACCGTCCTCAGTGAGGACGTACCTGGCTGGTCTGAGTCCGTTCCTGTCCAGGTGAGCACCTATCTTATCCTTGTAGGTAAAGGCTATAGCGGCAGGACCATCCCAGGGCTTCATAAGAAGGGACTGGTACTCAAAGAAAGCCTTAACCTCTTCGCTTAGCTCAGGCACATGTTCCCACGCAGGAGGTATGAGCATGTTTATGGCGTGCTCAGGGGAAAAACCAACGATACACAGGAGCTCAAACACCTTGTCAAGGGAAGCTGAATCACTCTCATCAAAGGAAACCAGAGGCTTTATAAGTTCGGCTTCATCACCAAAAAGCTCATGTTCAAGCTCGTGTTGCAGCGCGTTCATCCAGTTCCTGTTGCCCTGGACTGTGTTTATCTCACCGTTGTGGGCAAGCAGTCTGAAGGGTTGAGCCAGTCTCCAGTTAGGGAGGGTGTTGGTTGAATACCTCTGGTGGAACAAGCAGTATGCACTCTCATAATCCGGGTCGTTAAGGTCCGGATAGAACTTATCAAGCTGAGGCGCCACAAGCATGCCTTTGTAAACGATAACCCTTGAGGAGAGGGAAGGTATATAAACCTTTCCAGCCCCGAACTTGTTTTCAATTCTCCTGCGTAAAAGGTAAAGTTTTACATCCCTCTGGTCCAGGGTTATATCCTCCGTATCCAGGAGGAGCTGCTTTATCTTCGGCATAACTTTTAGAGCGGATTTTCCAACCGCATCCTTGTCGGTAGGGACATCTCTCCAGCCAAGCACCTTTATACCAGACTTGGCGACCTCTGCGGTTATCTTGTCCTCAATATCCTCATAGAGGAAAAAGACACCAACAGCAAGATTATCAATATTTGAAAGCTCGTAACCGAGTTCCCTTATGACCTTTTCAAAAAACTTCTTAGGTATCTGAGTGAGAACACCTGCGCCGTCACCAGTCTTTCCATCACCACCGATGGCTCCTCTGTGTGTCAGGTTTTTGACCGCTTCCACACCCCAGCGAACTATCTGGTTATCAGCCTTCCCCTTTATGTTACAAACGAAACCAACTCCACAGGAATCGTATTCAAGTAGCTGCATTTTCACACCTCACGCAGAAAGTATATATAATATACTCCCTAACGCTCTTTTATGACGAAACTCCTTCCCCCTGGAACCTGAGAGTATATTATTTTCCTATGGAAAGAGAGATACTTCAGGCTCTTACGGAAGTGAAAGACCCTGAAATACCCATAGATATAGTTAACTTGGGGTTGATTTATGGGGTACGTGTTAGGGACGGCGTTGCATACATAGATATGACCTTGACCGTTCAAGGATGTCCTGCCAAACACTTCTTTGCAGAGCATATTAAGGAAAAGATATTAGAAAAGTTTCCTCAGCTGAAAGATGTTGTTGTAGAATTTGTATTTGAGCCTCCTTGGACGAAGGAGAAGATATCAGAAGAGGGAAAGGCTCAGCTGAGGAAGTTAGGATGGGATATCTGAAGGATAACATACGAGCTCTTGCCGAAGCGATAGAACGGGAGTCTGTTCTTATACACAGGGACGCACTCATTGACGGTTACAGAGACGTATACAAGCTCTCCAAACTTGGGATAGACCGTATCATAAAGAAAGCAGCCGAGTACGGTGGAAGGAAAGGAGCCAAGACCCTTAAAGAGAGGTACGGTGTATACACGGATAGGCTTGATGAAGCCCTTGAGCTGCTCACCATAATAGCGGAATCTTCAAGGCTCATAGACCTGCTTGAGTACGACATAGAAAGTCTGGAGATACATATAGAAGGCTCAATCCTGGTTGAAGCGATAGGTAAGAACCAGAAGCCCGTATGCAAGCCCATGGCTGGGTTCTTTAAAGGTTTCCTCAGCGACCTCTTAGACAAGAAGTATGAAGTTGAAGAGGTCACCTGTGCAGCACAGGGATATGAAAGGTGCACCTTCAAGATTAAACAGAAATAATTACCTCATAGACATAAGTTTTATCTCACATTCAAAGAGAAATTCATAGGCTTCGGCATGGAGGATGGCTCTCTCCATACTTTCACCCCAGGTGTAAAGCCCGTGAGAACCTATTAGAAAGCCATATACATTGCTGTGCTTTTTAATGTAGCCTTCCACCTTTTCAGAGAGCCTCTTCATGTCCTGGTCGTTTTCAAAGACAGGGACGCTCAGTCTTGTCTCGTGAGTCTTTATTTCAGGAAAAGCCTTCAAGAGTTCATAGTCCTCAAGCTCCACCCGTCCCTTGGCAATCCTTGATATAAGTGTTGCGTTTGGAGAGTGGGTGTGAACCACTGCGTTAACATTAGGAAAGGTTCTGTATACGAGAAGGTGCAAGAGAGTCTCGGCTGAGGGCTTCTTGTCGCCAAGAGCCTGTCCCTCAAGGTCTACAAGGATTATATCCTCGGGTTTGAGCCTTCCCTTATGCCTACCGGAAGCTGTTATGGCAATCTTATCTATATCAACCCTGACTGACAAGTTACCGCTGGTAGCAGGAACCCAACCCTTCGCATCAAGAAAGCGCCCTGCCTCAATTATCTCAACAATAACTTCTTCTAACTTTTTCATTTGATAAAAAATCTTATATTATCTTCAGTTGTTTGGAGGTGTGAGATGGACAGATACGAGAGCTTAATCATAGAGCTTTACGAAAAGTCTTCCCGATATGAGCCCCTTACAAGGGAAGAAGCCTTAGAGCTCTTGAAGGTGCCCGACGATTACGTGCCCTTCCTTACCCATTTTGCTCAGAAGTTGAAAAAACAGTTCTTTCCAGAGAATGAGCTTGAGTTCTGCTCAATAATAAATGCCAAGAGCGGAGCCTGTTCCGAGGACTGCAAGTTCTGTGCCCAGTCAAAGTTCTACAAGACACCTATAAACGTCTATAACCTTGTTCCCAAGGAGGAGATAGTAGAAGGTGCCGAGAGGGGTGTTGAGTTCGGTGCAAACAGATACTGCGTGGTGCTTGCAGGAAAGCAGGCTACACCTGAAGAGGTTGAGAAGATAGCCGACGCCGTGAGAGAGGTGAAGGAGGTTGAGAAGCTCCCTATAAACGTGTGCGTTTCGGCGGGAACTATGGACGAGGAAAGTCTGAAAAAGCTCAAGGAAGCAGGCGTAAAAAGGGTAAACCATAACCTTGAAGCGAGCCGGAACTTCTTCCCGAGGATAGTTACAACCCACAGCTGGGAGGATAGGTACGAGACCATAAAGAGGATAAAAAAGGTAGGGCTCTCCACCTGTTGTGGGGGAATATTTGGAATGGGTGAGACGGAAGAGGACAGGGTTGACCTTGCCCTAACTTACAGGGAGCTTGAGGTGGACTCTATACCCCTTAACTTTCTCATGCCCATTCAAGGGACTCCCCTTGAAAAAGCCCCCGGTATAACTCCCTTAGAAGCCCTTAAGGTCATAGCTATGTTCAGGTTCACTAACCCCAAGGCGGAGCTCAGACTGTGCGGAGGAAGAGAACAGAACCTCAGAGACTTCCACGGCATGGCTGTCCTGATGACTAACGCCATGATGGTGGGGGGATATCTGACAAGAGCCGGAAGGGACATAAAGAAGGACTACCAGCTCCTTGAAGACCTGAGAGCGAAAAGAAAGGAAGAGGTTCTAACCTGAATGGAAAGCAAAACGGGTGTTGTCCTTTTGAACATGGGTGGTCCCGACAGCCTTGAGGCTATCCAGCCTTTCCTATACAACCTCTTTTCTGACCACGACATAATAAGAATCCCGAGACCCATTCAGAAGCCGGTAGCGTGGCTCATATCAAGGATTAGAGCCAAGAAAACGAGGCACTACTACGAGGTCATGGGAGGAAAATCCCCTCAGAGAGAGCAGACCGAGGAGCAGGCGAAAGAGCTCCAGAAGCTCCTGGGAGAGGGTTACAGAGTTGTGGTTGCGATGAGATACTGGCACCCCTTCACGGAGGAAGCTCTGAAAGAACTCTTTAAAGAGGATATTGAAAGGATAGTTCTCCTGCCCATGTATCCCCAGTTCAGCACCACCACAACAGGCTCTTCCTTTAACGAGTTTTACAGGGTTTACCAAAGGAGAAACTACCCACAGGTGCCCGTCCTTGAGATAAGGAGCTACCACAACCACCCCGAATACATAAGGGCGATGGTTGAGAACATAAAGGAGAACCTACCTAACTGGAAGGGGTTCTTCTTCCTGTTTACAGCCCACAGCCTACCTATCTATGTGATAGAGGAGGGAGACCCCTACAAGGAGCAGACCGAGGAGACAGTCAGGTTGATAATGGAGCACTTTCCCGGGGTTGAACATGCCCTCGGTTATCAGAGCAAAGTAGGACCTGTAAAGTGGCTTGAACCCATGACCGACAAGCTTATAGAGGAACTGGCACGGAAAGGAGTAAAGAACCTATGTGTGATACCGGTGTCCTTCGTATGCGAACACTCAGAGACGCTATATGAGCTTGACGTTCAGTATAGGCAGCTTGCTGAGAGTCTTGGGGTTGATAACTTCGTAAGGATACCCACTCTAAGGACACACCCAACATTCATAAAAGCCCTCAGAGATATAGTGGAGAGCAGCTTGAAACCTGAGCAAAGCAGTTTCTTAACCTCTTGATAATTCTTAAAAATTTTTAAAGCTGACGAAGATCATATTTGCATTTTCAGTACATCTGCTTAAATTGTTGTGTAAGTAAGGGAGGGTTGAGATAGCCCTCATGGCTCCTTGACAACTGAATAGGGGAAAATTAGCTCAAACCCTTGTGGGACAGTCTAAATCAGAAACTCGTTGATAACTCTGCAAAATCGTGACGTTGAGTCTAATTGAGAACAATTCGCACTCTGTCCCCCTTGAAAATCAAGGACTTTTAAAGGACCTCTTGCAATGCCCTAAAGAAAGAGAGGGATTGCGACCCGTCCACGTCCTCAATCCACAGCCCCCCTACGATCCTCTTGCAATGCCCTAAAGAAATGGAGGGATTGCGACCGTATACTGCGCCCTCTTGTCTTAGGGAAATAAAACCTTGCAATGCCCTAAAGAAATGGAGGGATTGCGACATAAGAAAGTCAGCGTTTTAGCTACTGAGATAAAACATTTAGCTTGCAATGCCCTAAAGAAATGGAGGGATTGCGACCTGAGGTTCATTTTTCTTATTTCATCAATCATATCAGAAGACTTGCAATGCCCTGAAGAAAGAGAGGGATTGTCTCACAGGTTTTCTTTCCTATACATAAATGAATGCCTGTGAAACCTAAGATAGTTGTGAGCGCATGCCTTGCAGGTGAGAACGTCAGATACGACGGCAAGCCTGTTGAAGATGAGTTTTCCCAGAAGCTCATAAGATACACAGAGGTCATAAAGGTATGTCCGGAGGTTGAGCTCGGTCTCGGTGTGCCGAGGGACAGGGTCATAGTTTACCTTCAAGGTACAGAACTGAGGTTGTCTCAGCCCTCAACAGGTCTGGAGCTTACCGAGAAGATGTCCCAATTTTCTAAAGGCTTCCTTGAACAACTGCCGGAGGTTGACGGCTTCCTGCTCAAATCCAAATCACCCTCCTGTGGCGTCTCACGGACAAAGACTTACGGAGACTCTAAAGGTGAACATTACAGAGGTCTGGGAAAGGGTCTCTTCGCCTCAGAGGTTCTTAAGAGGTTTCCCCATCTGCCAGTAGAAGATGAGCTTAGACTGAGGTCCTATAGGGTCAGGCTGTTGTTCACGCTCTCGCTCTTCGCCCTCGCCTACGTCAGGGAAAGGTCAGCCGAAGAGTTTCACCGCAGGTTCGGTGAGCAACTCAGATACTTCCTCCCTCGGCTGGAGCGTAAGCTCAGAAGAGCGGACACACACACATACAGAAAACTGCTGTTAAAAGTCTTTGGAGGACTCCCTACGGGAGTGTTAAATACCCTTGCACAGAAGCTTGTTCCCCCAAATTTGCTTCCTTAGAGACTGCTGAGGAAATCCTTTAAGCGTCTCACAGCCTCTCTGAGCTCCTCCGTATCCCTCGTGTAGGCAAGCCTTATATACTCGTTCGTTCTGTTTCTGCCAAAGTCTACGCCGGGTGTCACGGCAACATGTGCTTCCTCAAGAAGCTTTAAGGCAAACTCGTAGGAATCCTGCGTGTATCTGCTGACGTTAGCCCAGATGTAAAAGGCACCCTGAGGTTTTGCATCTACTTCAAATAGCTCCTTTACACCCTCGTAGAGGGTCTCTCTTCGCTCTGCAAAGGTTTCCCTCACTCTGTTCAGATACTCCCAGTCAAAGGCTTCAAAGGCGGCATACTGGCTCAGGGTGGGTGCAGAGATGAAGACGTTCTGAATCACTATCTCTGCGCTCCTAACAAGCTGTGACGGGAGTATAGCCCAGCCTATCCTGAAGCCTGGCATACAGAAGAACTTGGAGAACCCGTTTATGACTATAGCTCTATCACTGAACTCAAGGGCTGTATGCTCCTTACCCTCATAGACAAGTCCGTGGTATATCTCGTCGGATATAAGGTATATGCCTTCCCTGTCGCAGTAGTCTGCCAGCTCCTGCAGTGTCTGTGCAGAGTACAGGTTGCCTGTAGGGTTTGAGGGTGAGGATATGTGGAGAGCCTTTACATCTCTACCTTTGAGCATGTCAGGTTTAATCTCGTATTCGGTTTCCTTTGATATGGGTATAAACTCTGGCTGTATATCAAGAAGGTGAGCAAAGTTCTTGTAGCAGGGATATGAGGGGTCTCCGAGGGCGATCCTATCACCTGCGTCCATCGTTACCGCATAGGCTACAAGGAAAGCTCCGGAAGTCCCGGTCGTTATAACAACCCTGTCGGGTGAGAGGTCAACACCATACTTTACCCTGTAAAACTCAGCCACCTTTTCCCTCAGCTCCGGAAGTCCGAGAGCGGGGGTGTAAAAGTAATTCCTGTCCTTTATAGCCTTTTCAAGAGCTTGAAGAACCTTCGGTGATGGGTCAAGGTCAGGTTCCCCTATCTCAAGGTGTATAACGTCCTCCATCTCTTTAGCTTTGGCGAGGATGTCCATCACTATGAAGGGTGTGAGCTTATCTATTCTGTGCACTCTTCTTCCTCCAGCTCATTATTATCTCCGTTACCACAGCCGCTTTCTTTGGGTCCATTGCAGCGAGTATCTGCCCAGCTTGACGCTCCTTAAGTCTTATAAGTATCTCAGCTGCTATGTGGGGTTTGACCTCATTCAGGATAGCACCCGCTTCATCTGCCGGGGTTTTGCTGACTATACCTATAAGTTTCTCAACCTCCTTCTCCTCTTCCTCCGTTAAAGGTCTCTTTCTGAGAGCTTCAAGCCTCTCCCTCTCTTCAGTTAACTTCTTAAGTTTCTCCTCTATAACCTTCTCAAGCTCCTTTAAGCGTTTCTCCTGCTGACTGCTTTCCATCTCTTTGAGCTTCTCTTGCACGGCACTCTGGGCAAAGGTAAGGAGTGAGAATAGAAGCAGAAGCTTAAAACCCTTTTTAAATAGCTGGATTAAACCAATCTGCAGAAACTCCCTCTTCAAACTGTTGGCGTAATCCTCATAGGCTATTTTATCTTTCAGTATCTTTACGGCTCTCTCTTCCCTCTTGAGCTCCTTCAATCCCTCGGCTTCTTTCTCTTTGAGGCTTTCAAGCTCCTTTATCTTATTTTCAACACTCTCTATCTTCTGAACAAAAGCTTTCTGTTGAAAAATCAGCCTCATAGCTTCTTGAGACTTAACAAGCTGCTCCTGGCAGAGCTTTAACTCTTCCTCATACTTTCTCTTCTCTTCAAGGAGACTTCTTATCTGCTCCTCTATATCTTTCAACTTCCTTGATTTTTCCTTCTCTTCAATCTTCTTTATACGCAGAATTCTTTTCAGGTTCATCTTATCTTCTCCAGCAGCAGTGAGAGGTCTTCTCTTGTGTTCATGTTTATAAAGGAAGCCAATTCTGGGTCAACAGGCTTTACACTTTCTTCGGTGATAACCTTACAGGGGACGTTTTCAAGGAAACCTACAAGACTTCTCTTGCCAAGGGCTATATACTCTTCAAGAGCCTTCAGAATTTCTGTTGAGTATATAGCCGTCAGAGGGTAAAGCTTTCCATTGATTGAAAACAAGGTGACAGGCGAGCTATAGCTATCCATAAGCAGTTTTAATACCTCTTTCTTTACAAGAGGCATATCTCCGGTCAGTATTAGAACCTCCTTTGAACCTGAACTCTTCAGGGCTGTATAAACACCCACTATGGGTGCCTGAAAAGGAAGTAAATCCTCAAGGACAGGGATATGTAAGTCTTTAAACTTTTCCCTGTCCTTTGCAACTATGAATACCTTATCGCATACCTTCTGAGCTTCCTCAATTATGTAATCTATAGTTCTCTTTGAACCGAGCTTATACAGAATCTTGTCCTCTCCGAACCTCCGACTCTGACCCCCTGCAAGGATAAAACACTCCATCACTCTTTAATATATAAGACCGCACCGTTACTGAGGGTAATCATCTTAGTTTTAACGTTAAAATCTTCCCCAACTCCTTTGATAACTATCCTCTCACTTCCCCTCTCAGGGGGCTTCTTATGAGTTTTTCCCTTTTTGGCTCTATTGACTTTACCTTTTAAAGTGGGTTTAGTTTTTACCTCAACCACAGGTTTAGGAGTTATAACTTTTGCAACCTTCACAGGCCTGGGCTTGGTTTCTTTACTTTCCTCTTTCACTCTCTCAGGTGGCTTTGTTTCAGTCCTCCTGGACTCAGGGAGAGGTTTAGAAAATACTCTCTGAGGTACGTCGGTAATTAAGGGAGCGCTTGCCAATTTTATATCCACCTTCTCAGGTAGGTAAACGTAAGTACCAGCGGGTATGTAAGAACCCTTGATGTGGGGGTTGAGGTCCTTGAAGGTACTCTCTTTTATGCTGAGTTTTTCAACAAAGCTCCTGACCTTCTCCGGCTTATCAACAACCTTTTTCTGAATGTTAAGGCTATCCAGGTCAACATTTATACCGTACTTATGGGGAGACTTAGCGATAAGAAGAGCAGCGAAGAACATCGGGACATATTTTCTCGTTTGCTCAGGTAAAGCCCACTTAGACCTCCAGAAGTCAACACCTTTTGTCCTTCTGCTTACGCAGCCCTCCCCGCAATTATACGCTGCAAGGACAAGCTCCCAGTTTCCAAAGAGCTCATGAAGGTCCTTCAGGTATTGGGCGGCAGCACGGGTGGATTTGACAAGGTCAAAACGCTCATCAACTTTTCCGTCCACTCTAAGACCGTACCTCTTGGCGGTAAAGGGCATAAGCTGCCATATACCACCTGCTCCTGACCTTGAAAGGGCAAAGGGGTTAAAACCACTCTCTATAAAGGGGAGAAGCGCAAGCTCCTCAGGCAGACCGTACTCTTCAAGTATAGGTTTTATGTAGGGTATGTAAAGGTTTGCCCTTTTCAGAGCTATTTCCAGACTTCTCTTATCCCTCAAAAAGTAAATCAGATGTTCTTGTACCTCTTTCCTGTTGGGAAAGTTTATCCCCAACTTCTGGGCTTCCTGGTTTATGAACCTATCTTCCTCCTCCGCAAAGAGGAACTTCCCTTCCTTAACTATGACGATATCCTTTTTCCCTTTATAGAGAGCTACCTCCTTCACCGTGGGCGTACACCCAGCAAGAAAAAACGTTCCCACCAAGAGTAAGAGTTTCTTCATCCTCAATAATTATAAGCTTCGGAAGAAAACCAAAAGTTTATAATTTTACTTACCATGAACAACCAAAAATTAATTCAGGAAGCATTAGAAGTATTACCAGGTGGTGTAAACAGCCCAGTGAGAGCCTTTAAGGCTGTTGGTGGAGAGCCTGTGGTCCTGGTTAAAGGCAGGGGTTGCAGGGTATGGGATGCGGACGGCAATGAGTACATAGACTTCCTTGCCTCATGGGGTCCACTCATACTTGGGCACGCGTATCCCAAGGTGGTTAAAGCTGTCAAGGAAGAGGTAGAAAGGGGCTTGTCCTTTGGTCTTACAAACCCACACGAGGTGAAGCTCGCTCAACTTGTAGTTGAGATGGTACCAAGCGTAGAAAAGGTCAGGTTTGTAAACTCTGGAACAGAAGCTACTATGTCCGCTATAAGGCTTGCGAGGGGAGTGACAGGAAGGAAACTTGTGGTGAAGTTTGAAGGGTGCTACCATGGACACTATGACAGCCTTCTTGTCAGTGCGGGTTCAGGTGTCGCGACCTTTGCCATACCGGGAACCCCTGGAATCCCAGAGGAGATAGCGAAACTTACTCTCGTTGTACCTTTTAACAACAGAGAGGCTGTAAAAAAGGTGTTTGAGGAGTACGGAGAGGATATAGCTTGCGTGATAGTTGAACCTGTAGCGGGAAATATGGGAGTTGTCCCACCGAAAGAAGGCTTCTTGAAGTTCCTCAGGGAGATAACTGAAGAACATGGCTCATTGCTCATATTTGACGAAGTTATAACGGGCTTCAGGCTCTCCAAAGGTGGGGCTCAAGAGCTTTTTGACGTGAATCCAGACCTGACTTGCCTGGGAAAGATACTTGGAGGGGGTCTTCCCGTTGGGGCTTACGGTGGTAGAAAGGAGCTTATGTCCCAGGTGGCTCCCGAAGGACCCGTATACCAGGCAGGAACCCTCTCAGGAAACCCTGTGGCTATGGTTGCAGGTGTAGAAACATTGAAGGAGTTAAGGGACAAGGAACCTTATGAAGAACTTGGAGAGAAGGCGAAGAGGGTCTCAGAGGCTGTATCCGGTATGCTGAAGGAAAAAGGGATACCTCACCGTATAAACAGGGTAGGTTCAATGTTTACCGTATTCTTTACAGACAAGGAAGTTGTGGACTTTGAAAGTGCAAAGTCCTCGGACCTTGAACTCTTCGGAAAGTTCTTCCGAAAGCTCCTTGAAAAGGGTATTCTCATACCTCCGGCACAGTTTGAAGCCTGGTTTTTAAGCACAGCCCACGAGGAGGAAGATATAGAGGAAGCCCTTAACAGAATAGAGAGCGCTATTAGAGAACTCTGATGAGGAAGACATTCATATACGGGACCATAATTCTTGTGGTTATTCTCCTGATGAGCTTCTCCTACATAATTTTTAAGACTGTAACGAAGGAGACCCTCGGTGTACTCCTGAATTTAAAGAAAAGGTATCTCCTGTTGACATTCTTGTTTTTGATTCTCTACCACACCTTTGATAACCTTAGGCTTTACATACTTTCAAGGGCTGTAAACCTTAAATACTCACTCTTCTACGGTTACGTAATGTCCTTTGTAAACACCTTCGGAGCAACGGTTACACCCGCCCACGTTGGAGGTGAGCTGGCTGCAGTGTATATGCTCCTCAGAAAGGGTGCAAGCGTCCACAAGGTTATGAGTATAGTTACGATGAAGACAATATCCGGTCTTTTCTTCTTTATACTGGGCTTGCCCATATTTCTGTGGCACCTTTACAGGAACCCCCAGCAGGTCATACCTGTTTTACAGATATTCATCGGTGTGGTTGTCGTCTTTGGTTTAGCCTACGTTGGTGGGAAAATCTTATTCCAGAAAAGTATAAGCAGACCATCGGTTAAGAAGATTAAGGAAGGGTTAAAAAGGTACATTTACTACATGAAGATATTCGGCTACAAAAGGAAGGGCTATTTTTTAGGTTCAATCCTATCAAGTTGTGGTCTTTACATATCTTTTCTTCTCATAGCCCCAGCCCTTGCCAAATCCTTTGGGAGGGATGAAGGCTTTTTTGAGCTTTTCTTATCCCAGATAAGCCTCCTTTACGTAATATTCATGAGTCCTACCCCTGGAGGCAGCGGTGTGGGAGAGCTCGGAGGGTTGGCAGTATTCGCAGCCTTTTTGGAGCCTTTTGAGCTTGGCGTATTCGTCATACTGTGGAGGTTAATAAGCCAGTATATAAGTGCTCTCATAGGAGGTGTGCTCTTTACCCTATGCTTGATAAAGGACTTAAGAAGATAATCTTTTCAGCCCTCTTTGGCATACTTTTTTACCTGTCCTTTTCAAAGTTCAACCTCTGGTTTCTGTCCTTCCCTGCGTTCTTCCTGCTGTACAACTTCAGGTCATTCACATCCTGGTTTCTTGCTGGGGTTTTCTCCTTCTTCCCTTCACTCCTATGGATAAGGATAGCGATGGTTGATTACGGTGAGGTAAATCCCCTCACAGCCTACTCCCTTATAGCGTTGTTGGTTTTGTTTCTCGTGCTGATTCAGTTTTCCGTGGTCTTTTTACTTTGGAAGTTCTTCAGATTCAACATGCTTGTGTTGCCTTTTCTTTGGGTTGGTATGGAGATGCTCCGCTCCCATATACCCTATGGAGGTTTTCCCTGGCTCTTAACGGGCGAACTCATCGTTGATGCACCCCTGCTCAACAACTACCTGAGTGCGGGAGGTGTTTACTTAGGCTCACTGTTGGTCCTTATGTTATCTATGCTTCCCTTTGGAGCGGTAGACAGGAAGTTTGTTACAGCAGCTGTAGTCTCCTTACTTTTACCTATACCTTTTATAAACTCTGAGTTCAAGGCTCCCAAAGATATAAAGATAGCCATAATCCAGCCCTACGTTGAGGAGAGTATAAAGCTGGACAGGGAGAAGTTTTATAACTACCTGCCTGTGTACTGGAAGCTCCTTAAACGTGCCGCCGAGGAAAAGCCAGACATAGTTTTCCTTCCAGAATCTGCCTTCCCCTTTACGGCGAACAGGCTGCACTCAGAAGGTAAGAAACTTATGTCCTTCTCAAAGGAATTCCTGATCGTTACAGGGTTAATAGACATAAGATTTGGCGACAGTTGGGAACCTTACAACTCGGTATTTGTTCTGGGAAACGGCAAAGTGATTGACTTCTATGACAAGGTCAAATTACTTCCATTCGGGGAGTATGTTCCCTTTCCTTTTGGTTTTGCAAAGGAAGTATTCGGCGCCATAGGAGGAACCGATTACGTCCCCGGGAACGAACCCAGATGCCTAAAAACCAACGGTATAAGTATCGGAACACCCATATGCTTTGAAGTTTCCTATTACCAGTTAGTTAAGAAGTTTTCCAGGTGTGCAGACCTTATAGCAGTCTTCACCAACGATGGCTGGTTTAAAGACTCGGATGGGACGTTCCAACACCTGAGACAGGCAAGGGTTAGGGCTGTTGAAAACAGGAGATACGTCCTCTGGGTGAACAACACTGGACCCTCGGCAGTTATATCCCCTACGGGTAAAATTCTCAAGCAACTCCCCTATGGCGAAGAGGGTATTATCTTCTTTTCCTTTCAGGAGTAAAGCCTTGAGCAGGCTTCAACACCCTCAACGGATTTTATAGACCTCATGACCTCTCTCAGGTGTTTTTTATTGGTGACATCTATGGTAAAGTCCATAAAGGCAGTCCCATCTCCCATAGTTTTTGTACTGGATTCCCATATATTTGAACCTCTCTCCGCTATATTCTTAGCTATCTCAGACAGTATACCTATTCTATCACGGGCTTTTACCCTTATCCTTGTCTTGAACTTACCCTCCGGTTTCATCCTCACCCTGAAGACTTTTTCAGGAAAGTGTTGAATCAGATACTTAAGGTTTGAGCAGTTCTTCTCATGAAGGACTATACCCTTACCTTTTGTAACCACACCGTATATCTCATCACCAGGAACAGGGTTGCAGCAGCCTCCAACTTCATACATAACACCTTCAAGCCCATCCATAGACACGCGGCTTCTGTTCTCTCCTTTGGCTTTCTCAGCGGAGGCTTTCTTCTTGGGTGAGAGAAGGTTAATCACTTTATTAATTGTGAGCTTTCCACTCCCAAGGGCTATATAAACCTCCTCCTCATCCTTAAAACGCACTTTAGTTCTAAGCTTTGCAAGGAAATCTTCCGACGATAGGTTGAGGGCCTCACGTGCCTTTTCAAACAGCCTCTTTCCATTGGCTATAAAGCTTTCCCTCTCCTGCTGCTTTATGTAATGTTTTATTCTATTCTTGGCTTTTGATGTGACAACAAACTTCAGCCAGTCCAGATTCGGTTTCTTGTTGGGGCTTGTTATTATCTCTACCTGGTCGCCGCTCTGAAGTCTGTAGTTCAGAGGAACTATCCTGCCGTTAACCTTAGCTCCCGCACAGTGATTCCCCACTTCGGTGTGTATGTGGTAAGCGAAGTCAATAGGAGTAGCTCCAACCGGAAGTACGATAAGGTCTCCCTTCGGAGTGAAGACAAAAACCTCCTCGGAAAATAGCTCTCTCTTCAGGTTATCAAGAAGTTCAACGGGGTTCTTACTACCTTGAATGTTTTCAACTAGGTCTCTCAGCCAAGAGAATATCTCCTCATCATGTGCCCTAACCTTGCCCTCCTTATACGCCCAGTGGGCTGCTATACCCTTTTCAGCTCTGAGGTGCATCTCCCACGTCCTTATTTGAAGCTCCACCATCCTACCCTTTGGGGCTACCACTGTCGTGTGTAGAGATTGGTACAGGTTAGGTTTGGGCAAGGATATATAATCCTTGAACTTACCTGGTACGGGCTTAAAGAGGCTGTGAATTATTCCAAGAACTATGTAGCATTCCTGAACGGTATCCACTATTATTCTTACGCCTAACAGGTCATGGACCTCTTCAAGGCTTATGTTCTTCCTTATGGTTTTTTGCCATATGCTGTAGAGGTGCTTCGGTCTGTATGTGATCTCAGCCTTGATTCCAGCTTTTGCTATCTCTTCCTTTATCTTCGGTATAACGAACTTTTTAAGGTAAACCTCCAGGTCCTCTAAGGACTGGCTTACAAAGCTCCTAACCCTTTCATACTCCTTTGGATATAAATACTTAAAGGACAGGTCTTCTAAGTTCCTCTTTATCTCCCATATACCCAGCC
This sequence comes from Hydrogenivirga caldilitoris, assembly GCF_003664005.1. NCBI lineage: Bacteria > Pseudomonadati > Aquificota > Aquificia > Aquificales > Aquificaceae > Hydrogenivirga > Hydrogenivirga caldilitoris. The sequence continues at coordinate 1,247,029 of NZ_RCCJ01000001.1, forward strand.
TATGGGCTATGGGCGCGTAGACCTCTAGGGTTTCCTCCGCTATGCGTACCCTCTTGTCCCTGCGAAGGTAGTGGAGTGTTCTCATATTGTGAAGTCTGTCTGCAAGTTTAACTATTACTACCCTTATGTCTTTGGCAGTGGCAAGGATTAACTTTCTGAAGTTCTCAGCCTGAGCCTCCTTCAGGTTTTTAAACCTTATCTTGCCTATTTTGGTAACACCCTCTACTATATCCGCCACATCTTTACCGAAGAGTTTCTCCACCTCCTCATAGGTGGCATCCGTATCCTCTAAAACATCATGGAGAAGCCCAGCCACTACGGTCGTGGCATCCATATTCAGTTCTGCAAGTATCCTTGCTACGTGTAGAGGATGGGTAACGTAAGGCTCTCCTGACTTCCTTAACTGCTCCTTATGCTTTTCCGATATGTACTCGTAGGCTTGGTGTATAAGCTCCCGCTTATCGGGGTACTTTCCCTCCAGTTCCTCTAAAATTTCACCAAGCTTTAATTCTTTAACTGCCATTAGAATAAATATAAGCGCTTTTTAGGGGAGGAAAGATGCTGTTAGACAAGATTTTTGGTTTTCTTTCCAACAACGTGGGTATTGACCTGGGAACAGCAACTACGGCAGTTTACATGCAGGGTAAAGGCATAGTTATGTACGAGCCCTCTATAGTTGCCATTGATGTGAAGACAAGAAAAGTCCTTGCGGTAGGTAAGGAAGCTAAGGATATGGTGGGAAAAACGCCGGAAAATATCCAGGCTATACGCCCACTTAGGGACGGTGTTATAACCGATTTTGAGGTTACCCAGGTAATGCTTTCCTATTTCATAAAGAGGGCTTTGGGTAGCACCCTATTTAAGCCCAAGCCTCGTGTGGTGATAGGTGTACCAACCGGTATAACTCCTGTTGAAAAGAGGGCTGTTATAGATGCCGCAAAAAGCGCCGGTGCAAGAGAAGTGTTTCTCGTTGCCGAGCCTATGGCCGCAGCCATAGGAGCTGACCTGCCTGTAGATGAACCTCTGGGTAATATGGTCGTTGATATAGGCGGGGGAACAACTGAGATAGCCGTTATATCCCTCGCAGGAATCGTGGTCTCTAACTCCCTCCGTGTGGCAGGAGACGAGATGAACGAAGCTATAATCCAGTACATAAAGAGACAGTTCCACATACTGATAGGCGAACAAACTGCCGAAAGGATAAAGATAGAGCTGGGCAGTGCGGTTATGGAAGATGAAGAGAGAAGTATGGATATAAGAGGAAGAGACATGACCGGTCTTCCAAGAACCATAAAGATTACCAACCACCATATAACCGAAGCCCTTGAGGATACAATAAGCTCCATAATAAACGCCATAAGGGTAACCCTTGAGAGGACGCCTCCAGAGCTTGCAGCGGATATAGCCGATAGGGGTATAGTGTTAGCTGGAGGGGGGTCCCTCCTGAAGAATATGGACAAGAGGATACAGCTTGAGACGGGAATCAAAGCTTACTACTGCGAAGAGCCGTTAATAGCCGTGGCAAGGGGTGTGGGAAAGATACTTGATAACCTTGAGCTTATAAGCAGAATATCTATGGAATGACTGGAAAAAGATTTCACCTGCTTTCTATTCTGGTAGTCCTTCTTGGTTTGCTCCTGTTCTTTTCTGAGCTTTCCCGTTTCTCTTATGTGAGAGCTTTCGTGAAGGTTACAAACATGTTGATATCACCTGTTATTGAATTTAAGGAGCAAACTACCGCTGAACTCAAGGAAGAACTCAGCGCATACCTTTACTTTGTTGAAGCGGAAAAAGAGAATATCAAGCTGAGGAGAAGGCTTAACTCCCTGCTTCTCACCGAGAAGGAGCTAGACGCCTGTCTGTCTGAACTTGAAAGTGTAAGCAGAAAGCTCAGGGCTTCCACTAACTTTAAAAGGCTCAACTACGCTGTATCAAGAGTCATATACTATGACCCTTCGGGTTTTGACCTATTTATAGTTATTGAGGGTGGTGAGGATAAGGGATACAGTGAAGGTGACTTGGTTGTCACTGAAAATAAAGTCGTTGGCATCGTTGAAACCGTTTATGGTTCCACAAGCAGGGTGATAACCCCCTTCAATGAAAAGTTCTCCACCTCTGCAGTGGTGGGTGCCTCTCCCAAGAAATACATATACAAGGGAGGATACCCAAACGGAAACTTACTCCACGTGAACGTTGAGGACGACGTTGCTCCTGAAAAGGATGTATATATGGTAGATATAAAGGAGGTTCTCCCTCCCTTCCTTATAGGGAAGGTTGTAAAAGTTGAACGGGGAAGGGACCCCTTCTTTAAAGAGGTTAAAGTTAAACCTGAGATTGACCCCAGGGCAGAGGAGTATGTGTTCGTAGTTAGGAGGAAACATTGAGATACACGGCTCTATTCTTAGTGCTTCTTTTCTTTGAAGCTGCAGTTCTCCAGACCCTTTTCAAACCTGGATTTATAGCCCCAGACCTGGTTCTAATAGCTTTAATATCAAGGGCTTATCTTCTTGGACGCTCAACTGTCCTATGGGCTGTATTTGGAGGTACAGTCCTTGACCTTATGACTGATACCGTAGGACTCCATATGTCCCTTGAAACTCTGTCTGTTTATATATTCCTGCTTATACATGAGAGACTCCTTTTCCGTACCGTACTGACCTACATAGTTCCAGGGACAGGTGTACTTCTACTTAAAAAGTCTCTCGCTTTCCTAATAATGAGGAGCAAGTTCTCCTTTGAACTGTCTCCAGAAGCATTTTTCCTGTCATGGCTTTTTGAGGTAGGTTTGCTATTTTCCATATACTATCTGTATATCAGAAGATATGAACAGGCGTAAGTTTATACTCCTATTAAGCTTCTTTGTTGGTATATTCCTGTTGATCTTCAGCAGGCTCTTTCAAGTTCAGGTTCTAAAGAGAGAAAGGTACAGAGAACTGTCAAAGAGGAATTATCTGCGTGTAAGAAACCTGTACCCCCCCAGGGGAGACATATACGATAGAAACGGAGAGAAGTTAGCCTATGATGAGCCAAGGTACGTTCTCAGTCTGGACTATAACCGGTTGAATAAGGAAGAGCTAAAGAAACTTGAAATCTCCCTTAAAGAAACCTTTGGGATTGAACTAAGTAAGGTGATTGAAGAGCAGAAAAGCGGTATTGAACCGATAAGACTTAAGGAAAACCTGACCCAGGAGGAGCTTGACCTTTACTACTCCAACGCGTACAGGCTCCCTGGTGTATTTATTGAAACTGTGCCTAAGAGGGTTTACCCCTTTGGGAAAAAACTCTGCCACGTCATCGGATACGTGGGCTACCCTTCAAAAGAGGAACTAAACAAGTATGGAGACAAGATAGCCCCAAAAAGCTTTGTAGGTCAGCTTGGAATTGAGAAGAGTATGGATGATGTCCTCTTGGGAGAGCTTGGCAGGGAAGAGGTCATGATAAATGCCGTTGGAAAGGTCTTGAAGACCCTTAACAGGAAAGAACCCAAAAAGGGAAAAAGCCTAATTCTCACCATAGACATGAGGATGCAGAGTATCGTAGAGGACGTTTTTTACGAATCAGGACAGCCTGCAGGAGCGGTTGTTCTGATGAATGCAAAAACTGGCGAGATTCTCGCCTTGGCAAGCTTCCCCGGATACGACCCGAATAGGGTATACGACGAGTGGGAGAAGCTTAGTAAAAACAAGTTAAATCCCATGTTCAACAGGGCAACCAGTGGAAGGTACCCCCCTGCCTCGGTCCTAAAGGTAGCTGTATCTTACGCCATACTTGAAACCAAAACCGCCTCTCCCTGGGAGAAAGTTTTATGCACCGGTAGCTTTTATCTTGGGAATAGGAGGTTTTTTTGCTGGGACATATACGGGCACGGCTCTGTAAACATGATTAAGGCTCTGCAGGATTCCTGTGATGTTTATTACTACACTTTCGGGTACGACCTTGGTCCTTCAATGATAATAAGCTATGCCAGAAAGTTCGGTTACGGAGAGGATATACCCCTTGAAATACCTGTTAAAAGAGGGTTCCTACCCACACCGGAGTGGAAACAGAGACGTCTCGGAGAGCCGTGGTACGATGGGGATACAGTTAACCTAAGCATAGGGCAGGGTTATATGCTTTCAACCCTGATGGAGCAGACCCTTATGATGATGGGGATAGTGAACAATGGCGTGATATATCAGCCAACGCTCATAAGGGAGATAAGAGACCCTTCAGGTAAAATCGTGTGGAAGAATACGAGAAAGGTGTGGAAGGTTGTAAAGGGGAAGCAGGAGTACTTTGCGCTGATAAGGAGAGGTCTCAGAGAAGCTGTTAAAAGGGGGACAGGATACGGAGCTTTCTCAACCATTGTGGACATAGCCGGGAAGACCGGGACAGCTCAGGTTGCCTTTATACAGAGAGGCAGAAGGAAAAGAACGCTCCCCTGGAAACTCAGAGACCACGCTTGGTTCATAGGGTTTGCTCCCTATAGGGACCCCCTCTTTGTCATAGGTGTCCTTGTAGAGCATGGAGAATCTGGAGGCAGGGTTGCAGCCCCTATAGCGAAGAGAATAATGGAAAGAATATACATAGAAAAGCTGAATAAAGAGCTCTAAACCTCGTCAGAAAAGATGACCTCTGGTATGTCTGTCTTTATTATTCCCTTCTCCTTGCCCAGCCTCAGGAGTAGCCTTACGGCTTCTCTCCCATCCTCTCCGTAATCAACAGTCCTCCGATTTACATACATACCCACAAATCTGTCCGTCCTCTCCCAATCTTCCTCAAGGTCCCTCGCATAATCTATAGCGTAGGAGAGAGCCCTCTCTCGTTCCCTGAGAGAGTATTCAACGCTTTTCCTCATAAGCCTCTCTATCTTCCTGATGGTCTCTTCTCCAAGGTCCTTTCTCACTATATTGCATCCGAGTGGTAAAGGAAGGTCATACATCTCTTTCCACCACTCCCCCAGGTCAACTATCTTAACAAGCCCATGGTCAGAGTAAGTGAGCTGTCCCTCGTGTATAACCAAACCTGCATCAACGTTTCCCTTCAAAACTTCATCAATTATCCTGTCAAAGGCAACTACAACCTCTTCAAAGTCTGGTTCATAAAGCTTGAGCGTTAGAAAAGCGGTGGTAAGAGTCCCCGGAACTGCTATCCTTTTCCCCTTCAGGGAATCGTATTTTTCCTTTGCGACAACAACAGGTCCGTACCCTTCCCCTACACTTCCTCCACTGGGCAAGACCAAATATTTATCAGCAACATAAGGGTAAGCGTGAAAAGATATAGCCGAAACTTCATAAGTGCCTTTCAAAGCCTCCCTGTTCAAGGTCTCTATGTCAGCAAGCACATGCTCAATTTCAAGACCTTCTGTGTCTATTTCACCCTTTACCAGGGGGTAGAACATGAAGGCATCATCCGAATCGGGACTATGGGCTATACGTATCTTCATGGCTGAACTATTTTAGCAGTAGAAAGAGGATAATGGAAGTAATTATCCCTGCAACGAGGTCGTCCATCATAACTCCGTAGGCTCCGTGTAGCTTTTCAAATAGGTTTATGGGAAAAGGCTTGAATATATCAAGGAGCCTGAAGAGTATAAAGGCCAATATGTACGTTTTTAGAGTGGGTTCAACAAAGGTAAAACAGGCTATGTAGCCAACTATCTCATCTATTACGACTTCTTCTGGGTCCTGGTCTCCGGTTAGCTTTATGACTTCGTTTGAGCTTACGAGTCCTACGACAAACAGTGCGACTACAGTTGTTATTACTGTCCATGAGTTAAAGGAAACGAGATATACAAGAGGTACACCCAGCAGAGTACCTAAAGTCCCCGGAGCATAAGCGAGCCTTCCTACAAAGAATCCTGTGGCTATAAATTCGTGGAGCATGGTTTACCTGTTATTCAAACGGTACCGGCTAACTTCTTCCTGTAAGCTTCAAACTCCTCAGGAAACTTCTCCATAGCCTGCTTTATAAGCCTACCTGCAACGGCACCCAAACCGCATATTGAAGTTGGTTGTATGTATCTATTCACAAAGAGAAATCCTTCCCAGTCTTTTTCAGTGGCTTCGCCTCTGCGAATCCTATCTAACAGAACAGCCTGCTCATGACAACCAACCCTACAAGGTGTGCACTGCCCACAGGTCTCATGTTCATAGAATCTGGCTACCTGAAGGCAGGCTTCAACTATATCATCATCCTCCGTAAAGGCTATTACCGTTCCAGTCCCTCCAAAACCGAAGGGTGAGTAGTCCATCGGCATATCAAGCTCATCCCCAGCAAAGCAATCCAAGGCACCAGAGAAGACCGCTTTCACTTTTTTGTTGCCTATGGTCCCTCCCGCATACTTGTATATCACTTCTCTTAAAGTTGTATTCATGGGTAATTCGTAAACACCGGGCTTCTTAACCTTACCACTTACAGGAAATAGCTTAGGTCCAGCATAATCACTGGGTCCTATGTACCTGTACTCTTCCCACCCCATGTTTATGATGAAAGGAACGTTACATATGGTTTCCACATTGTTCACCACTGTCGGTCTTCCAAAGAGTCCGTACTGAACCGGGTAGGGGGGCTTAAGCCTGGGATGTCCCCTTTTGCCTTCCAGAGATTCTATCAGTGCCGTCTCCTCTCCACAGATGTAAGCCCCTCCTCCTCTTGCAACGTATATCTCAAGGTCAAAGCCTGAACCGAGGATGTTCTTACCCAAGAAACCCTTTTCTCTTGCCTCCCTTATAGCATCAAGGAGTATATAGTACCCAGCCGTATACTCACCCCTTATATAGATGAAAGCTTCATTTGCACCTATGGCGTAGGAGGAGATTATTATTCCCTCCAGAAGCAGGTGAGGGTCTCTCTCTATTAGAATCCTGTCTTTGAAGGTACCCGGTTCTGATTCATCAGCGTTACATATAAAATATCTGGGTGTAGGGTTCTGAACAGCGAACTTCCACTTTGTTCCTGTGGGGAATCCCGCACCTCCACGTCCTCTGAGGGTACTCTTTTCAACCCAGTCTATTATCTCTTCAGGAGACATATTAAAGGCTTTCTCAAGAGCCTGATAACCGCCGTCTTTCAGATACTCTTCTATGGAATGTACCCTCGGTTTTTTTGCTCTCTTCAGGAGCATGTTAAGGGTTGTCTCTGCATATATGTTAGGTATAGCGGGATAGGATTTCATTTAACTTCTCCTCTCCTTCAAATTTATAGGTATCCTCATTGACCATGAAAACTGGCGCCTCAGAACACGCCCCAAGGCACTGCACGGGAACTATCTTAAACTTCCCGTCTGGCGTAACTTCCCCAGGTTTAATCTTCAAAGTTTTCTCCAGAGCCTTTAGAAGCTCCTGCTTTCCCAGGAAATGACACACGACACTCACGCAAACCCTGATTCTGTACTTGGCTGGGGTTTCCCTGTCAAACATATCGTAAAAGGCAACAACCTGCTCCACATGGTTCAAGGGAAGGTCAAGGAGTTCAGCCAGGGGTCTCAGGCTTTCACGAGGAACGTACCCGTAATGGTCCTGTATCGCATGAAGACACAGGAGTATTGCCTGCTCTTTACGGGGAAAGTAATTTATGTGCTGGCTAAGCTTATCAAGCAACTCCTGCTCAAACATGGTTATAAATTTTACATTCCCAAAGGGAAAATGCAAAGTCTGAATTTATCAAAGTTTCTACCCTTCTTTATATCGCTTAAGAACCTGAAAAATCTTGATTCAGAACCGCGGTATAGCTCCCAATCTCCTGAAGATTTGCAGTTTATCAATCCCTCCTTAACAAGGGCTATTGCGGGAGTTTTCAACTCCTCAGGTCTTACGTTTCTTATAACCACCCTGTCGGCGTAAAAGGGTAGATTATGGTGGTAGGCGCCCACCTCATAGGTTCTGTACCTTCCTTCAGGGTCAATCTCCCGAATCTTATTGCCTATCTCCCTGTAGGGTCTGTGTTTTTCAACTTCCGGTAGAAGAACCCCCGATAGGTACAGCAAGAGACCAAAACCCGCAGCCGCAGGGGCAAGCTTTAGGTTTCTTTTCAGGAGGAATGTCAGGGTTAAAAGCGTAGCCAACCCCAGGAAGAAGATGTTAACTTTAAACATAAAAGCTCCTACCCATACGGCAGCCGTTATCAAAACTGACAGAAAGATAGAAGCCATTACAAAGGCTCTCCTGTAGCCTTCTGAGGCAAGGAAAGTTCCGACGACCACAGCCATAGCAGGAAAAGCCGGCATTATGTAAACGGGTATCTTCATCTTCACAAGGGAGAATAGAAAAAAGGTGAGAAAGAACCATGTAAGGGGGAAAAGCAGCTCCTTCCTCTTCTCCCTCAAAGCCCATACCAAAGCCATATAAAAGATGAAGGAATAGGGCAGAAAGGAGACATTTATATCAAGGAGGTAGAAATAGACCGGGTCCTCCTGAAGGGCATAAATCCTCTTCACGTTCTCCTTCAGGAAAACTTCAAGGAAAGCCTCCCTGTTCACAACATACTGGTAAAGGAACCACCATCCCGCCGTCAGGATAACAAAGAGGGTTCCAAGATAGTACTTTGGGTTCAATAACTCTCTCCTGTCCCTGAACAGGAGATACAGGAATATCACCCCAGCTGGAAGCAGAAAACCTACGGGTCCCTTTGTGAGAACTGCAAAGGTTGAGGAGATAAGAGCAAGTAGGAAAAGGAGGTTGCTTTTCCTTTCATAGCTCAGATACCAGAGGTAAAGGGATAAGGTTACGAAGAAGGTAAGCAGTATCTCCGGAGAGGTATACCTTGCGTTTGCCACAAACTGAACAGAGAGGGTAAGAGCGAGAAAGGAATAAAGGGCAGCCCTCTCCCCGGAGAGCCTTCTTGCGAACAGGTAGGTAACTACACCTGTACCAAGTCCGGCAAGAACCTGAAAGAGCCTTAGGGAAAATTCGTTAACTCCAAAGAGGAAGAAGCTAAGAGTGGTCAACCAGTAGGTCATAGGAGGCTTGTTCAGCCGCAGCTCACCATTGTAAATAGGAGTTAAAAGGTTTCCAGTCTTGAGCATATTCCTTGAAGCGTCAGCGTAAAAGGCTTCGTTCGGTTGCCATACTTGATTAAGCCCAAGGTTGTAAAAGTAAAGGAAGAAAACAGCCAGAAAGGGTATGTATCTGAGCATGTCAAATATCTTACTTGAGAAGTTACCGGGCAGCATAAGGTATAACTCCAGCTACGCAGAGCACACCCTCAAAGCTTGGCTATCTTTCTGATGGAGTCTTTCAGCACATCAAGCACATAACTTATATCCTCTTCGGAAATAACCAGGGGCATCATGAGGACCATAACGTCCCCAAGTGGTCTGAGGAAAACCCCCCTCTCCCAACACAGCTTAGCTACCTTAAATCCAGTCCTTTCGCCGTAGGGGAAGGGTTCTCCTCTCTCCTTATCCCTGACGAGTTCTATCCCAGCCATAAAGCCGAGCTGACGAATGTCTCCCACATGCTCAAGCTCCCAAAACTCTTTAAGTCTCTCCGTAAGAAGTTCAATCTTTGGCTTCAGTCTATCAAGAGTTTTTTCCTCCTCAAAGAGGTCAAGATTCGCAAGGGCTACAGAGCAAGCGAGATTGTTTCCTGTATAGGTGTGTCCGTGGTAAAAGTGTTTTGCCTCTCCAAACTCTCCAAGGAACGCCTCAAATACCTCATCGGTAGTCAAGGTGGCAGCAAGAGGAAGGTAGCCTCCTGTTATACCCTTTCCCAAACACATAAAGTCTGGAGTTATTCCCTCCTGCTGGCAGTAAAACATTGTTCCCGTCCTGCCAAACCCTGTAGCAACCTCATCCACTATGAGCAGAACGTTATTCCTCTTAGTAAGCTCCCTTACCTCCCTCATAAAACCCTTTGGATAGGGGAGCATGCCCGCCGCAGCTTGTATTCCACTCTCTAAGACCACAGCAACAACATCTCTCCTTGCCCTCAGAAGTTCCTGAAGTTTCATCACAAGGTCAGCCATGCAAGTGGGGGATAGCTCCCCAAATTCCTTCTTGCAATAAAGATACGGTGATGGAAGTCTTATAGTTTCAAAGAGAAGGTCTCTGTAAGTCCCGTGGAAGAGGTCTATACCTCCTACACTTACAGCACCTATGGTGTCTCCGTGGTACGCTTCAGACAGAGTTATGAACACCCTCCTCTCTTCTCCCTTGTTCCTCCAATAGTGGTACGCCATCTTTAAAGCTATCTCAACAGCTTCTGCACCGTCCTCTGAGTAGAAAACTTTTGTTAGTCCTTCAGGAGCTATTTCGGAAAGCCTTTTAGCCAGAAGTATAGCTGGAACGTTAGAGCTTCCAAGTGTGGTTGTATGGGCAACTTTACATAGCTGTCTCATTAGAGCATTGTTCAGTTTAGGATGGTTATGACCATGAACGTTGCACCATAAAGAAGATATAGCGTCTATGTACCGCTTACCGTATATATCCCAGAGGTAAACCCCTTCTCCCCTTTCAAAAATGATATTCTCCTCCTCTCTGTAAACCTTCATCTGGGTAAAGGGGTGCCAAAAGTGTTCCTTATCCCACTTTTCCAGCTGCTCAGGTCTTATTTCCATGGTGCTTAATTTTATAACAATACCCTTGTAGCGGTTGATAGGTAATTCAATTAAAATATTTCCATGAAGAGAAGACCAATACTGGTAGTGAACTTTGGCTCCCAATACGTTCAGCTTATAGCAAGGAGAGTCAGAGAGCTGGGAATTTACAGCGAGATAGTCCACTGGGATACACCTATAGATGAACTTAAAGAAAAGGAACCTTACGGGCTTATATTTTCTGGAGGTCCCGCCTCAGTATACGCCAAAGATGCACCTCTACCTCCCAAGGATATATACGAGCTTGGAGTCCCCATACTTGGTATATGTTACGGACTTCAAGTTATAGCTCACCAACTTGGAGGAAAGGTTGAAAAGTCTGACCATCAAGAGTACGGAAGGGCACGGCTTAAAGTAGTTAAGAGGGATAAGATATTTGAAGGTATCCCCGATGAGTTTGATGTATGGATGAGCCATGCAGATAAGGTTGCACAGCTCCCAGATGGTTTTGAAACCTTGGCAGTATCTGACAACTCCCCTCATGCGGTTATAGCCTCAAGGGAGAGAAAAATATATGGTTTTCAGTTCCACCCAGAGGTGGTCCATACGGTTTACGGTAGGGAATTGCTTTCTAACTTCGTTTACGGGGTGTGTGGAGCCGAAAGAAACTGGGAGATGGGGGACTTCATTTCAGAGAAGATTGAAGAGATAAGGAATATAGTTGGAAACGCTCAGGTGATAGCAGCTTTATCTGGGGGTGTTGACTCAACTGTGGCTTCCCTTTTGGTCCATAGGGCTATAGGTGATAGGCTCCATTGCTTCTTCATAGACCACGGGCTCCTCAGATTGGGAGAGAGGGAAGAGGTTGAAAACAACCTCAGAGCCCTCGGGCTACCTTTGAAGGTTGTTGATGCAAGCGAGCTGTTCCTTGAACGTCTCAAAGGTGTTGAAGACCCAGAGGAAAAGAGGAAAATCATAGGAAATACATTTATAGAGGTTTTTGAGAGGGAAGCGAAAGGTGTAGAGAGGGCGGAGTTCCTGCTTCAGGGAACTTTATATCCTGATGTGGTTGAAAGTGCGGGGATCAAAGGCTCTGCCAAGATAAAGACCCACCACAATGTAGGAGGGCTCCCACAGAGGATGCACCTTAAGTTAATTGAACCTTTCAGGGAACTCTTCAAAGACGAAGTAAGGGAGATAGGAAAGCTGCTGGGTATTCCGAAGGAAATCCTTGGAAGACATCCATTCCCTGGACCGGGTCTCGCCATAAGAATCATAGGTGAGGTGAACAGGGAAGATTTAGAGATACTCAAAAAGGCAGACAGGATATTTATTGAAGAGCTAAAGAAGAACGGTTTTTATGACAGGATATGGCAGGCTTTTGCGGTGCTACTGCCCATCCGCTCTGTGGGAGTTATGGGTGATGTAAGAACCTATGAAAAGGTGATAGCTCTTAGGGCTGTTGAGAGCACAGACGGAATGACCGCAGACTGGTACAGGTTCCCCTACGATTTCCTTGACCATGTGATGCGAAGAATAATTAACGAGGTTCGGGGGGTAGGAAGGGTTGTTTACGACGTATCTTCCAAACCCCCCTCTACGATAGAGTGGGAGTAATCATTTAGGAGGACACTTGGGTGTCTTCGGTCTGTTTTTAAATCTGAGGTCCCACTCTATAGCCTCCTTGACGGCTTCTCTCTTCTCCTCCTCGCTCAATTCCGTTTTGTACTTTAGAACCCAACCCTGAGCTAAAATCCAGGGATCACTTCCTATCTTGTCCCTGTTCAGGTTATATATGGAAGGCCAGTAAAGGGTATTCCCGTATACCCTCTCCGATATATCCCACAGGGTATCACACCATCCAACGGTAACCTCTCCGTACTCAGCCTGGGCTGGTGCTACCTCTTCAGGGGGAGGTGGAGGTGGTGGCGGTGTGTGGGCTTGTTTATCCGCCGCGTGGGCTTCCAGCTTTTCCTTTGCGGATTCAAGTAGTCTCTTAGCGTCACTCAAGAGGTTTCTGCTCTCTTTAAGGTTGTTTTTAGCCTGAGCCACATTCTCCTTGGGTTCTTGGGCTTCCTTTTCAACCTCCTCAAGGGCAGACTTCGTTGCACAGGATTGGTTTACCACAAAGGCTGCGGAAAGCCCGAGAACAGGAAGAAGGGCAATTATCTCTCTTCTCATACCTTCTCCTCCTTACTGCTGAAGACCCGGATGTAGAGTCTTGTCGCTCATATGCTCTTCTATCTTCCTGCTGAGCTCTTCGGCAGCATTTTTGGTTTCCTGAGCTTCCTTCTTAACTTCTTCTGTTTCCTTCTTGACCTGTTGGGTTTCCTCTTTAAGAGCCTCTACCTCCTTCTTTAAAGCTTCTACCTCGGACTTGCTGGCACAGGATGAACCAAAGAGAACCAGCCCTGTCACTCCGATAACTGGGAGTATAGCTTTAATCTTTTTCATACTTGTTCCCTCCTATGTTTAGTTGTATCGTCTACTATAATATCATTTTTAATGCCCAAAAGAGAAGACTTGAAGAAGGTACTTATCATCGGCTCAGGTCCAATCGTTATAGGTCAAGCTGCCGAGTTTGATTACTCAGGAAGCCAAGCCTGCAAAGCCCTGAGGCAAGAAGGTTATGAGGTTATACTTGTAAACTCAAACCCTGCTACCATAATGACAGACCCAGAGGTGGCAGACAGAACTTACGTTGAACCCCTTGAGTTAGAAGTGATTGAGGAGATAATAAAGAAAGAGAGACCCGATGCACTCCTACCAACCCTTGGTGGACAGACGGCTCTTAACCTTTCCGTAAAGCTGTATGAGGAGAAAGTTCTTGAGAGTTACGGAGTTGAACTGATAGGAGCAAGCTATGAAGCCATAAAGAAAGGGGAGGACAGGGAGCTCTTCCGGGAAGCTATGAGAAATATAGGGCTTAAAGTTCCAGAGAGCGCTGTTGTTTCTTCAGAGGAGGAGGGTTTAAAAGCTGTAGAGAGTATAGGTTTTCCCGTTATACTGAGGCCTGCCTTTACCCTGGGTGGAACGGGAGGTTCCATAGCTTACAACGTAGAGGAGTTTAAGCAGAAGTTAGCCGTGGCTTTAAAGACTTCTCCCATACATCAAGTTCTTTTGGACAAGTCCCTTATAGGCTGGAAAGAATTTGAGTTTGAAGTCATAAGGGATAAGGCAGATAACGTGATAATAGTTTGCTCCATTGAGAACTTTGACCCCATGGGTGTACACACGGGAGATTCTATCACGGTCGCTCCAGCTCAGACCTTGACAGACAAGGAGTACCAGATTCTAAGGGACGCCTCCATAGCCGTCATAAGGGAAATAGGAGTTGATACGGGGGGCTCAAATATACAGTTTGCAGTAAGCCCCGAGAACGGTGATTTCTACGTTATAGAGATGAATCCAAGGGTATCAAGGTCATCGGCTTTAGCCTCCAAGGCTACGGGCTTCCCAATAGCCAAGGTTGCGGCGAAGCTCGCCGTAGGTTACACCCTTGATGAATTAAAGAACGATATAACTAAGTTTACTCCAGCTTCCTTTGAGCCTTCCATAGACTACGTGGTGGTCAAGATTCCTCGCTTTGACTTTAGGAAGTTCCCAGAGGTTGACCCAACCTTGACCACCATGATGAAGTCCGTAGGGGAGGTTATGGCGATCGGAAGAACCTTCAAGGAGGCTTTACTCAAGGCTATAAGGAGTCTTGAACTTGACAGGTACGGGCTTGCCTTTCCGAAGATGGAAGTACCAGACCAAGAGCTTGTAAGGAACTTAAGAACCCCTAACGAAAACAGACTGTGGTACATAGCCGAGGCTTTCAGAAGGGGATATCCTCTGGAGGAAATTTACAGCTATACGCGTATAGACCCATGGTTTCTACATAACATAGAGGATATAGTTCTCTTTGAGAGGAGACTCAAAGAAGAGGAGCTTACAGAAAACCTACTCAGGGAAGCAAAAGAGCTTGGATACTCAGACTTGGAGATAGCTCTCTTGCGTGGGGTAGATGAAAAACATATAAGAGAGTTAAGGGATAGGTTTTCTATAAAACCTACCTTCAAGGGGGTTGATACCTGTGCAGGCGAATTCGTAGCCTACACACCCTATTACTACTCCTCCTACGAGGTTCCCTATTACTCTGTGGATGGACAAACCTTCTTAGATGAGGATTAGTGTATTAGCATATTTTTATAACTTTTCCGAATATTAAAAACTCTTATCTTGAAGTCCACCCCAGTGAGGATTTAATAGTATTCCATCAAAGTCATCAGGGAGGTGGAAAAATGAAAAGGGTTTTATTTAGCTTCCTTTTAGCCGGAGGTGTGAGCCTGGCTCAGCCGGTCTTTATGGATGGGGAGTGGGCTAAAGCCTTCTGCGAGGTCTGGAATAACACGCCAGCCTTAGTGAACGAGCTGGGACAGAACGATGCATGGAAAGAGGTTCCTGAGAGGAAGCTGTTCCTTTACAGAAAGGACTGCGGTGACGAGAAGATAGTTCAGCTCACCATAAAGAATGAAAACAACCAGGCTATGTGTGTCTATGGTGGTCCTAAGAAGGACGATATCACTGATAATGACTTCCTTATGTACGCGGACACGGAAAGGTGGCTTGAAATGGGCAGGAAGGAGTATGGACCAATGAGGGCTATGATGTTTGGGAGACTTAAGTTCAGAGGACCAAAATTTGTAGCGATGAAAAATATGGGACCCTTTGAGTCTTTTCTGGACGCCGTAGATGAGGTAAAATCTGATACGAACAAATGTCCATAAAGGTTCTGTATAGAGGTAAGGAGATAGAGCTACCCGAAAATAAGCTGAAAGCTAAGGAACTTCTGAGGAGATTGGGGCTCTCGCCCCTCTCTTCCCTTGTAATTAAGAACAACGAAGTTATATCCGAGGATGACTACGTTGAAGAGGGAGATAATATTAGAGTTATAAATGCGATTTCTGGGGGAGTTTAGGGGCTTAGACTGGGTTCTCTTGTTACTGCTCGCGGGCATACAGCTCTTTGGTATTGTAGGTGTGCTCAGCGCCTCTTACAGCGAAGGTATGCCGATTCTATTCAAAAAACACCTGTTGTACGTAGCCTTGAGCTGGTTGATAATCTTTCTGCTATCAAGAGAAAAATTCAGAAATATACTTGACCTTTCACTGTACATATACCTCTTCAATCTCTTTCTTTTGGTTTTGGTACTTATTATGGGTAGAGAAGTTTACGGTGCAAAGAGGTGGTTAAACCTTGGGTTCATAAACATACAACCTTCTGAGTTTATGAAACTCTCCCTTATACTCCTGACGGCTTACGTTCTACCTCACATAAGGAGGTTAAGGGACAGGAAGGTTCTTCTCCTGGTTTTTGTATTCTCAATACCTGCAGTTGTTACCCTCAAACAACCCGACCTTGGGACTGCAGCAACGTACTTTGTTCCTTTAATGGTGATGCTATTTGTCAAAGGTGTCCGAATCAGATACTTTATCCTCGCAGGTCTAACCCTACTGATAACGTCCCCTCTTATATGGAATCTTCTTAAAGACTACCAGAAGAAGAGAATCCTTGCGGTTATTGATCCTTACAGCGATTACCTTGGAAGTGGCTATCAGCTCATACAGTCGGTTATAGCGATAGGCTCAGGTGGTATAACGGGTAAGGGAGTTTTAAAAGGTACCCAATCCCAGCTGATGTTTCTACCTGAAGCCCATACAGACTTTATCTTCTCAGTTATAGGAGAGGAACTCGGCTTTATGGGAACATCTCTCTTTGTCCTTCTTGTATTCTTTTTCCTCCTAAGGATATTCAGCTATCTCAGAATAGCTATTACCAGCTCAGAAGTGCTGTTCATAGCAGGAGTTTTCTCTCTGTTTTTCTTTCAGTACTCGGTCAATATCCTTATGACCCTTGGACTGTTCCCTGTAGTGGGAATACCGCTACCTTTTGTGAGCTTTGGGGGCAGTTCAATGCTTACCTTCAGCATTATGATAGGTATACTTATGAGTATATATCGCGAGCTGACGGGTGTCGTACCCGTTCTCGCCAAAGAAGTAAATTATGAGTAATGGTGAAAGGAATTTATATTCACATACCCTTCTGCTCTTACAAGTGTCCCTATTGTGATTTTACGTCCGTAGTAAGCTATCCCCTGAAGCATGAAGATTACATAAAACTCCTTATAAGGGAGGCAAAGCTGTACGGTGATGTCAGTGCGAAGATAGAGAGCGTTTACTTTGGTGGAGGAACCCCAACCCTTTTACCTCCCTACCTGTTGGGCAAGCTCCTTGAAGAGTTAGACAGGCTCTTCAACCTATCTGGAGTTCTGGAGATAACGGTTGAATGTAACCCTGAAACTTACCGATACAATGAGTTTAAAGAACTGCTCAGTGCAGGTGTAAACAGGTTGAGCATAGGCGTTCAGAGTTTTACCGAAAAGGGTCTCAGGATACTGAGCAGAGAGCATAGTGTTGAAGAATCTATTAGGGCTTACATGGACGCCAGAGAAGCAGGTTTTGAAAACGTAAACCTTGACCTTATATTTGCCTTCCCGGAGCAAAAGCCAGAGGATATCAGCACAGAGCTCAATTGGATTGGCAGCTTGAAGCCAGATCACGTATCAGCGTATATGCTTACACCTTACGGGGGTACACCGATGGGTAATAAGATACTGGGAGGAGAAATGCAAACTCCAGAAGAGGAAACCCTTGAGGATATATATACAAGGCTGTGGAAAGGACTAAAGGAGCTGGGTTACGGAAGATACGAGATATCCAACTGGGCTAAGGAGGGAAAGGAGTGCAGGCACAACCTGCTGTACTGGACGATGGAAGAGTTTCTTGGACTCGGTGTTTCCGCCTGGGGTTTCTTAGAAAAGAAACGCTATGGAAACAGCAAGAACATAGGAAGCTATATAAAGGCAGTTTCCGAGCTCAAAAGACCTGTGCAGAGCGAAATAGGGCTGAGTGAAAAAGAGCTCTATGAAGAAGAGCTCATGCTTAAACTCAGGCTCAAGTGGGGTTTAAGGGAAGAGGAGTTAACTTTGGTTCCAGAGCATTTAAGGGGGTTTTTTGAAGTAAGAGAAGGGAAGGTGGGCATAAGGGAAGAGTTTATGCTCTTGACTAACGAATTAATAACGGATGTCCTGTTATATAATTCTGATAGAAACATAACGGAGGTAAGGAATGGCTAAGATATACTACGACAGCGACGCTTCCCTTGAACCTATCAAGGGAAAGAAGGTAGCCATACTTGGTTACGGCTCTCAAGGCCACGCTCACGCCTTAAATCTTAAGGACAGCGGAGTGGACGTTGTTATAGGCCTTCATGAAAAGAGCAGGTCCAGGGAAAAGGCAAAGAAGGACGGCTTTGAAGTTCTGACACCCTCCGAAGCTTCCAAGGTAGCGGACATAATAATGTTTCTTGTTCCAGATACGGTTCAACCTGACCTTTACAGAGAGTGTGTTGAACCCAACCTTAACCCTAAGAAAACCCTCGCCTTCGCCCACGGGTTTAATATTCACTTTAAGCAGATAGTTCCTCCCCCGGATGTAGATGTCTTTATGGTTGCCCCAAAGGGTCCAGGACATCTGGTCAGATGGATGTATGAGGAAGGAAAGGGGGTTCCGGCACTTGTAGCCATATACCAGGACGCCACCGGAGGCTGTTTGGATAAAGCCCTTGCTTACGCCAAGGGGCTCGGTGCCACAAGGGCTGGGGTTATAGAAACCTCCTTCAAGGAGGAAACGGAGACAGACCTATTCGGAGAACAATCGGTGCTGTGTGGAGGGGTGACAGCCCTTATAAAGGCTGGTTTTGAAACCCTTACTGAAGCCGGGTATCAACCGGAAGTGGCTTACTTTGAGTGTCTCCACGAGCTAAAGCTCATTGTTGACCTTATATACCAGTACGGAATAGCCGGTATGAGATACTCAATCTCTGACACCGCAAAGTACGGAGACGTTACCCGTGGTGAGAGAATATACGAAGCCGTTAAACCCTTGATGAAGGATATACTTACAGAAATTCAGAAGGGTGAGTTTGCAAGGGAATGGGTCCTTGAGAACAAAGCGGGAAGACCTGTTTACCACGCCCTCCTTGAAAGAGACAGGGAACACCTGATAGAGAAAGTGGGAGAAGAGCTTAGAAAGATGATGCCCTGGATTACGGGGAAGGAGCTTAAATGAACCTCACCAGCAAGAGAGAAAATCTTAAGAAACTTTACGTTCCTCTGGGGCTTGCGATCGCAAGGACGGGAATACACCCCAACCTTATAACTCTGATCTCCCTGTTCCTTGGCACAGTCTCCGCCTACTTCTTCTACAACGAAAAGGTCCTCACGGCTGTGAGCTTTCTGATTCTTTCCGGACTCTTTGACCTCATAGACGGAGTTGTAGCCCGTGAGACGGAGAGAACTTCCAAGTTTGGGGAGGTCTTTGACTGGGTTGCAGACAAATGGGTGGACGGTTTCGTGCTGGGTGCGGTAGGCTTTGCCTTTGCCTCTCCCTTTGTTGCTACAACTGCCGTTGTGGTCTCCATGCTTCACTCCTTTATAAAGCCTGTAGCCTATGCAGAGATCGGATATTCAGAGAGGGTGAGGGGTAAGATAAAAGACCCTCTTGAAGGTATAGGTTTCTTTGGAAGGCCTGAAACACACCTTACCCTTATAACCTTTGCACTGCTGGAACGTGCTCATTTCCCCCTGGGACTTAACTTTGGAATCAAGCTTGTAGCTCTTTTAACCCTAATATCCTTGCTGGTCAGGATAATTTACCTTTACAAACACTACGGTAAGGAGTACGAATAATGGAAAAGAGACCGTACGTAATAATTGTTTCAGAGGTGAGTATAGATGGGAAGCTTACCCTTTACAGGGGAGCTTCATCTAAAGAGCTTATGAGCCTCATGGATGAGGAGGCTTATCGTTATCTCCACGAGATCAGGGCGAAGGTTGACGGGATAATGGTCGGCTGCGAGACCGTAAGGACTGATAACCCAAGCCTTACAGTAAGGTACGTGAAGGGGAAGAACCCAACAAGGATAATACCCTGCTCAACGGCAAACGTCCCCCTTGATGCAAACGTTCTGAACACCGAAGAAGCACCAACCATAATAGCAACTACAGAAAGGGCTCCCAAGGACAGAATTGAGAAGATAAAGGAAAAAGGAGCCCAGATAATCTTTGCAGGGGACGAGCTTGTAGATTTTGACCAGCTCTTACCAAAGCTCTACGACATGGGTATAAAAACCCTTATGGTTGAAGGCGGTGCCTCCATAAACTGGGAGTTTGTGAAGAGGAAAAAGGTTGATGAGATAAGGCTTATACACCTACCTGTCATAGTAGGTGGAGAAAACGTTCCAACCCTTGTAGGAGGAGAGGGCTTTAAAAAACTTAAGGATATCCTTCATCTCAGGCTCAGGTCTCACTTTAAAAGGGGAAATCAACTCATAACCGAGTGGGAAGTGGCCAGGTAAAAGTTGGTAATAGTCTTCGTGCTATCCTTCTTCCTCCTGCTTTCAGGATACGTGGTTAGCACCCTCCAATCCACGAGTTCAACAATCAATATAGTTGAAAAGGTTTACAAAAAGCAGCAGTCCTACCATGCTCTCCTATCCCTACTTCCCTACATAATTCAGAGTTTGAAAAGTGAGGATGCCAGTTACGATGCCCTCTCCGACCCATGGGCGATGCCCTTTGCGGTTCAAACCGAGAAAGGTAGCCTTGAGGTTGTAATATACGACGAGGACAGGTTCTTAAACCTCAACAAAGTGGGAGAAGACCCCCTGTACAGAGAAGTCTTTGAGAGACTCCTCAACCTCTTAGGGGTAAGTCAGGGTTACACCGATAGACTCTTAGCGTGGATAGGGAAAGAGCCTAAGAACTTTGAAAGCGAGTATCCTTTAAAGAGAGCTCCGATGGATTCCCCCGAGGAGCTTGAATTCCTGGGTATGAAAAGGGATGAGCTGTACGGAAAAACTGAGGGGGACATAAGTTATCCAGGAGTCCTTAGCCTGGTGACCACGTACTCCTCAGGAAAGATAAACGTGAATACGGCACCAAAGTATATCCTAATGGCTCTTGACCCGGGGATAGATTCCAGTTTGGCAGATAGAATTATTGAGTACAGGGCTAAAAAGCCCTTTAAAAGCATCAACGACCTTGTTCTTGTGGAAGGTATGAGTTTTGATATCCTTTACAGAATTCAAAAGGTGATAGACGTTAAGAGCTCCTTCTTCAGGTTAAAGGAGACGGTTAAAACAGGGGATGTTGAAACCACCCTTGAAGTGGTCTACGATAGAAGTAAAAATGAGATAGTCTACAAGAGGCTCTATTGATGGCTGAGTACATATACGAAGGCATAAAAGAGGGAAAGCGGATCAAAGGCAAGGTTGAAGCGAGCACAAGAAGAGAAGCCTTAAGCAGACTTAAAGGGGAAGGTGTACTTCCCACCTCAGTAGAGCCTGTATCACAGAAGACACCCCTGTGGAAGAGGGAGTTCCATCTCGGTAAACCCTCGGAGGAAGAGCTGTCCTTTATCCTCCTACAACTTTCCATACTTATTGAATCAGGCATACCTCTCTCCAAAGCGCTTGAACTTGTATCCTCCCAGACAAATGACAGTAGGATAACCAGTGCCCTGCTTGATATCAAAAGCAGCGTTGAGCGTGGAGAAAACCTCTCTTCAGCTTTCAGGAAGAGCGGCATATTTCCTGAGTTCCTCTCAGAGATGCTAACAGCGGCGGAAACAGGGGAAAACCTGGAGAAAGTCTTTGAGGTAGCAGGTAAACATCTTGAAACGGTAGCCGAAATGAAGTCCAGGATAGTAAGTGCCATAACCTACCCCTCCGTGGTTATAGGTTTCAGTATCTTTGCCCTCTTCATAGCCATAAAATTTGTTGTCCCACGGATAGCAAAAGTTCTTGAAGGCTTCGGTAAGGAACTTCCTCTGGTAACGAAGGTTGTTATTCTCTTCTCAGACCTGTTGACCTATGTTCTTTACCTCTCCCCGTTGATATTACTGGGGTTCCTCTACAGAGAGAAGCTTATCGGAAAGGGTAGGATAGACAGGCTTGTCCTAAAAGTCCCAGTGGTAGGAAGGGTTGGTTTTTACTTTAACCTGTCAAGGTTCGCTTACACCCTTTACATGACCCTCCTCTCCTCAGTCCCCATAACAAACGCTTTCAGGATAGCCACAGGAAGTGTATCAAACACCTACATAAGGAGCAGACTGGAGGTCCTATCTCAGGAGATAGACAGGGGGCAGAGTCTTTCTTGGGTGTTGAAAAAGACAGGGCTTTTCCCCCCTCTCTTTATAAACCTTGTAGAAACAGGGGAAAGCAGTGGGGAGCTTGAAAGAATGCTACGTCTTGTTTCAGAGCTTTACCAGAAGGAAGCCCTCAGACTTATAAACCTCTGGGTTAGACTCATTGAACCGATATCAATCTTGCTGATAGGAGTGATAGTTGGTGTGATAGTTGTGAGCGTTCTCCTGCCTTTAACAGAGATAACTTCAGGCATAAAGAGGTAGTAAAATTTAATTACCTTGGTAAGGGAGCTAAAACATCCAATACTACTCCACAAGCTCAACAGGATGAGAGACCTATCAACCCACCGTGAAGTGTTTAGGAAGCTTCTTGAGGAGTTAGCCACCCTTATGGTTTACGAGGCTCTTGCAGACCTAAAGACCCATGCCAGGGAGATAGAGATATGGACGGGGAGAAGGGAGTTTTCCTTCGTAAACGAAGAAGAAGTCGTATTTATCCCTATACTGAGGGCTGGAGTTCCTATGCTTGAAGGGGCGCTGAAGGTGTTGCCTAACGCCAGCTCAGGCTTTTTAGGTATAAAGAGGGACGAGGAGACTTTAGAGTCAAAGATATACTACTCAAGGCTTCCCAAGCTTAAGGGGAGAATAGCGGTTATCCTTGATCCGATGCTCGCAACAGGAGGGACACTTTTGAAAGCCCTTGAGGAGGTTGCTAAAGGCTATCCTTTAAAAACACTGAGCATTCACATAGTATGTTCACCGGAGGGCATTGAAAGGGTCTGCAAGGAGAACGTCCAACATGAGCTCTTTACGGTTAGTGTAGATGAAGGACTTAACGATAAAGGATACATAATACCCGGGCTTGGGGATGTAGGGGATAGGCTTTTCTCCTAAAAGTAGGATATGAGCCTTAGGGATAGGGTTTGCTTCTCGGATTCGGGCTGGAGTACGTAGCCGCTACCGTAAGGCTCGGGTTCCGAACGTTTAAATTTAACATAGGAGTAAACCAGCTCAACTCCGTAAGACGCTCCTTTCATACCAACCCCCAGTTCATAGGCAGGTCCCATCTTGGGTCTGAGTTCGGGAATTCCCTCAAGGGAAGCTTGCATGCGGGCATCCCTGAGCATGAGCCTGTAGGTACCAAAGGCGTACAGTTCCCCAGAGGAAACCTTTAATCCCAAATCTAACGAATCAAAAAACCATCTCTCCGAGTAGCCGACCGCCTCAGAGGTAGATTCTATATCCCTGACCCACAGGTCAAAGTGGTAAAGTGCCTCTCCTCTAAACCTGATAACCTTTCCCGTCTCAAACCACATCCCACCCGCCAATGATGTCCCAATGTAGTTGGTGTCAGTCTGGACGGGGTCTCCAACCTGAGTCTGACCGTCATAGTCCACCGTCCCTCCGTAAAGTTCCGCTTTTCCCGTAAAGTAGCCCACATCTCCTCTCAAACCAAGACCCAGCAGGAAACCAGATTCCTCCAGGAGCTTTCCTCCTGCAGGACTGAACTCTTTCCAGAGGAAATACTGGGGGTAAAGGTACACCTCAAGTGAGAAGGCAAACTTAAACAGAAGTAGAGAAGCGGCTATCTTTCTCACAGAGCTATTATAAGACCTTTAAAATTCTGTCCACCGCTTCTGAGACTTCCTCCTCCCCGTTTAAGAGTCCAAAGGAAAAACGCACCATACGGGTTGCCTCCTCCTGGGAGAACCCCATCTTTATAAGGTGTTCATTAGGAATGACTTCTCCAGAAGAGCAGGCTGACCCAGAAGAGCAAAACAGGTCTCTCTCAGACAAACCATTCACTATATCCCGGCTGTTTCCTCTGGGAAATATCACGGCTGATATTGAAGGGCTTCTCCTGGAATACTTACCGACAATCTTTACGTCAGGAATTTTTTCCAGAAGCAGGCTTTCAAAAGAGTCTCTCAGTTTCTCAACTTTACTTATGTTCTCATCAAGGTTTTCGTATATAAGTTCTAAAGCTTTTGCCATGGCAAGTATACCGGGTAAGTTCTGGGTTCCACTCCTGAGTCCTCCCTCCTGACCTCCGCCCAACAGGAGTGGTTTTAGAACACTTCCCTCCCTAACAAACATAAAACCTACACCTTTGGGGGCGTGGAACTTGTGGGCGGAAAAGGTAGCGTAATTAACCCCTTGAAGGGAGAAGTTGACCTTGCCCAAAGCCTGAACAGCATCAGTATGGAAAGGTACACCTCTCTCCATGCAAAGTTTTGATATCTCATGTATGGGCTGGATAGTTCCGAACTCGTTGCTAACGCTCATCACAGAAACAAGTAAAGTATCTTCGTCAATTAAAGTTTGTAAAGCTTCAAGCTCAACAATTCCATCTGTTCCGACTATAGCTTCCCGAAGCTCTATACCCTCCTTTTCAAGCTCTCTGGCTACCGCCTTAACAGATTTGTGCTCTATGGAGGAAATGACTATATTCCCCCTTCTTTTCAGATAAAGCACATTTCTCAGAACCGTGTTGTTCCCCTCGGTAGCACAAGAGTTAAAAACTATCTCTGACGGTAATACGTTCAAGAAGCTCGCTATGTTCTCTCTGGCAAGTTCAAGGAGCTCTCTGGCTTCCTCCCCTATCCTATGAGAGCTTGAAGGATTTCCATAAAGTTCAAGGGCACGACACATAAAATCCTTTACTTCCGGAAGCAAAGGCGTCGTTGCTGCGTTATCTAGGTATATCCTCTTCATAGCTCCCCCTGGCGGGAGAGGGAGGGAATTGAACCCTCCGGAGACCCCCTGCAGGACCTCCCACGGGATTTGAAGTCCCGGGGCGGCACCAGCCTACCAACCTCTCCCTACTCCTCCACTTTACTACAATCTATATCTTCCTTGATTATAACCCCTTTAATCTCTTCATATACCTCTTCTACCCGTTGTAAATTTCTCAACTCCTCCGGTTTTGTAGCCTTTATCTTCGCTATCCAGTAGGTGTAAGGCTTCCTGTTTACCAGTTCTGGGTTTTTTATCACCTCTTCATTAACGGCGACCACCTCACCGGATAGAGGTGTTGGAAAGGTTGCGATTCTCTTACCCGCTTCAACAGTAGCTAAGTTATCATCAAACTCCAGATTAGTTCCAACCGGTTTAACCCTTATAGAGTAAAGGGGATAGGATAGGGCTGCAAGGATAGAAACCATACCAACGGAATAAACTCCGGCACCCTCATCTTTAACCCATTGGAAGAGCATTCTATAGGGTTCTATCCTGTAGAGTCTATCAGCCTTTAGGGTACATCCGAGAACCTTTACATCTTCTCCCATGGCTAACCTAGAATACAATAGAGGAAAAGCAAGGACAGCCTTTATGAAGTCCCTCCTGAGCATACTCAAAAACCCAACAGGTTCTTTTCCACCTTCGTGTAACCTTCACCTTCAGCCCACAGGTCAAGGCTGACAGAAGCGATATCTTCAAGGTCAGGGACTGCAAGACCGTCCTTCCTCATATCAACGAGCTTTATGTACCTGTGGCACTGGGTGCAGGCTTGCAGCTCAATATAGCTAACATCCTGACTGACAAAGTAATCAAGTTTATCGTCCTCATTGTTCCCACACTCAACACATTTAGTCCTTATGTAAAGCCAGTCCGTCAGGCACAGGCTACACCTTAAGAGTCTGCCTCCTTCCCATTCTTCCGTATCGGTTAAGAAAGATACTGAAGGTTTGGAGCCACATACTGGACAGGTATTCTTGAGCCAAGCTTCCTGTTTAAAGCTCACGCTGTCGGAGACCACGTAAAGAATCGGTTGCAGAAAAGCCATGAACAGTAATCTCTCTATCGGGTTAGTTTCCATACCCTCTGTGAAATTAACGAGCTGAGCCAAAAGCTCCTCCTGAGAGGAAAGTCTTAACCTGTCTGCCTCAGCCTTGATTTCCTCCGTTCCGATATCAGAGGCGATGTCTAAGAGCTCCCTCATGTAAGGCAGGAAGGGCTTCCAGTCCACAGAACTCAGATTAAGGGCTGGCTTTCCGTGTTTTATCCTGCCCTGCGCTTCAGAGGTGTCTATCGGAATACCTTTCTCCGAGATGTCTTCAATAACCCTGTTCTGAAACTCAAGAATCCTTTCCATAAAGTCAAGTATCTGTCTTGACTCTGGAAACTTTTCCTTAAGTTGCTTTACCCTTGCCAGGGCAAACTCTCTTTCCTTCTGCTTGAATATATTCATCTAATCACCCCACAGGCTATTCTCTTGCCGGCATTCCCAGCCGGGTCAGAGGTGTAATCATCCGGTCCTCCGTGAACCATCAAAGCGGTCCCACCCTCCTTAAAGAGGCTATTCTTCTCTCCCCTTCTTAGTGTTACGAAAGTGTTCAGAACCTGAACCTTTACGTTTCCCCTTCCGTCCGTGTAAATATTGGGCATGTCTCCCGCATGGGGTCCCTCAGGATTCAAAAGCCCATGTTTACTCCCGTAAGGATTGAAGTGTCCACCAGCACTCTTGAAGTCAGGAGGTTCACATACACCGAGCTCATGAATGTGAAAAGCGAGCTCAGCGTTTGGAGGAAGGCCACTCGCCTGGAGCTTTATAAGAACTCCAGAGGTTGTTTCTATAAGCTCAGCCCTACCAATAACCTTACCTTCGCCATTTACCAACTCAGCCTGAGCTTTAAGCTCCTGAGAGTAAGAGAGGGAAAGGAGGCAAAAGCCCCCAAGGAGAATAGATACGAAAGTTTTCACTTCTTCACCTCCCTGTACCACTTGGGGTGATGAAACTTAGCCCACGTGGCGGATACCTTCCCCCCTATCATGGATCCCAGTGTGCCCGGAACCCCGATGGTTCCCATGTAGATGTGTATTATCGTGAAGGCTCCGGCTATTATGAAACTTATCTCGTGTATAACCACAGACCAGCGCACAAGTCCCATACCGAAGTTCTCGGGGAACCACATGACTATACCTGTCAGGAAGAAGACTACGGCACTAAGGAAGACTATCCAGGCGTATAGCTTCTGCCCTGCATTATATTTTCCGACCTCGGGAAGTTCCTCGTGCCTTCCGCTTATGTAGGCTTTTATCTTCGTCAGCCAGAGTACGTCCTCACCGGTTATCACCATGTCCCTCGCCCATTTGAGGATCATGAGAACCGCACCTATTGAAAAGACGACGCCGGCCCACGGGTGGAGCCAGCGGGCAAACTCACCACCACCGAGAAAGGTCAAAAGCCAGTGAAACTTCGGATAGGCTATACCTATACCCGAAAGAAGGCAGTAAAGGAAGGATAGGGCTGTAGCCCAATGGAGCACCCTATCAATCGCAGAAAACCTCTCTATCTGCTCCTCATAAACCTTTGTGCTTTCAACAGCCATGATCAACCCTCCTCACTCTTTTCCTCTTTTCCGCCGAGAACCCTTATCGGTCCCCAGAGGACAAGCTGCAGAAATGCCCCAAGCAGCGTACCCCAAAGAGCAACACTGCCTATCCATTTCAGAGGTCCCTTCCAGAGACCTATTGATGCGTCTATCCTCGGGTTTTCCGGGAGGTTGTAATCCTTAACATGGTCTCCATGGGGTAGAACGTACATATAACCCGTTCCATTAACCCCTGGAGGGTCATAGAGGATTGCATTCGGGTAACCCATGTTCTTTAGCCTTTCCACTATCTTCTTACCCTTCTCAACCATATCCTCCTTCAGGCCGAAGGTCAGACAGTTGGTAGGACAGGTCTTAACGCAGGCAGGTTCAAGACCAGCCTCAACCCTGTCTATACAGAAGTTACACTTCCAAGGCTTGTTGTTGGCGTCGTACCTCGGAACGTCAAAGGGACAACCAACCAGACACATCTTACATCCTATGCACTTGGAGTGGTCAAAGTCCACCACGCCGTTCTGGTACTGAATAACAGCTCCAGGGGAGGGGCAGGCAATCAGACATCCTGGTTCCCTGCAGTGCATGCACTGGTACTTGGTTATGAACCAGGTGAACCCCCTGCTCGTCTCCCCCTCGTTAAATTTCATCAGCATGAATAGGTCCGGTCTGAGGTCTGGATGAGACTGATAACCTGCGATCTTTCTCTGAACAACCTCTTCAGGGGTCATTATAGGCGGTGTTAGGTCGTGCCATTGCTGACAAGCAGCTTCACAGGCTTTACAGCCTATACATGAAGATATATCAACGAGTATAGCCAGATCCGGGTAGCTTTTTACAGTTGTGTCCGGCTCCTTAGAGGCGGACATTCTCCTTATCCCAAGTCCAACAGTTCCACCGGTTGTTAATGCACTCATCTCATATCCCTCCTTAAGCTCTCACCTTTTCAATATTTGCAAGGAAACCCTTGAACTCAGGCGTCCTTGAGTTAGGGTCCCAAACGTTTGGCGTTATGAAGTTGGCTATCGCACCCTTTACAAGACCTTCAAAACCCCAGTGTATCGGTATACCTACCGTGTAAACGGTCTTGTCTGCAACCTTTAGGGGTTTTATCCTCTTCGTGACTAAGGCAACCGCCTCTATGGACGCCCTCGCCGTCTCCACTTTAACCATGTCTCCATTTTGTATTCCTTTCTCCTTTGCAAGCTCTTCGGGTATCTCAACAAACATAACCGGTGCTAAATGAGAGGTCCCATAGATGTGCTTTGTCCAGAAGTGGTAATGTTCGGTTAGTCTGTAAGTTGTAGCTACGTAGGGAAACTTATCGGGCGTGCCTAAGAGGTCTATGTCTGCCTTGTACACTTTTGCAACGGGGTTGTGGGGAACGTTGGGGTGGAGGATGTTGGCAACCGGGGACTCGTAGGGTTCGTAGTGCTCCGGCAGTGGTCCTTCAGCAAAGGTGGCGTAGCTCTTTGCGGCAAAGAGTCTTCCTCTTCCCTCTGGGAGCATTATGAAGGCACCAATCCCTGCTTCTGGAGGTTTTGTAGCAGCCGTGTCGGGAGTATCTCCTACCCACATACCCTTTTCAGGGTCCCATCTCAGGAGTGGTCTCTCCGGGTCCCATGGTCTTCCCTTTTCATCGCAGGAAGCTCTGTTGTAAAGAACCCTCCTGTTGGCGGGCCAGTTCCAGGCGTAATTGGGGTAGGTTCCCAGCCCAAGTGGGTCGCTCAGTTCCGTTCTCTTAGCCAAGTTGCCTTCCGGCGGGAAGACACCCGAGTAAAGCCATCCACCGCATGCGGTAGAACCATCATCCTTCAGAGCTGTAAATAGCTTTACCCTCTCCCCTTTCTTGTGCTCCTCCACATCCCTGGTATAGTACCCGTTTATCTCAGTTAGTATCTCCTCGGCGGTCGGATAGTAAGGGTTCTGATAGGGCCAGACGAGGTTGAGTATAGGGTCGGGGAACGCTCCTCCTTCCTTCTCATAAAGCTCTTTTATCCTCATGAAGAACTTTCCGAATATCCAGTACTCGTCCTTGGCGTCCCCGGGAGGATCGGTAGCCTTATACTTCCACTTTATCCACCTCGCACTGTTGGTCATTGAGCCTTCCTTTTCAAGGAATGTTGCCGTCGGTAGAACAAGTACCTCGGTCTTAATATCAGCAGGGTTTATACCCTCAGCCTTCCAGAACTGGGCAGTCTCTATCATGAAGGGGTCCATTACGACCATCCATTTGAGGTTCTGCAGGGCTCTTACCGTCTTCTTGGCGTTAGGTGTATTGTTAACGAAGTTAAGAGCTGCCGTTACAACCCCCTCTATCTTTCCTTTGTACATGTCGTCTATAAACTTGTCCCAGGAGTTGTAGCCTCCTTCAGGTTTGTAGAGGTAGTCGTAGGCGAAGTCATTTTCAGGCGTTGCGGCGTCACCCCACATACACTTCAGGAAGCTTATAAAGAACTTGGGATAGTTTGCCCAGTAGTTCATGCTTGTGGGATGGAGCTTTTTAGGTGTTCTGTTCTTAAGGTGTTGCTCCAGGGTTTGCTCATCCGGTTTTGGTGGCTTTATGTAAGTGGGCAGGTTCTTGTTTTGCCCGGCGAGGTCCGTCATACCCTGAACGTTGGCGTGCCCTCTGAGGGCGTTTATGCCTCCCCCAGCGACACCGATGTTACCAAGGAGCAGCTGGAGCATACAGGCTGTTCTTATGAGCTGGGTTCCGTAGGAGTGGTGGGTCCATCCGAGAGCATAGAGTATGGTCATATTCCTGTCAGGTGTACCACACTTGGCAACCTCTTCAGCTATCTGAAGGAACTTCTCCTTGGGGATTCCCGTTATCTTCTCAACTACCTCAGGTGTATAACGGGAGTAATGTTCTTTCAATATGTTCAGCACACATCTTGGATGCTTTAAGGTTGGATCCATCTTTGGGTACCCTGTGGCTGGGTCAAACTCATAGTCCCAGGTAGTCTTGTCGTAACTCTTTGTCTTGGGATCGTATCCAGTAAAGAGACCGTCCTTGAAGCCGTAATCCTCTCTAACTATGAAGGGTGCGGTCGTATGGAGTTTTACGTACTCCTTCTGGTACTTTTCATTCTGGAGTACGTAGTTAATAAGACCACCCAGGAGGGCTATGTCCGAACCTGGTCTTATCTGGGCAAATATGTCTGCAACAGCCGCGGTTCTGTTGAACCTTGGGTCTATGCATATTATCTTCGCCCCCCTCTTCTCACGAGCCTTTATAGCCCACTTGAAACCGCAAGGGTGGTTTTCCGCCGGGTTTCCTCCCATAACAAATACGAGGTCCGAGTTGGAGATGTCCACCCAGTTGTTGGTCATAGCTCCTCTTCCGAAGGTTGGGGCCAAACTGGCCACCGTAGGTGCGTGTCATATAGTCGCCTGCGTTTCTCGTGCCGAAAGACCTAAGGCAATACCAACTTTGACCATGAGCCACCCCTCTTCATTACCGAGGGGAGAGCCTACAGCCCAAACTATGGAGTCACACCTGTTTACAACCCTGCCTGCCTTATCCTTGTGTACAAAGGTCCTGTCCCTCGTGTCCTTTACCCATCTTGCGAACTTCTCTATAGCCTCATCCCAGGTTATCTCCTTCCACTCGGAGGCTCCGGCAGGTCTATACATAGGCTTCTTCAGTCTGTCGGGAGCGTTCACGAAGTCCCTCAGGGTTGCTCCCTTAGGGCACAGAGTTCCCCTGTTTATCGGGTCGTCCGGGTTACCCTCAATGTGTATTATCCTGTCCTTAACGTTCATAGCTCCGTCCGAAAGGGAGTAAGCCAAAACTCCGCAGGAAACAGAGCAATATGGGCAGATGCTTTTGGTTACCTTTGCCTTTGCGATCTTCAGCTCCCTAACGCGAGCATGAGCCTGGGTGAGGTCAAAACCGAGACCTCCAATGACACTGGCTCCCAAACTCCCAGCCGAGAGCTTGAGAAATCCCCTCCTTGAAAGCTCCATACTTGCACCTCCTATACGAAAGATTCTTCCCTTTAATATAAGGGACCTTTGTAAAACACCAAAAACACGTCCTTCCGGGCAGCCATAAGCGACAGGAAAAGAAAGCGAAAGGAACCAGGTTTAAAACCTTGTGCTACAAGAGATATGAAAATTTAATTTTATTAGAATGTCTTTATATAACCTGGAGATTATATTTAAATTTTAAAATTTTCAGTTTTAATATTTAACAAAGTCTTTTAAAACATCGTTTTGGAATTTAAAATTAGGAACTCTATAAGTTCCTGGGCGATGATAGGAACCGGTCTGCTCCTGTCTCTGATAAGGTAAAACCTTCTGGTAACAGGTTCAAAGTTTGCTATTCTGAGCTTCACGAGAAAGTTATCCTTGCGCACAGCGTATTCGGACAGGAAGGAGAAACCAACAACATACCTGAGTATGCCTTTTATAGCCTCATTGCTTCCGACGGTAGCAACGATGTTCATATCCTTTATGGACACTCCGTACCTCATGAGGACCTCTTCCACCTTCCTTCTCGTACCTGAACCCTCCTCCCGAATCACCAGGGGAACTTCCTTAAGCTCCTCAAGGTGGTAAGTTCTCTCTTCAAGTTCTGGGTTTGCCACAGCCCATATCCTGTCTTCATAGAACTGCATGGATTCTACCCTCCCCTTTTCGGGGAGGTAACCTACGATACCGAAGTCAAGCTCACCCCTCAACACTCTTGCGTACACATCTATGCTGTCTCCAATAACAAGCTCAACACTTACGTTCCCCCTGTAATCCTCCATAAACTTCCCTACGAGTTCCGGGAGTATGTGGTTCCCCGGAATACTGCTTGCACCTATTCTGACAAGACCTCCCCTCTTACCTGAGTACCTGCCTATATCCTCAATCAATCTGAGTTTAAAATCCATAAGCTCTTTCGCATAATCGTAGAGTCTATCAGCTATGGTCGTTGGGACAAGCGACTTACCCTTCCTGTAAAAGAGTTTCTGCCCAACCTGCTTTTCAAGGTTCTTTATATGGAATGATAGGGTTGACTGGGAGGCATGTAAGCATTTGGTAGCCTCCGTAAGGCTCTTCTTTTCATAAACACAGCAGAATATCTCCAGTAGCCTGAGGTCAATATCCCTCAGCAATCCGCCACCCCCAGAGTTTGATTATAGCAGCCTGAAGTCAATATTTTAGGCTCCAGATCATAAGCGGGCAGGCAGTACCCATAACCTCTCGTTTCCAACCCTTCTCGTGATACCAAGGTTATCAAAGTACTCTAAGAGGGGAATAAGGTACTTTCTTGTCAGTCCGAGGACCTCCTTTGCCTCCTGAACAGAAAACCTGTCACCCAGAGTTCTGAGTTTCCTCTCGTAGTTCTTAAGAAGGTCATCAGAGACTATGAGAAACTCCCCCAGTCTGTGGGCGTATCTTCTCTTTATTGAAAGGCTGAGTATCTCCTTTGGAACTCCAGAGTTTAAAAGCTCCCTCTCCTCCTTTATACCTTCTCCAAGTAGCTCCATAAGCTTTAAAAAGTCTGGATTCTCTTTAAGGTCTGAGGCTCTCTCATCTATCACATACTCCCCTATAACCCTGAGGACTCCCGCCTGAGCCAGAAGGTATTCCAAAAGGACATCATTTAAGCCGAAGCGCTCTATCAATTCAGCTTTCTGAACACCGAATACTCCTCCTTTTATCTTTGCACGGATAAAGCTATCCACTTTACTTTTCAGATTACCCAGAAACTCCTTGGAGTAGAAACGCTCTCCCAGCTTCACAGATACCTTGTCCAGAATACCGGTGTTTGGCGCCCTCCCTGTCAACCTCCTGAAGAACTCCCCTGATAGACCCTCAGGACCGAGCTCCAAGACAAGATACTCCTCATAACCATTTATAAGGAGTTTAAGATTCTCTCTCAGGAAACCCTTCTTCAGAATTCTGGGTAGGGGGTGTAAAACCTCTGCACCTCCCTCAAGTTTTCCGGAAGAATCCAAAATGACAAACCTATCTCCCCTACGAGCCACAACCTCATCTTCAAGCCTCAGCACATAGGTTTCATTGCCCACGCTGGAGAAACGCCCCTTAACCTCTTTCATTCCAAAGAACAAGGTGTATACGCGACCGCTCTTTAGACTGGTACCCGAAGACACTACGAGCTTCCTCGTTTTCACGTAGGAATCGGGTTTGAGAACCCAAGAGCCTCTTTCAACCTTGTCGTGTTCAATGTCGGGCAGGTTTAAAGCCACCCTCTCTCCTGCCTGGGCTTCCTTCACGAACCGCCCATGGTTCTGAATTTTCCTAACCTTTGAACTCATACCCAGAGGTTCCACCACAACCCTTTCACCCTCTTTAACCTTACCTTCAACACAGCTACCCCTCAAAACAGTTCCGTATCCCTTTACCAAGAAAGCAGAATCAACAAGTATCCTAAGGGGGATGGTTTCCTTACTCTCAAGGCTTGCAAGAGCCTCCTCTCTCAGAGCGTTTTTGAGGGCGTCAATACCCTCTCCTGTCAGAGCCGAAACCTTGACGACAGGAATGTCAACCCCTTCTCTCTTCAAGAACTCCTTGAGTTCCTCCTCAGCCAGCTCAAGCAGTTCCTCCTCAATTCTATCTATCTTGGTCAGAACAGCTACACCGTGCCTGACACCGAGAGCCTTTGCAACCATAAAGTGTTCTAAGGTTTGGGGCATTACACCTTCCCCCGCATCCACTACAAGTAGAACTCCAGAGACTGAAGATAGTCCTGCTATAGCATTCTTTATGAATCTTTCATGTCCAGGGACATCAATAAGTTCAAGCCTTAGATCGTCCTGAGGAAAGTCAAGGTAGGCAAAACCAAGGTCTATTGTAAGCCCTCTCTTCTTCTCTTCCGGGAGCCTGTCGGTATCAATCCCCGTTAGAGCCTTTACAAGGGTTGTCTTTCCATGGTCAACATGACCTGCCGTTGCGAACAGAACAAACTTCATTTCCCGTACTTTAACTCTACCTTACCACGAACACCTATATCAAAGTTACTTTCACTACCACCCTTTGGTGCGCAGGAAAAAACCGTACATACGAAGAGGAGCCACAGAACACCCCACATTAATTAAGATTATAGTAGTTATGGATAAGCTTCTAAGGGAAATACCTCAGGTGGCAAAGATAATTGAAAGGTTCAAGGGGGTTTACCCGGAGGAAGTCATAAAGAGAGCCGCACGTGAGGTCACCCAGGAGTACAGAAGGGAGATAAGGAACGGGCTGAGGGACAGAACAGATACTCTACTTGGAGATGTGGAAAAGAGAATAAGAGCCCTTCTATCAACGAACCTCAGAAAGGTCGTAAACGCAACAGGAATAGTGATTAACACCAACCTGGGGAGGGCACCTCTACACAGGGAAGCCCTTGAGTTTGTAAAGGAGATAGGAGAAGGCTA
This sequence comes from Hydrogenivirga caldilitoris, assembly GCF_003664005.1. Taxonomy (NCBI): domain Bacteria; kingdom Pseudomonadati; phylum Aquificota; class Aquificia; order Aquificales; family Aquificaceae; genus Hydrogenivirga; species Hydrogenivirga caldilitoris. Next base: position 1,281,502 of record NZ_RCCJ01000001.1, read on the forward strand.
CTCAAACCTTGAGTATGACTTGAAGAAGGGTGAGAGGGGCTCAAGAAACTCTCACGTAGAGGGAATACTCTGTGAGCTTACCGGTGCTGAAGCCGCTTTGGTGGTGAATAACAACGCGGGGGCAGTCTACCTCGTGTTGAACACCCTCGCAGCAGGAAAAGAGGTTGTTGTGTCCAGAGGAGAGCTGGTGGAGATAGGTGGGAGCTTCAGGATACCGGACATAATGAAGGCTTCCGGTGCGGTGTTAAGGGAAGTGGGAACCACCAACAAAACAAAGACAAGAGATTACGAAGAGGCTATAAGTGAGAACACTGCCCTGCTTATGAAAGTTCATAGAAGCAACTTCTATATGGAAGGTTTCGTTCAAGAGGTAAACCTTGAAGAGTTATCCCAGCTCGGCAAGAAATACGGCGTTCCCACTTATTACGATGCCGGCAGCGGTTTGCTAATAAACATAAGGGAGATGGGGATAAACTCCCAAGAGCCGAGCTTTGGTGAATGCTTAAGAAAGGGAATTGACGTGGTCTCTGGAAGTGGGGATAAGCTGCTTGGGGGTCCCCAGGCTGGGATAATACTTGGTAGGAGAGAGCTGTTGGAGAAGGTCAAGAGAAATCCTATGGCACGCGCTCTCAGGATTGACAAGCTGACCCTGGCAGTCCTTGAAAAGAGCCTAAGACTGTACCTTGAGGGGAGATACAGGGAAATCCCCGTTATAAGAATGCTTTCTCAGACAGAGAAGGAGTTAAGAGGGAGAGCAAGAAAGCTCGCACGCATGCTTAGGAAACTTGAAGTGTTTGAAACTGAAGTTTTGAAGGATATGGCAAAACCCGGAGGTGGGTCTATACCGGAGGTGGAACTACCAACTTACTGCGTAGCTGTGAAACAGAAAGGTATGAACCCGGAGGAGCTTGCAAGGAGACTGCGCCTGTGTGAGCCTCCAGTAGTGGGCAGGATAAAGAGAGACGTTCTTCTCCTTGACATGAGAACGGTATCGGACACAGAGCTCACGGATATACTGAGAGCCTTCACCTCACTTCTATAAGGAGCAGCTTCTTACCGAACTCGTTGCCCTTGAGGAGAACCATTGCCCCGGGAAAGTCCTTTAGGTCCCTCTCCTCCACCACAACAAGGGCTGGCTTTTCAATCTCTCGCAGTGAGGAGACTTTCTCTATAAACTTCCTCGTGTAGAAAACGAGGGCTGAGTTCTCCGTCTTATAGAAATAAACCTTTCCTACGTAGGATTTCAGAACCTCAGCAGCTTTGGGCACGAAACGCCCCTGCTCAACCTCATGGGTGTAAAGGACCAAACCGGTAAGGGTCAGGACAGAGACGATAAGAACAGCGGTGATATATCTCCTGCCTACGTATCTGCTCAGCATTATCGCAAGGGGTGGATACAAGAAAAGGACGTAGTGATGGAGCTTGTTCTTTGCGAGGCTGTAAAAGAGGAAAACGAATACAAACCAGAGGAGGTAAGGGTTGAGCCTTCTGTCCCAGCCCCTTATAAGTGAAGGGAACTTCGGAAGGTAAAAGAGGGAACTCGCCACCACCACAGGGACGTAATACCAGAAGGGATAGGGGTGGATACTCTTGTGTCCCGTGTAGCGCATTATGTTTTCATACAGGAAGAACTTGTAAAAGTAAGCAAAACCGAACTTCCAGAGCATTACAAGATACCAGGAGGAGCCTATGAGAAAGAAGAGAACTATGCCACTAAAGTTAATTAACCTTAGGTCTCTCCTCCACAGGAGGTAAACGCCCACCGGAAGGATAACACCAACCGGACCCTTTGCCAGAAAAGCAAAAGCCAGGGCTACCCAGCCAGCCCTGAATCTACCTTTAAGAAACAGATATAAACCGAGTGTCATAAAGAAAGTAAGGAGAATTTCAGGAGTCGCAGCCCTTGCCTCCACCCAGTTGTGAACCAGTGTATCAAACACAAGCGCAGAGAAGAGAGCCCCCTCTGGTCCGAAGCTTTCCAAAGCCATGAGGTAAGTGAACACATCTACCCCCACTGCCGAAAGACCAGAGACAAGCCTCCCGCTAAACTCGTTCACGCCGAAGAGAGAAAAAGACACATCAGTAAGCCAGTAAAATAGAGGAGGTTTTTCAAACCTGTAATTACAGTTGTACTTGGGAATTATAAAGTCCCTATTCTCAAGCATTCTGAGGGCTGTGTCAAGGTTCTTGCCTTCATCGGGTGAGGTTACAGAGAGGGTCCAGCTTCCGAATATCAGGAAGAAAGAGGACAGGACAACAACGAGAGCTAAAGAGCGGCTCATAGATTTTTGATTTTATCAAAGGGGAAGGCTTGTAAGCTTCTAAAAACTCTAAAGAAAACCAGCTTTCACAGGCTTTAAACTTTTAGGCATGGCAGAACTTCTCAAGCTCGTTCGCTCCTCTGGTTGAGCTGCCAAGCTGGGTCCGGGGGACCTGCAGGAGATACTGGAAGGGCTCAACGTTTACACGGACGAGCATACGCTCGTTACTGTGGGAGACGATGCGGGAGTCTATGAGTATGGAGGTGTGGTTTGGGTTCACACCGTTGACTTCATAACCCCTATACTCAACGACCCCTACCTGTGGGGCGCGATAAGCTCTGCCAACTCCCTGAGCGACGTTTACGCTATGGGAGGAGTTCCCTTAAACGCCCTTGCCATAGTGGGTTTTAACAACTGTGACCTGGAGGTGAGCACTTTTAAGGAAGTTATGAGGGGGGCGGTGGACAAGCTAAGAGAGGCAAAGACGGTCCTCCTCGGGGGGCACACGATAGACGACAAGGAGCCTAAGTTCGGTCTCGCCGTTGCAGGCGTGTGTCCCGAAGGTAGATACATAACCCAGGGCGGAGCAAAACCGGGACAGCTCCTCATCCTGACCAAACCGATAGGGACAGGGATACTCGTAAAGGGAGTTAAGGAAGGGCTTCTTAGGGAGAAGGACATAAGCAATGCCATTGAGAACATGCTCACCCTCAACGATAAGGCGAGGACCCTGATGCTCTCCCTCGGAGCTACCTCCTGCACTGACGTTACCGGTTTCGGGCTTCTCGGGCATGCATGGAACGTATGTAAGAGTTCAGAGGTCGGTATGAGGATTTACTTTGAGAAGGTTCCTGTTTATGAGCTCTCTGCCCATCTAGTTAAGAAGAAGATCTATCCCAAAGGAGCGATGGACAACCTGAAATTCGTTAAGGAGAACTTAAGAAGCGATCTGGATCTCTGGAAGCTTATTCTTCTATGTGATCCCGTGACCTCTGGAGGGCTTCTTTTCACGGTTGATAGAGGAAAAGAAGGTTATTTACAGAACAAAGCTAAGGAACTCAACGTTAACCTCTGGATCGTAGGGGAAGTTTTGCCCGAGAGGGTCTTAGAGGTAGTTTAATTGATGACGGCTCTTTCAAAATTTGAGCAGGTCTTACTGCTCTGTCCAAGAAATCTGTTAGGGTCTCCCTGACCTGAGTATTCTCCCGTCCTCATCAACTCCACCACACCCATCTCTCATACCACCTGAGCCATCATCAGCGTGTTCATTATCCCAACCATAAACACAAGCTCCTTCCTCATGTTATCAAACCTCTTGCTCACTACATACTCTCCAAACCATCGCTTGAAGGTTGAAAAGAAGCTCTCAATAAGCCACCTCTTGCCATATCCCACCGCCTCCTTCCATTTCTTCTTCCCCTTCCTTATCTGCCTTATCACCCTGTCCCTCACGGGATTTCCTTTTATCTTAGCCCCCTTTCTCACAAGTACTGCAGGCTCTATACCTTCCTCTCCTAAATACCTGAAGAACTCATGAGTATCATATCCCGCATCCGCTATAACCTTGCTAACCCTCTTCCCTTTTCCCTCTGCCTTCTTCTTTGACTTCTCTATAAGCTCTTTAGCCTTCTGGGAATCATGAACTCTCTCATCTGTTACTTTCATAGCCACCACCTTCTTCCTCTTCAGGTCTAAGGCTACGTGTAGCTTTATCCACCCTTTCCTTGTCTTCTTCCCATGCTTCTTCCTTAGCCACTCCCCTCTATTTGTTACCTTCACTCCCGTAGAGTCAAGAATGATTACAAAGTCGTCAGGTAGTTCTTCAGGATCAGGAAAGTCAGATAGGTTGAAGTTAGAGGTTGTGAACCTATAGTGGAGTGTTCTAAAGTTAGGCACCTTTAGTCCCAAGGAACCGAATAACTCTCTTGTAAGTCCTTCAGTTTGCCTGTAGGGAAGTCTGAGGGCAAACTTTATGAATAGCAGAACCCAGATAAGCTGCCATGGATATGTATATGGTCTTTCCCGCTTCTTTGCTTTTTCCTCCCTTGGGCTGAAATTGGAGGAGTCAATTAGAATCTCTCCTCTCTTAACAGGCTCCTCGTTATACTCTCTCCAGTTCCTGCCTATGGACAGGTATTTTATCTAATACAGCCTTGTTGGACAACGTTCCGAGCGTATCTAAAGTTCCGCTGAAGCGGAATTTGGGCGGAGCGTCGAAGGCGCGAAGCTAGATTCGTTCTGTTAGGCGACGTGTGTGCTTTTCAAATCGTAATTACCTCACTTCTTCTATATTTTGAGTATATTTGAGCAGAGGATGAAAATACTCCCAAAAATATATTTACACTATACCTATTTTGAAGACTTCTCTTGATGAGATCGGTATGATAACCACCTTTTCCCGAAACTATCAATGAAGGTGCTATATGAGCGGGTCGATTAGATTTGTTCTTCTTCTTAAGAAGAGAAGGCATTAATTCATTTACGATCCCGATAAAATTAATAATCATCTCGGGAGAGGGGTTATAATGTTTTGCTTCTGCAAAGGAAATCAGAGACTCATTTGGAATGAAGTAGAGTTTTCGCATACCTCGGTAATATCGCCAATCTCTTTTGGAAGCAATGTTATTTTCACATATCACGATATCTGGGGTGATAAAAATATTACTATCATGTTTCGATTGTACTGGAATATTGTGGCGGATCTCATACTGAAAAGTTTTTGGATTTTTTCGGTAGAGGTAAGTTTTTGAAACGATAAAATAAGAAAAATTATGTGGGTATCCTAAAGGTCCCAATTTATATTTGAAACTTCGAGTCTTTTCATCCAAATTTTTTACTTGGACAGTGAATCCCGAATTTTCATAGTATTTGATGATATAGTTGTAACATGAAATTTCGAAATATGTGGAGATTTTTGAGGTATGTTGAATTAAAGTGCTGCCATATTTTTCTAGAAAATTATTAATTCCCCATATTAATAGTCTCTTATCCTTGAAGGGACTTTTATGATTCATATTTGTCTCTCTCTTTAAGTTCCTTTATATTTTGCAAAAACTCTTCTATCCTATCAAAATCGAAAAATCTAGCATTAAAACCAAATCTATTTAAAATCCTCTCGAATTCTTGAACAGCACTGGAAAGCTCTATTAAATTCTCTGGTGTTAATTTAATAGAACCTACTTTCACATTTGGGACACCTAATCGGTTCACACGATTTGTAAATTCAACACTTCCAGAAATTGGATCAATCACTCTTCTATAAAATATACCTAAAGAAAGTAAGTATTTGACTACTTCGACATCTTCATCTTCAAGCCATTGGTATTTATCTGGTTTCCTTTTTAATAGGTACTCTAATTCTCTTTCCCTTGACTTGTATTCCGAAATTATCTGATTCCGCAATTCAGACGGCAAATTCTCAATAAAACTCAGTACCATGGTAGAACCTCGTCCTCCATATGTCGCCTAACTCAATCATATCCGCATTGCGGATATCCTGATGATTTGGTGGTATATACGCAATATTGCGGATATACATCCCTCTGGGTGCAATCATGGTTTCCTCTCCTTAAAAATTGTGTCAATAGGGCTTTTTATACTTGCTATGCTTGCTTTACTAACATGTGTATAAATCTCCGTTGTTTTACTACTTTTATGTCCGAGTATTTCCTGAATGTATCTTAAATCAATCCCACTTTCAAGAAGATGGGTAGCAAAACTATGTCTTAATGAATGAACTGTTACATCCTTTTTTATTCCTGCCTTCCTGCATGCCTGTTTGAAGATTGCCTGAACGGTCCTTGTTGAAATGTGCCCGCCTTTCCTTGCACCTTCAAATAACCATTTTGAAGGCTTGTATTCCTTATAATACTCTCTTAAAATCTTCAAAGCAGTTTGAGAGAGAATTGTATATCTGTCCTTACGCCCTTTGCTGCCTTTGATATGAATTAGTCCTCTCTCTGAATCAATATCCTCGGGCTTGAGTTTTACCACCTCTCCAACTCTTAAACCTGCTGAATATACTACCATCAATATTACCTTATGTTTAATGTTGGAAGGTGCATTCAAAATTTTATGAACCTCTTCTTTGCTCAAAACTACAGGTAATTTTTTATCCTTTTTAGGACGCTTTACTTCATAGATAAACTCCTTTCCTAAAACTTCTCCATAATAAAATTTCAGTGCATTTATAATAATGTTCAAAGTAGAAGTAGCTACTCTCTTTTTCTCTACCATATAATAAAGATACTTTTTAATATCTTCATTTTTGATCTCCTCTGATTTCTTCCCTGCAAATAGGAGAAAATCTCGATTGTACCGCACATAAGATTTAATTGTTTTTCTGGAATATTTCCTTATTGAAAGTTCCCTTTGCAATGGGATAAGATAAAAGTAAGGGTCAATAAAAAGATTTTCACCAAAAAGATTTTGAAGTTTTGCTATTAAACCATCACTGTAAGGAACTTCCCAATATTTTCCTTGTGGATTCCATTTCCTTCCAGAAACTGTCTTTATTTTCCTTATCAATTCCTGATCATAAGGAACACGGATTATAACCTTGTTATCCTTTCCAGATTCAATTTTCACAGCAGGGATTTTTCCTTCCCTTGTAGTTTTTAAATATTTTGCGGTCTCCTTAAGGGTCATTATTTCAGAGAGACCTTTTATCATAAGGTTAACTCCTTCATACGATAATTGATATATAGCAAAAGAAAAGCAAAAGGTCAAGTTCCTCTGTGCGGGTAAGTCGGAAGGAGACTCTGAAGGAGTTTGAAACAGCTATCAAAATGGCTCCGGGGGAGGGATTCGAACCCCCGACCAGGTGGTTAACAGCCACCCGCTCTGCCGACTGAGCTACCCCGGATGCAGAACTTTAATTTTATCCTTCGGTTCTTCAAAAATCAAGGTCGTAGTCCTCATCGGAGAAGCTCTCTTCCTCTTCAAATATTTCCTCTTCCGCCTCTCCAACAGGTGTGGTAAGGGAGGCAAACTTAGCGAAGTCTTTTATGAACGCAACCTTTATTATGCCTGTTGGACCCTGTCTCTGTTTTGCAACTATAACCTCTGCTATACCCTTTTCCTCTGGGGAAGGATTCTTCTTGTAATACTCCGGTCTGTGAAGGAATATTATCAGGTCTGCATCCTGCTCTATCTGTCCTGACTCCCTCAGGTCTGCCAACTGTGGACGCCTGTCACTCCTGTGCTCTACCTGCCTTGAGAGCTGGGCAAGAGCCAGCACCGGAATTGAGAGTTCCTTCGCAAGGGCTTTGAGATTTCTTGATATCTCTGCAACCTCCTCCTGACGGGAGGATTTCCTAACGGGTGAGCGAAGCATTTGAAGATAGTCAACAGCTATGAACTCAATCCCTTTTTCTTTCTTAAGCTTCCTTGACTTTACTCTAAGCTCGGTGGTAGTTAAAGCTGGGGTATCATCTATATATATCTCTGCCTTTGAAAGCTCCAAAGCCGCAGAGAGGAGCTTTTCCCTTTCATCATCGGTAATAAATCCAGACCTCAGCTTCTGAAGGGGAACCTCAGCCATACCTGAAAGCAGCCTCATAACGAGCTGTTCCTTGCTCATCTCAAGGGAGAATATAGCAACGGGTTTCTCTTCCACGAAGGCAGCGTGACTTACCAGTGTGAGCATAAAGGAGGTTTTACCCATACCCGGACGGGCGGCAAGGACTATAAGGTCTGAAGGGTGAAAACCCGTGGTCATCATATCAAGTTCGGTGAACCCGGTTGAGAGTCCGGTAACGAGCCTCTCTGTTTTACGGAACTTGTCTATTATCTCTATCACCTCTCGGGCAACATCCTTAATATGGTGGTAATGGGTAACCGTCGTCTTTTCTGATATCTCAAATATCTTTGATTGGGCGACCTCTATTATCGTGTTGAAATCCTGAAGCTCTTTGACATCCTTTATCAGGTTCACCGAAAGCTCAAGAACAGACCTGAGACCTGCCTTCTCCTTAACTATTCTGCACGCTGTTTCCAAAGTATTTATAGGCGCAGCCTCTTCGTATATGCCGAGTATCCACTCAAAGGGCAGTCTCTCCTCAAGACCTTCCTTCCTGATATAGTCCCCGAGAATTACCTCGTCCCAGTTATTTCCGTGCTCCTGCCAGAGTTTGACTATTATATTGAACAGGAGTTTATGCTCCTCTATGTAAAAGTCTTCCTCGGTGAGATACTCAAGGACAACGGGTATATTGTCCGGGTCGGCGAGCATCGTGCCGAGAACCGACCTCTCAGCAGCCGGGTCGTGGGGAGGTTTTATGTTAAGAGAAAGCATACTTAATAAATTTAAACCTTTACAGCGGTAACCTCTACTTCTATTTGAGCACCCAAGGGGAGTTCTTTTACCCCAACGGTAACACGAGCAGGCTTTGGTTCTATCCCTTGAAAGAAGCTCTCATAAAGGGAGTTAAACTCTTTGAACTTCGTTATATCTGTCAGGTATATAACCACCTTAACTATGTCTCCCTTTGAGTAGCCTGCCTCCTGTAATACGGCTTCCACATTCTTAAGAACTTGCTCAGCCTGCCCCTCAAAGCTTTCCCTCAGCCGATTAGTCCCAGGGTCTATACCTATCTGTCCAGAGACGTAAAGGGTCCCATTAACTTCAATAGCTTGGGAGTAAGGACCAACGGGTGCAGGGGCGCCCTCTGTAAAAATAGCCCTCTTCATAAAAAGAGATTATAAAAGGAAGGGGAGGCAGGATGGAAGGACTTAATCAACGGGCTTGGCATCTACAACGTCATCTCCGCCTTCCTTCTTATCCCCTTCCCCTGCCTGTTTGCCAGCACCTTCATATATACTGGAACCGACCTTAGAGGAAACGTTCAGAACTTTGTCCATAACAGTCTTAATCTCCTCTACCGATTGGGCTTCCTGCATGACCTTCTTAGCTTCCTCCACAACTTCCTGGGCTTCCTTCACTGTATCTTCTGGAAGCTTGTCCTTGTTCTCGTTCACTATCTTCTCAAGGTTGTAAACCAGCTGGTCAAGCTGGTTCTTGGTTTCTATGAGCTCTTTCTTCTTCCTGTCCTCCTCTGCGTGAGCCTCCGCCTCTTTAACCATTTTCTCTATCTCCTCCTGAGTGAGCCCAGAAGAGGGCTGAATCTTTATAGACTGTTCCTTACCCGTACCCAGGTCCTTGGCTGTAACGTGGAGGATGCCGTCTGCGTCTATATCAAAACATACCTCTATCTTGGGGACACCCCTAGGTGCTGGAGCTATCCCTGTAAGGAAGAACTTTCCTAAAGACTTGTTGTCCTTTGCCAGGGGTCTCTCACCCTGCAGGACGTGAATCTCAACCTCAGTCTGGAAGTCTGCTGCCGTTGTGAACACCTCACACTTTTTATAGGGTATAGGAGTGTTTCTCGGAATAAGCGTCGTCATCACACCTCCGTATGTTTCAACACCCAGCGATAAGGGAGTAACGTCAACGAGGAGTATCTCCTTAACCTCTCCCGAAAGGACACCAGCCTGTATAGCAGCTCCAACCGCAACAACCTCATCGGGGTTAACCCCCTTATGGGGCTCCTTACCGAAGAATTCTTTAATCCTTTGCTGTACAAGAGGTATCCTTGTAGAACCTCCAACGAGAACCACGTCATCTATATCCTGGGGTTTTAACTTGGCATCCTCAAGAGCTTTCTTGACTATATCCATGGTCCTATCTATGAGGTCTTTAATCATCTCCTCAAGCCTTGCTCTGGTCAGCTTCTTCTGAAGGTGAAGAGGCTGGTTGCTATTTGGGTCTATGGTTATGAAAGGAAGGTTTATCTCCGTCTCAAGTTTGAAGGAAAGCTCCTTCTTAGCCTGCTCTGCCGCCTCTTTGAGTCTCTGAAGGGCGGTTTTATCTCCCTTGAGGTCTATACCCGTCTCCTTCTTGAATTCTCCTATGAGCCACTCCATTATTCTCTCATCTATGTTTGCTCCACCCAGATGGGTATCTCCACTCGTAGCCTTAACCTCTATAACACCGTCTCCCCCTTCAAGGATTGAAACATCAAAGGTTCCACCTCCGAAGTCATAAACCAGTATCTTGACGTCGTTCTTCTTATCCAGACCATACGCAAGAGCCGCAGCCGTAGGTTCGTTAAGAATTCTGAGGACTTCCAGTCCCGCTATCCTGCCTGCATCCTTCGTTGCTTGCCTTTGCCTTTCATTAAAGTAGGCAGGCACAGTTATTACAGCCTTTGTAATCTTCTCTCCGAGGTAAGCTTCGGCTGCCTCCTTTAGCTTCCTTAAAACATGAGCTCCAACCTCTTCAGGTCTTACCAGCTTTCCAGCGTTAGGAACGTCAAAGGCAGCGTCTCCTTTATCGTCCGCGACAACCTTGTAAGAGACCCTTTTGGCTTCCTCCTTTACCTCTTCGTACTTCCTACCTATAAACCTCTTGGACTCGTATATGGTGTTCTCAGGGTCCAAGACGGCTCTCCTCTTTGCCGGTTCTCCAACTAAAATCTCCTTATCCTTCGTCCACGAAACTACAGAGGGTGTTAATCTTGCTCCCTCCTGATTCTGTATAACTTGGGGTTCATCCCCTATTATCACCGCAACTACAGAGTTCGTTGTCCCAAGGTCTATACCAAGAACCTTCTCCGCCATCCTTCACACCTCCTCTTTTCTGAAAGATATTTTAAACCTTTAGTCTTTCTATGTCAAGTTTTATAAAAAGAACTTTATTAACTTACAAAGAGCCAAACCTCAACCTATGAGATACCAGTGTTTGGATTCGGGGTACTTAGTCCTTCTTTACTATTGAATTTATAAGTCTATCAACGTCAAGTATCTCCATCAGACCGTACTCGGTCTGTGCTACATTGCTCACAAAGGCACTGTATCTGCCCGCCATAGGGTTGGGTTCAAGCTTCTCCTGGGGAACCCTTACAACTCCTATTATTCTGTCCACCAGAACCCCAGCCTTTCCGTGAACGGAATCAAGCACGACTATCCTTGTCGTTTCCCTCTCCTCTCTCAAACCCAGGAGCTGTTTCAGGGATAGAACGGGGATTATCTCCCCTCGCAGATTTATCACACCCACGATGTAACTGGGGGTGTAAGGTACCTTAACCGCATCAAGGACCTTTGATATCGTCAACGTCTTTTTCAGGGGTATACCTATCAGCTCCCTTTCAAGAGATATACCGAGAAACTCTTCAACACCTGTGAGAGCCACGCTCGGCTTTGTCTCTCCAACCGGCATTATGTCAGCCATAACATTCACCTCAAACAAGACTTAATGTTCTCATCTCACGCTTCAGTATTCCATCAAGGTCAAGTATGAGCACAACCTTTCCGTCCCCCGTTATGGTAGCTCCAGATATGCCCTGTATCTCACCTATTATCTTCCCTAAAGGTTTAACGACTACCTCCTCGTCTCCAAAGAGCTCTTCCACAGTAAACGCTACCTTCTGGCTTCCAACCTGTGAAACTATAACGTAACCTACGTTCCCCCCACCCATCTCAAGGGCTTCCCCAAGGTTTATTAGAGGTATAGTAAGCTCCCTAAGTATAAGGACTTCCTTGCCGGAAACCGTTGTAATCTGAGCGTCCTCGCCCTGAATTATCTCAAGGACAGAGTATATGGGTATGGCGAAGAGTCTTCCACCTACTGAAACGAGAAGAGAACGGATTATCCCAACTGTGAGAGGGAAGGACAGGATTATCCTGGTTCCGTTGTTATGCTCGGTCTCAATATCTATAGTTCCCCTGAAAGCGGAGACTGTATTCATAACCACATCCATCCCTACACCCCTTCCCGAAACTTGCGAAACTCCTTCAGCTGTTGAGAAACCAGGATGGAATATTAGAAAGAGGAGGTCCTTTTCGGTCATCTTTTCAGCCCTGTCGGGAGAAATTATGCCCTTTTCAAGGGCTTTCTTCTTCACCCTCTCAATGTCTATGCCCCTCCCGTCATCAGCTATCTCAATAAATATTCTGTCTCCATGGTAATAGGCACTGAGCTTCACAGTGCCTTTTCTGGGTTTGCCAAGTCTTACCCTCTCATCGGGGAGTTCTATCCCATGATCCACAGCGTTCCTTATAAGGTGTATAAGAGGCTCTTCCAGCTTCTCAAGGACGGTCTTATCCATCTCTGCATCTTCACCCTCAAGGACAAGCTCAACTTCCTTACCCAACATCCTCGCGAGGTCTCTTACAACCCTGGGAAACTTCTGAAAGAGTCTCTTTACCGGTTGCATACGGGTTTTCATAACGGCAAGTTGCAGGTCTCCAACTATCCTGTCAAGGGAGGACATCACGGTCTCAAACTCATCAACAGTCTTTGACTGATACTCTTCATAAAGCTTTTGGAACACCCTGAGGAGTCTGTTTCTCTCAAGAACAAGCTCCCCAACTAAGTTCATGAGAGCTTCTATCTTTTGAACATCTATCCTCAAAATCTTCTCGCCTTCCGCTTTTACAGGTGCTTTCTTCGTTTCCGGCAAGACTTCCTCTTTCTCTTCAGGCTTAGGTTCTCCTTCTAACTCCTCTTGAACTGTTTCAAGAGCCCTTTCCTCCGGAAGTGCAACCTCCTCGGGAGCCCCACCGCTCGCCACTATCTTGTCAAGCTCATCTATCAGTTCAAGGGGTCTCTCATCAGGAGGAAGGAGTATCAGCTCCTCAAGTATATCCTCAATGGGCTTGCCCTTAAGATGAGCGAATCCGTATCTTTCAAGAAGGTCATCTATACTGCTCTCTCCTTCCCCTTTTTGGGCAACTGCGCTTCCAGACTGAAGCTCCCTGAGCCTTTCTATCAGGTCTCTTGGGGTTTCAACCTGTTCACCGGACTCATAAAGGGAAAGAGCAGAACGTATAAAATCAACCGCTTCAAGCACAGCATCGTTTATCTCCGGGGTCAAGGTGAGCTCCCCACTTCTCAGCTTTCCGAGAACATCCTCCGCAGCATGGGCTACTTCAACTATGGCGTTCAGCCCAAGAAAACCGGCACCCCCCTTGAGGGTGTGCATAGCCCTAAAGGTAGCGTTAAGGAGTTCCTCGTTTTTGGGGTCTCTTTCAAGCTCCAGCAGAGCCTCTTCAACCCTATGAAGGTTCTCCTCAGCTTCAACGACAAACTCATTGAATATCTCTCTCATATCGTCGCTTATCATACCTGCTCTCCTCTCATAGCAAGCTTATTAACCATCTCAAGAAGCTCCTCGGCATCAAACTTGACTATAAACCCGTCCGCGTTCACTCTGAAAGCTCTCTGTCTGTTGGACTCATCGCTCAGGGTCGTGTTCACAACAACTGGAAGTCCCATAAGTCCCACCGTTTCCTTTATCTTCTTGGTCAGGGTGAGCCCATCCATGTTAGGCATCTCTATGTCGGTTATGACAAGCTGAATAAACTCTGTGATAGCCTTACCTTCCTCCTTTGCCTTGTTGAAATATTCATTCAACAAGTTCCACGCCTCAAGTCCGTCCTCAGCGAGGATAACACTGTGGCCGGCAGCTTCAAGGATGTCCTTTACGATTTTCCTCGCAACGGGTGAGTCCTCAGCCACAAGTATGGTAGCTGACTTTTTAGTTTTCTTTGCCTCTTTATAGGCTTCGGCTTCGTGAAAGACCTTTAAGAGTCCTATGTCATGGAGGATACCTTCAAAGTCAAGGACTATAAGAAGCCCATCTTCCGTGTCCACAACTCCGGTTATCCTACCTCCCATCTTCTGGTTAAGGGTGTCCGGAGCCTTCTTTATATCCTTCCAGCTTATCCTCCTTATCCGCTTGGCATCGTGAACTATAACACCTACGTTCTCTCTGAGAAATTCAAGGTGTAGGAGAAGTTTCTTCCTCTCGGGAGGTTCATGTATACCCATCCAGCGGGCAAGGCTTATAACGGGGACAAGTTTTCCCCTAATCTCTGCCATACCCTCAACTTCTGGGGGGAGGTTTGGTACCTTTGTTATCTTTGGTATTCTGAGAACCTCCCTAACTTTTGCAACGTTAACCCCAAATATCCACTCGTAAACCCCTTCCTCCCTATCCTCATATATCCTGAAGTCAACTATCTCAAGCTCATTCTTCCCCGTTTCCAATATATCGGGAAGAGCACCCGTTCTCTCAGGCTTCATGCTTATCCTCCACACTCAGGGCTTTTGTAAGCTGGTCAACTATCGTCTTTATCTCCTTAGAAAGCTTGGAGGTGTTATCGGCAAGCTTTCTGAACTCCGTAGCAACAACAGCAAAACCCTTCCCAGCTTCGCCAACCCTCGCAGCTTCTATGGCAGCGTTGAGAGCAAGGAGGTTTGATTGCTTGGATATCTTCATAAGGTTCTCAGTTAACTTTGAAAGCTCCTCCATATACTTTGCACATTCCTGAACTTTCTCCTCAGCCATCCTAAAGCCTCCAGTTTTACATTATAGGTTTTATATCGGAATGTTAATACTAAAATCTATGAAAGGTTGATGCAAAATTCACGTTAGCTTTGCTATATTTAATCTCATGGCGGAAGAGGATTTCCTCTCTCAGGAAGAGATAGATATGCTCCTCCAAAGCCTCGGGAAGGAAGAGGAGAAGAGCGAAGAGCAGATTAAGTATAGACCTTTTGACATAAACGAGCTTGAGAGGATATCACCAACAAGGCTCGTGAAGCTTGAGCAGGTGGTTAACAGATGGGTTGCAGGCGCTACCGTTGAACTAAGGGGGATAATCTTCAACCTTGACAACATATCCCTTTCCGGGATAAAAACGGAAAAGATATCAGACTTTGTTCTGAAGATACCCCTTCCGGCAGCGATAGCAGTCCTGCAGATAGAGTCCTTGAACGGCAGAGTTTACATGGTATTAGACACACGTCTTATATACACGATAATCAGCATAATATTTGGGGGACCTGCCCAGCCTTACAAGGTGGAAGGAAAGAGCTTTACCAAGTTTGAACAGAAAATAATAAACAACCTGATTGAGCTCCTCGTTAAGCACTTGAACAACACCTGGGTTGAGCTGGTTAGGGAAGGAGAAATTAGGTTTATAGGAATTGAAGATAATCCAAGGAGGCTTATAACAGTCAGCAGGAACGAGATAATGATAATAATAACTCTGGAAGTAGAGATAGAAGGCTTTAAAGGAAACATATACCTGGCGATACCCATGAAAACCATAGAACCGATAAAGGATATACTCAGGACTACAGACACCGAGAGTGGCAACTACAGGGACTTAATTCTTGCAAGCCTTATGAACACCTCAGTAACACTGGAGGCAACATTCCCGGTCATGAAGATGCGTGTAAGGGAACTCCTTGAGTTAAAAGAGGGAGATTTTGTACCCCTCTCTCCACGAGCTCCAAACTCGGTAACTGTTAAAGTTGCAGGCGTCCCCATGTTTACAGGAGTTCTTGGAGAGTCTTCAGGTAGAAAGGCTGTTAAAATAAAATCATTCGTTAAGCACCACGTTAGAGGAACAGAATGAAGGAACTTGAGGAGATAATCAAGGAGCTTATAAGCAACGTAAAAGAGCTTGAAAATGTAATAGAAGGCATTAAGAAACCGGTTAGTGAAAGCTCCCAACTCTTACCAGAAACTGCAAAGAACATTGAAGATGTTATGGTTTTCCTTGAGCAGACCTCACACACCATAATGAACTACCTTGAAAAGGTGAACGAGAACTCCGAGAGCATAGAAAAGGACGTTGAATTCCTGCTCTCCTTGAGCCCAATACCGAAAGTAAGGGAGAGGTTAGAGAATATAAAGGGCAAGAATCAGGAGAATTTAAAAATACTCATGGAGCTATACACCCACATGTCCTTTCATGACCTCGCAGGACAACAATTGAAAACCGTTTTGCAGGTTCTTGAAAATATTAAGAGAACTCTCTTAGACATAATTGTTTCCCATGTGGCAGCGGGCAAGAATCTGAAAGCTGAAGAGGTTTCTGGAATAAAAGGTAAGGTGAGTGAACTCCTGTCCCAGGATAGAATAAATCAGGAGGATGTTGATAAGCTCCTTGAAGAGTTTGGACTTTAGGAGGTTAGAGGATGCCGATGCCCCCTACCAGCATAAAGATTCTCGTGGTTGACGACATGAGCACTATGAGGAGGATAATAAAGACCATACTTAATCAGCTGGGTTATACAAACATAGAGGAAGCTGAGAACGGAAAACAAGCTCTTGCGAAGCTCAAAAAGGAGAAGTACGATTTTGTTGTGACCGACTGGAATATGCCTGAAATGGATGGACTCTCTCTAGTCAAAGCTATAAGGAACGATGAAGAGCTGAAACATATACCCATACTTATGGTAACCGCGGAAGCCAAAAAGGAGAATGTAATGGAAGCTCTGAAGGCCGGTGTGAACAACTACATAGTTAAGCCTTTCACACCGGAAGTGCTTAAGGAGAAGATGGAAAAGATATTCAAGTGAGGTGAGCTATGTTTTGGGGTAACAAGGAGGAGTTAAGGAAACTAGAGGGGGAACTCGCAAAGTGTAAGGAAGAGAACCTTCTTCTGAAAGAGCTTATGAACCTTATGGAGGAAGGTGTCATCCTATTTGAGAACGGAAAGATATACTTTATGAACGAGAAGGCAAGAGAGATATTAGGCGGCGGTTCACCCGAGGAACTTTCAACAGAGAACATAGAGATAGTAGCTCAGAGGCAAAACTTTTTGGTTTTCAGGGAGAAAAAGGAAGAGGTTAAAGAGGAGAAACCAAAAGAGGAAATTGAAGAAAAGTGCATTGAGGGTGTGACCTCAAGGATAGAGCCCCTCGTTGAAGAACTGAACAGGCTCTCATCTCAGTCAGCGGCAAGCTTTACCGAACTGGACGAGGTTTTCAGGATAGTTACGAATGGTTTAGCCATAGTACAGGAGATGAACGAAGCTGCAAGGAAAACAGAAGAATCTCTGAGAAAAGATATGGAGATAATAAACGAGCTAACCCACCAATCTGAGAACATTATCAAGATACTCTCCCTTATAAATGAGATATCTGAGCAGACAAACCTCTTAGCCCTAAATGCGGCGATAGAGGCTGCGAGAGCTGGGGAAATGGGAAGAGGCTTTGCGGTGGTTGCCGATGAGGTGAGAAGGCTGGCGGGGAAAACTATGGAGTTTACCGACAATATAGACAGTGTCCTTAAGGAGATAGGTAAGAAGATAAACGAGGCAAAGAAGCACATAGAGGAGGTGGCAAGGGAAGCTGACCTTCAGAAGGAGCAGTCTTCAAACGTTGAGGAGCTCTTCTATCTTGTACAGTACAGAATGGAAGCTCTAAAAAGCAAGTATGAGGAAGTCACTGCAAACCTTGAATCTCTAATGAGCCTGATGCAGGATACAGTGAGAGTGATAGAGTCCCGTTCTTCAGAGGGAAGCTGATGAGCTTCTTCTGCAAAAAGGTGATTGAGTATATGTACGAGAATCGTCTGAATCAGTTCATATCTTCCTTCTACGAGCTTTACCAGAGCTACAAAGACCTGGGAGAAGAGAGATTTCTCAGGGAATGGTTCCACCGTTCAATAATACGTAGCCTGCTCCTCTACTTCCCGCCTTCAACCCTTATAGACTCCTTTGGAGAGTTTGAGAGTTCAAAGGGACACCTACTGAAGACCTACGTGAAGACTTACTGGAGCTTTTGCAGAAATCCCAAGAAGCACCCCGTCAGAATTGAGGAAGCCATAGAGTTTTTCGGGCTTAAAAACCTCACAGAGTCAGAGCTGAAATCCTGCTACAGAAAACTTGTCAGGAGATACCATCCCGATAGGATTGGTAAAAGCAGAGAAGCCCACATGACCATGGTGAAGATAAACTATTATTATCAGATTCTCAGGAGGTATTTGAGTGACAGACGCAACCAAGCTCTTCCGGTCGGGTAAGCGCTACAGGGGATTCGCTCAAGTGAATGGAGGTTACCAACCGGTAGCCTTCACCCTTTACGCAGTAAATGAGAGAGAAGTCCGTCTTAAACACATCTTTCCAAACAGCCTTACGAGCAGGTTTAAAGAGGGTAACGTGATATACGTGCTAATAGAGGAAGAGAAGAGACTTATAGGGGAGCTCAGGGTTGTTGAAAATGACCCGGATAAGAAGTTTATCCTTGCCAGACTTGATTTTTTGACGGAGGATAGGAGAAAACTACCGAGGGTTTCTGTAGAAGGCAATTTGGATATAGAAGCGAAGTTAACCTGTGGAGGCAAGAGGTTTGAGGGTAAGGTCAGGGACATAAGTTTAGCCTCCGCCAGTATTGAAGTTGGCACAGACCTGAAAGAGCAGGAGTGTGAGGTTGAGCTCAACTACAGGGGTTTTAAAACGAGAGCGGCTGGAAAGGTTGTCAGGAGCTCAGGAGGAAGCGTAGTTATAGAATTTACCAGCGATGCGGACGATATAGCAAGCCTGCTAAGCAGGGTTTACTCAGACCTCTTCCTTAAACTCCAGAGAGAATCTTAGGAAGATAGAAGCTTTTTCCCTTTGCCTTTGAGAACCCTCTGCTCTCCCCTTTCCACGGCAAGGGCTTCATCGGGAACATCCTTAGTTATAACCGACCCACCAGCTATGTAAGCATAGTTCCCTATCTTAATAGGCGCCACGAGCAGTGAGTTGCTCCCTATAAAGGCATTTTCTCCTATCTCTGTTTTGTGTTTTCTTCTGCCATCGTAATTTGCCGTAACCACACCAGCTCCTATGTTTGCGTTATCCCCTACGGTTGCATCCCCTATATAGGCAAGGTGTTTAGCCTTTACCCTACTACCTAATCTGCTCTTCTTCACCTCAACGAAGTTGCCTATCTCACCCTTCTCGCCTATAACTGAATTCTCCCTCACGTGAGCGTAGGGTCCAACAATGGCACCAGCTCCGACCTTGCTCTTTCTTATAAAGGAGTAGGGCTCTACAACCACACCCTCTCCAAGCTCGGAGTCCTCTATGACCGCTCCCGTTTTCACCACAACATCCTTAGAGAGCTTCGTCTTCCCCCTCAGGGTTACGCCGGGGAATATCTCCACGTTTCTGGAAAGGGTTACATCGGGCTCTATCCAGACAGTTTCAGGGATATGGAAAGTTACGCCCTTTTCAGCCCAGAACTTTATCAGCTTGAGCCTGAGGATATTCTCAGCAAAACTGAGTTCCCAGCGGGTATTTATACCCAGTATCTCTGTCGGGTCAGAGGCCATAAAACTCCTCACCTCATAGCCCCTTGAAACCATGTAACTTACCACGTCAGTAAGGTAGAGCTCTCCGGTTACCTCGCTGGGCTTTATTTTGAAAAGTGCCTCAAGAAGGTAGGGCACATAGAACATATAGACACCGCCGTTCACCTCCCTTATATTCCTCTCCTGCGGGCTTGCGTCCTTCTCCTCCACAATTTTAAGTATTTTGTCAGTTCCCTCCTCCTTGACGATCCTTCCGTACCCGGTTGGGTCACTAAGCACCGAGGAAAGCACAACCCCGGCAAGCTTAACTTTTTCATACTCTTCAACAAGCATCAGGAAGCGCTGCATATTCTTTATGGTGTCAGAGGTGACAAGGGGTGTGTCCCCATTTATTATCAGGATGTAGCCCTCATGGTTTCTCCAGAAGTCCATTGAGGACAGTACCGCGTTCGCAGTTCCTCCCTTGGGATTTTCCTGCAAGAAATACTTAAAACCGTCACCGAGAGCCTTCTTCACCTCCTCAGCTCCGTATCCTACCACTATAGCGATGTCCTCTATACCTCCTCGCTCCACAGCGTTGACCACATACCAGAGCACGGGTTTCCCAAGAATTTCATGCAAGACCTTAGGTTTATCGCTCTTGAAACGTGAACCGAGCCCAGCGGCGAGGATAACAGCTTTCATATCTCCTCCTGTCAGGCGCCAGCATCCCTAGCGACGCCTCTCTTTGAGCTTTCTATAAAGTTTATCAGGAGCTCTACGTCTTCGTTATCTTTAAACTCTTTCTTCAATATATCAATAGCCTCTTTCCTCAGGAGATTGCTTCTGAATAGAATCCTGTAAGCCCTCTTTATAACCGCTATCCTCTCGGAGGAGAAGCCTCTCCTCTGCAGCCCGAGGGTATTTACGCCGTAGAGCTGAGCATGTTGACCGGAAGCCCTTGTAAAGGGAGGAATATCAAGGGATACGCCTGTAAGCCCTCCAACCATGGAGTAGGGACCTATCCTTGCCCACTGGTGAACTGCCGATAAGCCCCCGATGAAGGAGTACTCACCAACCTCAACGTGACCTCCCAAGGTAGCACAGTTTGCCATTATAACACCTCTTCCAACCACACAATCATGGGCTACATGGGAGTAAGCCATTAGCATAACATCGTCCCCTATTATAGTTTTCATCTTGTCAATCTTGGTTCCCCTGTGTATGGTTACGTACTCCCTTATGAGCACGTTATTTCCAACTATCACTTCGCTTTCCTCCCCCTCATACCTGAGGTGTTGGGGCTCTTCACCTATAACCGCACCATCATATATTCTGCAGTTTTCCCCTATTTTGGTCTTTCCTTTTATGGTAACCCTGTTGCCTATCTTAGTTCTATCGCCTATCTCAACCTTACCCTCTATGACGCAGAAAGCTCCTACCTCTACATCTTTGCCAAGCTTGACTTCGTCTCCAATTATTGCCGTTGGATGAACCTTCATGTTGCCTCCTCTAAGATAAGTTTCCTCAATTCATTAAATGCTACCTGAGAAGACAGAAAACGGTTGGGATTTCTACCCGCCCCGAAAACCCTCTCCTCTATATGGAACTTCTCTCTGTAATATACTCCTATGTACGTTAGTCCCTCAGGTTTGTGGTCTGAACCGCCAGGTCCAGCTACACCTGTTATCGCTATCCCTGCATCGGTTCCAAACTTTTTCCTCAGTCCCTCAAGCATCTCCAGGCACGTCTCCCTAGAAACAGCCCCAAACTCATTGAGTGTCTCCTCTTTAACACCGAGAAGCTTGACTTTCAATTGGTTTGAGTAAACCACGACGCCCCCTAAGAAATACTCCGAGCTCCCCGGAACGTTAACGATTCGTGCAGAAAGGAGTCCACCGGTGCAACTCTCAGCTGTACTCAAGGTTTCCCCTCTCCTCTTTAAAAGTCTTCCAACCACTTCCTCCATAGAGGAGGTGTCTGTGGAGTACATATTTATCCCAACTTTCTCCCTTGCCTTCCTCCAGTCCTCCTCCTTTTCAAAAAGTATATCAACACCTGAAAGGGTAACCTCAAGCTTAAAATCAAGTCCCCGTAAACTCACTTCAATCTCTTCCGGAGAGAGGTCAAAGGTTCTCAGTATAAAACCCTCTCTGAAGTCCTTTTCCTCAGAAAGACATACCTCACAACCCATAGATAGGAAGTTATTATAAAGGGAAACATCAGCGGCAATTAAGAGTGTATACTTAAAGCATGAACTTTGACCCCAACAGATATCCGAGACCTCCTCAGGTACCTAAAGGTTTTATAGCCCTCGGTGTGGTCTTGGTGGCTCTTGTGTTATTAGCTCTTTTATCCAACCCGTTCGTAGTCATACCGAGCGGATACGTAGGTGTAAAGTTAACCCTTGGAAAGGCAAGCCCTGATGAGCTGAGCCCTGGTCTGCATCTTATAGTGCCTTTTATCCAGAGGACGGAAAAGATGTCAGTCAGAACCCACAGCTATGACCTTACAGGACTAAACTCCATAAACGCTCTCTCTAAGGACGGGCTAACTATAAACGTAGAGCTCACAACCCTTTACAAGATAATGCCCGATAAAGCGGCAGAGATATTTATAGAGTATGGACTAGCCTACGAAGACAGGATCATAAAACCCGTGATAAGGTCTGCGGTCAGGGACGTAATATCCACCCTTGATAGCGCCCAGGTATACCAGGAAAGGTCAATGATACAGCAGAGTATAGCCAGACAGGTGAGAAATGAGCTTGAAAAGAGGTTCATCCTCCTTGATGAGATACTTATCAGGGACATAAGACTGCCTCAGAAGGTTGTAGAGGCTATAGAACAGAAGAGAAGAGCCCTTGAGGAAGCTCAGAGAATGAAGTTTTTGGTAGAAAAAGAAAAACTTGAAGCTGAGAGAAGGAAGATAGAAGCTCAGGGGATAGCAGAGGCAAATAAGATAATAGCCGGCTCTCTGACCAAAGAATACCTGATGTGGAAGTTCCTTGAAAACATAAAGTCTTATGCGGAGAGTGGAAACAACACTATAATCCTCATTCCTTATGATACCAAAATGACACCGATAATCCAGCTCCCCGAGATGAAGAAGAAATAGTAAGAACTATATTTATAAACCTGTAATGGAGGAAAAAATAACGGTAATAGGAGGAGGTCTTGCAGGTTCAGAGGCTGCCTGGAGACTGGCACAGGACGGGCATAAGGTTATCCTGTATGAAATGAGACCTAACAGGTCAACACCAGCCCATAAAACAGATAGACTCGCCGAGCTTGTCTGCAGCAACACCCTCGGAGGAACAGAAATAACTACCGGAGCCGGACTTCTGAAAGCGGAGATGAGTATATTGGGGTCTTTAGTTATAGAGGCAGCGAAGGAGGCGAGAGTTCCAGCGGGTGGAGCGTTGGGAGTGGACAGGGAAGTTTTCTCAAACTACATAACGGAAAGGATCACCGGTCATCCGAACATTGAAGTCATAAGGGAAGAAGTAAAAAGGATTCCTGAGGACCGGATAGTAATTGTTGCAACCGGACCCCTTACCTCAGAAGCGCTTACCGAGCATATAAGGGAATTGGTAGGACACGAGACCCTTTACTTTTACGATGCTATCTCCCCTATAGTTGAGGCTGAGAGTGTAGATTTCACAAAGGGTTTTTGGGGCTCAAGGTACGGAAGGGGGGGAGACGATTACTTCAACTGTACTCTCACAGAGGAGGAGTACAAGGTTTTTTACGAGGAAATTTTAAAGGCGGAGAAGGTCAAACCGAAAGATTTTGAGAAAGCGGTTCACTTTGAAGGGTGCCTCCCTATAGAAGAAATGGCTGAGAGAGGCTATCAGACACTCCTCTTTGGTCCGATGAAGCCCGTAGGTCTCAAAGACCCAAGAACGGGGGAGCAGCCCTTCGCAGTAGTTCAGCTTAGGAAAGAGAACAGGGAAGGGACCCTCCTATCCCTTGTAGGTTTTCAGACGAAACTGACTTACCCTGAACAGAAAAGGGTCTTTAGACTCATACCCTGCCTCAGGAACGCCGTCTTCGTTAGACTGGGTTCAATGCACAGAAATACCTTTATTCAGTCAAACAGGAGCCTCACACCCTTTCTGAACATGAGGAAGAGAGAGAACATATTCTTCGCGGGTCAAATAACTGGGGTTGAGGGATATGCTGCCTCAGCTGCAACGGGAATACTCGCCGGGATAAACGCAGGCAGGCTTTCACGGGGAAAAGAACTGGTGGTTCCCCCTGAAGAGACTATGCTTGGCTCCCTTGTAAGGTACGTAACCTCCAAAGAGGGTGAGCTCCAGCCGATGAACCCGGTTTTTGGGCTCCTTCCCCCTCCAGAGAAAGGAATAAGGGGCAAGAAGAGAAGAAAGGAGTTCCTTGCGGAGAGGGCTTTGAATAGAATGGTGGAATGGGTAGAAAACCTTCAAAGAGGGTGATACTTACACGCTCCCGTGAAGATATAGAAAGGGACAGAGCCTTATTTGAGAAACTCGGCTTTGAGGTGATAGAACTTCCCCTTATAAAGACCGAGCCCTTAGACTACGAAGTTAGGGAGGAGGATATCAGTTACATAGTCTTTCAAAGTACCAAGGCTGTGAAGTATTTCTTGCGAAGGTCAGGAATCCCTGAGGACGCTAAGGTGGTGGCTGTTGGAGAAAAAACCAAAAAGGAACTTGAAAGTCTGGGCTGTAAGGTATGGCTTGTACCTGAAGACATGAGTGCCGAGGGCATCCTCAAAGAATTTCCAGAAGGGAAAGGAGAGAAAGTCCTTATACCCAGATCGGAGCAGGGAAGGGATGAGCTTATAGAAGGTTTATCCAAGAAAGGTTATAAGGTGCTACCCTTGAACGTTTACAGGACGGTCAGATTAATTCACCCAAAAGAGACATTGATGAACCTACTTAAAGGAGGAGGCTTTATTATATTCGCCAGCCCTTCCGCCGTTCAGGGATTTTTTGAAAATTTGCAAGAAAGCACGGCACTGGCTTTACTGAACAACCTCATAGTAGTTTCCATTGGCAAAACTACAAAAAAAGAGCTGGAAAAGTTCGGGATAATACCGAACATAATCCCAGAGAAACCGTTGATGGAAGAGGTTGCGGGTAAAATTCACAGGTTTTGGCAAGAAAATTGCATAGGTTAATATTGCTATGAAACAGAGGACTATAAAGGAATCTTTGGAATTTGATGGGGTTGGCATACATTCGGGAGAAAGAACCAAGATAATACTACACCCGGAAGGAGAAAACACCGGCATAAGCTTCTACAGGGACGGTGTCAGGATACCTGCGAAACCAGAAAACGTGGTAAACACCTTTCACTCTACAGATTTAGGTAAGGACGGAGTGGTTGTAAAAACGGTTGAGCACCTCCTTGCCACATTGCATCTTTTAGGAATAAGCAACCTTACCATAGAAGTTCAAGGAGGAAGTGAAATCCCAATAATGGACGGGAGCGGATACTTCTTTTACCGAAGCTTAAAGGATAAGGTTATCAAGCAGGAAGAGGACTTGGAAGTCTTGCAGATAAAGGAAGAAGTCAGGGTTCAGAGGGGAGATTCCTATATAGTTGCTCTCCCGTGTTCCTGCTTTGAAATCACCTATGAGGGGGAGTTTCAAACCTACTTCGGCAGACAGAAGTACACTTTCCGAGGAAACGCAAGGGATATAATCCTTGCAAGAACTTTCTGTTTTGAACACGAGATAGAGTTCATAAGACAAAACGGACTCGGGAAGGGTGGAAGTCTTGATAACACACTGGTTATAGGTAGGGATAAGGTATACAACAAAGGGGGTTTAAGGTATCAGGATGAACCCGTCAGACATAAGGTCTTTGACCTTATAGGAGACCTTTACCTCCTTGGTGTATCCGTGAGAGGAAAGTTTATATCATACAAAGGAGGACATTCCCTGAACTACGAGCTCGTTAAAGCCCTGTATAAAAAGGCTGTTGCCGCATAGATAAAGGGAGATGCCCCCCCTCGGAAGGGGGCATGAGTTATCTTACAGGTTTTGGGGTTTCCTTCGTGGAGGGAGGAAGCACAGGTAATTCAAGGGCGTGTTTGGGAACCTCTCCGTCAAGAGCCTTTAAGAAGGCTACTATCTTCTTGACCTGGTCCTTGGAAAGCTCCTTTCCCAGCTGAACCTTCGCCATAACCTGAACCGCATCCTCTAAGTTCCACACGGAGCCGTCGTGGAAGTAGGGGTAAGTCCTTGATATGTTCCTGAGGGATGGAACCTTGAAAACGTAAAGGTCTTCTTCCTTATGGGTAACCGCAAACTTGCCTACATCCATAGGCATAGTTGGTTTCTCAAGGGTGACATAGTCCCTTGTTGCGTTCCAGTACGCTTCAACTATACCGAACCTCGTAAACATGTTCCCTCCAAGGGCTACACCGTTATGGCAGCTTGCACATCCAACCTCTATAAAGGTTTTAAGTCCTTCCTTTTCCTCTTTGGTAAGAGCTTCCGTGTTTCCTCTAAGGAAGTCATCAAACCTTGAGGGTGTGGTAAGGGTTCTCTCAAAAGCGGCTATCGCCTTAGCAATGTTTTCATAATTTACAGGGTTTCTATCATTGGGAAATGCTCTATTGAAGAGCTCCACGTATTCCGGTATTGAGCTTATTCTTTTAACAACCTCTTCTGGAGAGTCCATAGCCATCTCTATAGGGTTCAGTATGGGACCCTTCGCCTGCTCCTCAACATCTTTAGCCCTTCCATCCCAAAACTGAGCTACATGGAAAGCGGCATTCAAGGTCGTGGGTGCGTTTCTGGGACCAAGCTGCCACCTGTGTCCCACCGAGGTGGGAAGGTTGTCCACTCCATAAGTTGCAAGGTTGTGGCAGGTATTACAGCTTATGAGACCGCTCCTTGAAAGCCTCGGTTCATAGTAAAGCATCTTGCCTAATTTCACCTTTTCCGGGGTGACAGGGTTGGTCTCACTCTTGGCTACACTGGGCAAAGGTTGAAAGTATTTCCTTGCCTCTTCAAGGAGTTTCGCGTCTTCAACCTTGCCTGCCCCTGCGAGCAAAGCACCACCCACCGATAAAGCTATCACGGCTGCAACCTTTTTCATCTCTTACCTCCTTATTTATAAGTAAATTGTAATATCATTATATAATAATTGCGAATTATTCTCAAGTAGATTTTCTGTAAAATATACCCATGAGGATAATCCTATTCTCAGGAAAGGGTGGAGTTGGTAAAACCACGGTTTCCGCTGCAACAGGGTACAAACTTGCAAGACTCGGATACAGGACGATAGTGGTTTCCCTGGACCCCGCCCACTCACTCGCAGACGCCTTTGATATACCCGACAGGGAGAAGTTTGAAGCCAGAGGACTTCCCATAAAGATAAACGATAAACTGCATATCCAAGAGATAGATATACAGGAAGAGATAGACAGATACTGGGGAGACGTTTACAGGTTCCTTGAACTCCTCTTCAACACTACCGGGCTTGATGAAGTTCTGGCAGAAGAGCTCGCCATACTGCCCGGAATGGAAGAGGTTACGAGCCTCCTTTACGTGAACAAATATTACAAAGAGAAGGAGTATGATGTTCTTGTACTTGACCTTCCTCCGACCGGAGAGTCTCTTAGATTCGTCTCTATGCCCACAGTCTTGAAGTGGTACATGAAAAAGATATTTAAGACAGAAAGGCTTGTAATGAAGGTAGCCAGACCTGTAGTTGGAAGGCTTACAGATGTTCCTCTTCCCGACGAATCCTACTTTAAAGCCCTGGAGAATTTCTATGAAAAGTTAAAGGGTGTAGATGAGATACTTATAAATCCTGAGATAACCTCTGTCAGGTTGGTCTCCAATCCCGAAAAGATGGTCCTCAAGGAGAGCCAGAGAGCCTTTATGTATTTCAACCTGTTCGGTGTAAACGTTGACGGTGTTATAGTGAACAAGGTTATACCGCCCGATGCAGGCGACTGCACCTATCTCAGAAACTGGATCAGTATTCAGAAGAAGTACGTGGAAGAGATAGAAGACTACTTCTCGCCCGTACCCGTGTTTAGAATACCTCTCCTTGAGGATGAAGTCTTCGGTCTTGAGAGGCTTGAAATACTCTCTGACCTTATATACAGAGATAGAGACCCTTCGGAAGTCTTCTTCAAGGAAAAGCCCTACGAGTTTATTCAGGAAACAGGGGAGTACGTAATAAGGGTCCGAGCACCCTTTATAAAAAAGGAGAGCGTATCCCTCCTCAAAGGGGAGGACGAAGTTATCATAAGGGTTGGAAACTTTAAAAGCCATATAATGCTCCCCAGAAAACTGAGGGACCTGGAACCCAAAGGGGCAAAAATTGAAGATGGTTACATATACGTGAGGTTAGGCTGAAAACTCCCTGGTAGCCCTGCCTATATCTGTCCTGGCTATTATCCCAACCAGTATTCTGCTTCCTTTCTTTTCCACCACAGGTAATCGTCCCACCCCTTTCGTAGTCATCAACCTGAAGGCGTTTGCCAGACTATCCTCTGGCGTAACCACTATAAGATTTGTGCTCATAACTTCATGAATCCTAACCTTACTCCTATCCCCTGGTGCGACGGAGAGAACATCGCTCTTGGTTATTATCCCTACAAGCTTGCCCTCGTTAACAACCGGCAGACCTCCTATAAGTTTTTCAGTCATTATCTTGTAAGCCTCCTCAACCGTATCGTAGGGCTTCACAAATACAGGTTTATTCATGTAATCACCCACTTTAAGTTTTTCAAGCACATAAAGCCCCCACTCCTCCATATGGGCTGGTGAATCAAGCCGTGTATTCACCTGACTGGGGAAAATACTCCTTTCACCGCTTAGAAAGTAGGAGATGAAAACCGATATCATTGCCGGAACGAGAAGCTCGTATCCCCCGGTCATTTCAGCTATGAGGATGAGCGTAGAGAGAGGAGCCTTTGCCGCCCCTGCAAAGAGTGCAACCATACCCACTATGGTAAAGGAAGGGACATGTAAAAAGAGGGAGTAGTATTCATTCAAAGCGGTGCTGTAGAAAGCCCCAGTAAGTCCTCCGATCATAACTGAGGGTCCAAATATACCTCCAGAACCTCCCGAACCCAACGTCAATGAAGCCCCAAGCATCAGTGCGATAGCACCCATACCTATGAAAGCCAGGTTGTTGAGTTCACCGTTGATTACAAGCTGGAGCCAACCGTAACCGTTACCGATAGCAACAGGAACAAAAGCCCCTGCTAACCCAGCCATAAATCCTCCGAGGGCAGGCTTCAGGTAAGGAGGTATATTCATCCTTTCAAAGAACTCTTTAACTTTGAAAAAGAGAAAGGTAAAAACCCTAACTACGATGGCACAAAAAATTCCAAGACCTACATAGGCAAGAAGAGAAAGAGGGTGCACGTTAAGAAACTCGGGTATGTGAGCTGAAAATATCGGATGAAAGCCAAAAAAGAAGCCGAACAGGCTGTAGGATGTAATTGAAGCCACAAAGCCAGGGATCATAGCTTCTATCTCAAAGTCCCTCTTAAAGAAAACCTCTGCGCTGATTATCGCTCCAGCGAGGGGTGCCTTGAAAATGGCAGCTATGCCCGCACCCAGACCCACAGCCAGAGCTGTCCTCTTCTCCTTGGGGTCAAGTCTAAAGAGCTGTGCAACTGTTGAACCCACACCCGCGCCTATAAGGGCAATGGGACCCTCTCTTCCAGAGGTACCTCCGCTACCTATGGTCACCGCAGAAGTTAAAAGCTTAATTATGGAGGACTTTAAAGATAACTTCTCCCGGTTGTGGTAAGCCTTTATAGCAGCATCAGTTCCAACACCGGCAGATTCTGGAGCCAGGAAATGGGCAAGCAAACCGGAAACCAGTCCGGCAAAGGCAACGGTTAGCGGAAGCAGGTAAGGTCTCTGGGGGTAAAAGGTGAAATGCTCTCTCCCGCCTTCACCAGCCGGCAAAGGCTGAACATAACCTACAAAAAGCTCAAGAACATAGTGATTAACATATTCAATTGCGAAAACAAATAGGACGGCGAATGCCCCTGTAACTATCCCTATAACAACAGGAAGCAGCAGGTACCTCCTGAGCATAGGTTAGAATTTTAGCCGATGCTGGAGCTTGATGGCTCTTACGGGGAAGGTGGAGGTCAGATAGTAAGAACAGCTCTGTTCCTGAGCACCCTTCTAAAAATCCCTGTAAGGATAAAAAATGTACGGGTAAAAAGGGAAAAACCCGGACTGAAGAGACAGCATCTGCACATAGTAAAACTCCTCAAAAAGTTTGCTTGCGCCAAGGCAGAGGGAGACAGACTCGGTTCTTTAGAGTTAACCTATATACCTGGAGAGCTGAAGCCTGGTTACTACCACGTTGACTTCGGGAGTGCGGGTTCTATAAGCCTCTTCCTACAGACCGTACTTCCCCTTTCCCTATTGACACCAGGAAAGGTTGAAATTGAAGCTATAGGGGGAACTGAAGTTCCTATGAGTCCAACGATAGACTGGGTGAGATTCGTTTACCTTCCTCAGATTAGCTCCGTCGCGAAGCTTGCAAGAATAGAGGTTCTCAGACGTGGGTACTATCCTGCAGGCGGCGGTATCATAAAACTCACCGCCGAGGGTGCGGTTCTCAGAGAGGTTGGGAATTTAAAATCTCTGAGGGAATTTTTAAAAGGGAAGCTCAACCTTTTTAAAGAAAAGCAGGGTCTGGTTAAAAAAATCCACCTCCTTTCTATAGCTGAAGAAAGGCTCAGAGAGAGAAGGGTAGCTGAAAGACAGGCTCAGGGAGCCGTTGAGTTCTTGGAAGGGATAGGCATGCAAAAACCGGAGGTTTACAGACAGTATGTAAGAAGTTTATCTATTGGAACGAGTGTAACCTTATGGTTGGAGGATACGGAAGGGAATACAATGGGTGCCGATAGCCTTGGTGAAAAAGGTAAACTTGCAGAATTAGTAGGTCAGGAATGCGCTCAAAAACTATGGGAGGATTGGAGCAAGGAAGCTACAGTGGATAGACACCTTGCAGACCATTTAATTCCTTGGATTGGGCTCGCAGGCGGTAAGGTAAAAGTTCCGATGTTCACAGGGCATCTGGAGACTAACCTTTGGGTGTGTGAAAGGTTTCTCGGAGAAGGGGTTTTTAGAGTCTCAAGGGAAGAAGGAACCATTGAGGCTGTGGTATAATAAGGTCAAATGGAAATCATTGAAGTCCCTATAGAAGAGGAGGTAAAGCAGTCTTATATAGACTACGCGATGTCTGTCATAGTGGGGAGGGCAATCCCCGATGTCAGGGACGGATTAAAGCCCGTTCAGAGAAGGATACTATACGCCATGCACGAGATGGGGCTTACCCCTGAAAAGCCCTTTAAGAAGAGTGCGAGGGTGGTCGGTGAGGTCCTTGGAAAATTTCACCCCCACGGAGATCAGGCGGTTTACGATGCGTTAGTGAGGATGGCTCAGGACTTTTCTATGAGGTATCCTCTCGTGATAGGTCAAGGGAATTACGGGTCCGTGGACGGTGACCCTCCGGCTCAAATGCGATATACAGAAGCAAAGCTCTCCAAGATAGCGGTGGAGATGCTTGAAGACATTGAAAAGGAGACGGTAGATTTCATACCGAACTTTGATGAGTCCCTTACCGAACCTACGGTCCTGCCCTCCAAGTTTCCCAATCTCCTGTGCAATGGAACAGCCGGAATAGCTGTGGGGCTCGCCACCTCCATACCACCCCACAACTTAAGGGAGGTTGGAAAGGCTCTGATAGAGCTTGCCAAAAATCCAAACCTGACCACTGGAGACTTACTTCAGATAGTGAAAGGTCCGGACTTCCCAACGGGCGGAGTTATAGAAAACGCTAAAGAGCTGATTGATATATATGAAACTGGTAGGGGGATAGTCCAGGTAAAAGCTAAAGCTCACGTTGAGAAGGTACCCGGAGGAAAGGAGCAGATAGTTGTCTCAGAGATACCCTATCAGGTCAACAAAGCCGAGCTTATAAAGAAGATAGCAGACAACGTTAGAAGTGGAAGGCTCAAGGAAATTTCGGATATAAGAGACGAATCGGACAAGGACGGGGTGAGGATAGTTATAGAGTTGAAGAGGGAGGCAAAGGGTGAAAAGGTACTCAAAAAACTCTTCAAATACACCCAGCTTAGAAAAGGTTTTCCGGTGAACCTTGTTGTTCTCATAAATGGAGAGCCCAAGCTCGTAGGTATAAAAGAGCTTCTCAGGGAGTTCCTCAAACACAGGTTAGATGTGATACTCAGGAGAACACTCTTTTTTCTCACAAAAGCTCAAGACAGGCTTCACGTTGTTCAGGGACTCCTTATAGCCCTCAACAGTCTTGATGAGGTTATTGATGGCATAAGGAAATCAAAGGACGTAGCAGAAGCCAGGGATATGCTTCAGGCTCGCTTTGGGCTTACAGAGAGACAGGCACAAGCTGTCCTTGACCTGAGACTCCACAGACTCACGTCCCTTGAGAGGGATAAGCTCAGGCAAGAAGAAGCGGAGCTACTCCAGAAGATAGAGTACTACAAGAAGGTTATTGGGAGCGAAGAGGAGAGAATCAAGATATTCATTGAGGAAACCGAATCCCTCGTGAAAAAGTATGGCGATCCGAGGAGAACCTACATAGAGGGAGTTGAGGAGGAGATAGAAGAGGGTTCGCTTGTGGTTGCCATACTTGAAAATGGTAAGGTTACACCCATAGAGAACATGCCCGAGGGAGAAGCTCCGGTAGTTGACATTCTTGACGTGCCCTTTACAGAAGGTCTCTTCCTGGTATCCAATAAGGGGAGGGTTTACTGGCTAGCCGGCTCCCAGGCTCTTCAGGGGAGTAAGGTCAACTTTAAGGAGTCCGAAGAGTACATAGTTGGAGCCTTCATAAGGGAACAGTTTGCAGACAGACTCCTCCTAGCCACCAGAAATGGGATGATAAAGAAGATTCCCCTTGTGGAGTTTGAGTACAAAGCCCAAGGAATGAAGATAATAAAGCTCTCCGACGATGATGAGGTTGTCAGCATATCCCAATCCATTGACAAGAGCGACATACTTCTCTTTACAAAGAGGGGTAAGGTTGCCCGTTTCAGCGTGAGGGAGATACCAGCGGTAACCGCGGGAACCAAGGGCGCACAAGGCATAAAGGTTGAGGAAAACGATGAAGTAGTTGGGACGAGGATAGTAAAGGAAGAGGAACCTTTCCTGATAGTGGTAACCTCCGACGGAAAGGTAAAGAGGATATACCAGCAGGAGATAAGTGTAAGAAACAGGGGAGTAAAAGGTATAAACGTCATCGGTTCCGCGAGAGAGAGGCTTGTTGATATACTACCCATAAAAGATGAGCTGGAAGTTCTCATAACAACTAAACTCGGCAAAGCCTTTTATGACAGGATAAAGGTTGATGAGGTTCCCCTCTCCAAGAGGGACAGACTTGAAAAAGAGCGTTGGAGACTTGAAGAGGATGATGAAATCCGCAGGATAGTTATAAAATCTGAGAGGAAAAGTTATGAAGAGAGTGAGGATTCTGATAAAACCTAAAGAGGGTCTTCTTGACCCGCAGGGGAGAGCCGTAGAAGAAATGCTAAGAGACAACGGTTTCAACGCTCAGCACGTGAGGGTTGGTAAACTCGTAGAGATGGAGGTTCCTAAAGGGGAAGATGTAAAAAGCATAGTTGAGAAGTTCATAATAAACCCATTGATAGAGGACTACGAGATAGAGGAACTCTAATGAAATTCGCCGTATGTGTCTTTCCGGGTTCAAACTGCGACTACGATACCTACTACGTCATAAGGGATGTGCTTGAGAGGGACGTTGAATTCGTGTTTTACAACGAGAAGGACCTATCAAGGTATGACTGCATAATTCTACCTGGAGGCTTTTCCTTCGGCGACTATCTGAGACCAGGGGCTTTAGCTGCGAAAACGCCCCTCGCGGAAGCGGTTTACGAATCAGCCCAGAGGGGTAAGTTCGTTATAGGCATATGTAACGGTTTTCAGATACTCACAGAGCTTCATCTCCTTCCTGGAGCTCTGCTTCCAAATCTTAATATGCGTTTTATATGCAAAGACGTGTTTCTCAGGGTTGAGAATGGGGAAACCCCCTTTACAAGGGAATTTGATAGGGGTGATGTGCTGAGAATTCCCATAGCCCACCATGACGGAAGATATTACGTGAGTGAAGCTGAGCTGAAAGAAATGGAAGAAAGAGGACAGATCCTTTTCAGATACGTTGATACGGAAGGAAAACCGACGGAATCTGCGAACCCGAACGGCTCCGTTTCCAATATAGCCGGGGTCATGAATAAGGAGGGGAACGTATTTGGTATGATGCCCCACCCAGAGAGAGCTTCGGAGGACATCCTTGGGAGTCACGATGGTCTTATGCTCTGGTATTCATTGATAAGCGAGTGATGCCAAAGGAAGGCTGACAATAATAAAGCTGACGTAAACTTTGTGCTATCCTCATATAGGTGATTGACGTTAGCCTCGTCAGGGAAGCTATAAAGCAAAGAAAGGCGAGATCCGAATCTTTCCTTGGCTTTGAGTATTTACGCTTTTCTGACGACTATAAGGATATACCCCGTGGGACAGCTGTATTTCAGGACACGATAATATGGGGTTATCCCCACATAGGAAGGATATTCATGCTTGAAAAGGGTCTAAAGGAACACTTCAAAAACCCCTTCTGGGTTGAAGAGAAGGTTGACGGGTATAACGTCAGGATATTCAAGGTAAGAGACAGGGTTATAGCCCTCTCCAGGGGAGGTTACCTATGTCCCTTTACTACAGATAGGGTGGGCGATTTTATAGACCTAAAGTTCTTTGAAGAGAACCCTGACCTCATACTCTGTGCAGAGGTGGCAGGTCCTGACAATCCGTACATAGAAGAAAGTCCACCCTTCATAAGGGAAGACATAAAGTTCTTCGTCTTTGACGTAATGAAGAAAAACCAGCAGACTTTCCTAAAACAGGAGGAAAAACTCTCGCTCTTGGAGAGGTATTCCTTACCCGGAGTAGAGGTTTTTGGGAGGTTTACCAGCGGTGATACAGAGAAACTCAAAGAGCTATTACTAAAACTCAACAAGGAAAAGAGAGAGGGTGTAGTTTTCAAGGAGGATTCAGAAGAAAACAGGAGGGCAAAATATATAACCAGTTACGCAAATCTCAACGACATAAAGGTAACCACCAAGAACATGCTCCAGCTCCCTCCTGAGTACTATACAAACAGGATTTTAAGGCTTGTCCTCTTCATGGAAGAGGAAGGCATAAACAGGACGGAACATCTGTACGAAGAGCTGGGCAGGGCTTTCATAGACGGGCTCTTTGATGCCATAGAGCAGTTTAAAAAGGAACACAAAGTTTACAGAACTTTCAGGTGTAAGTTTAGGAACAAGGACAACGCTGTAGCGCTTATGGAGCTATTACATAGAACATCAAAGCATATACAGGTTATAGAAAGGGAGTTGAAACAAGAAGGGGAGTTCTGGGTTCTCACCTTTGACAAGGTATTCCTGAATATGACAGGGTTACTTGGACACCTACTAAGCGGAGGTCTTGTGTTTGATTAAACTTTCAAGGATTCCCCTGAAGTTCCTTGGATTTATAAGCTTTATACCCACCTTGTCAGCCCACCTTCTCAGACCTTCATCCGCCGTAACCACCGTGCCGTCAAGCTCGTAAGCGAGGAGGAGCACATCCACATCCTCCCTGCTGTCTATTATTCCCTGCCTTAAAGCGTCTCTGTACTTTTCCCTGAGCTTATTTATAACCTTACCCACATCGGCTTCAGTTATTTTCCCCGCTTCCTTGGTATGCTCTTCGGCTATCCTCAGCCCCTTGTTTATCCTATGCCTTACTTCCTCTATAAGCTCGTAGAGAACTTCGCTGGGTATCCTTATATCGTACTTCCTCGGAGAGCGTATCCTCACAACCATCTCAAACTCTGCAGACAGAGGTCCAAGGTCAAGCATCTTTAACATCTCATCGTAAACCGAGGAGGGCATGTAAAATTTAGCCCCCGAGTGAATGGCGAGGTGTATAAAGTTTTCTATTGCCCCAAGCTGGTCTCTCTCTCCGAAGGTTTCGTAAACATCCGGGTTGGTGAAGACGCTTGTATCAAGTACAAAATTCTCCATAAGTCTTATTTTAATGCAGGAAAGCATTTCTAATTGACAGTGCTGTGAAATGTGACAAAATTGACACTCATGGAAGTGAGCATCCTGGTAATTGAAGACGATGAAAGCCTTAACAGGCTTCTCACTAAGAAGCTAAGGCAGAAGGGTTTCAGGGTAGACTCCACAAGGAGCGGGGAAGAGGCTGAAAAACTCCTTAAGGAGAACAATTATGAGATAGCTCTCGTTGATATAAAGCTGACCGATATGAGCGGGCTTGAGCTTATCAGGGAGTTATCCCCCCACACCAACACAAAGTTTATAGTGGTTACGGGGTACGGAGATGTAAACACGGCAGTTGAAGCTATGAGGGCAGGTGCATCCGATTTCATACAGAAGCCTTTCAGTTTTGATATCCTTGAGGTTAGCATAAACAGAGCGATAAGAGAGAAGCAGCTTGAGGAGGAAAACAGGACTCTGAGAAGTTTCCTATTTGAAAAGGAGCATGATATAACCTTTGAGACAAGAAGCCCCATCTTCAGACAGGTCTTGGAGATTATAGAGAATGCGGCGCGCAGCGATATAAATATACTGCTCAGGGGTGAAACTGGAACAGGAAAGGAGGTCATAGCCCGTTACATCCACAGGGTATCGGACAGGAGAGATAAGCCTTTTATAGTCGTGGACTGCAGCGCTATACCAGAGCATCTTTTTGAAAGTGAGCTCTTCGGACACGAAAAGGGAGCTTACACCGGTGCGGTTCAAAGAAAGGTGGGACTCGTAGAGATCGCAGACGGTGGAACACTCTTTTTAGATGAGATAGGAGAGGTACCTCTACCTGTTCAGGCGAAGCTCCTCAGGTTCGTTGAAACGAGGAAATTCAGAAGGGTCGGTGGACTCAAGGAGATAGGTGTGAACGTTCGGATAGTGGCTGCAACCAACAGGAATCTGAAGGAGATGGTCCAAAAAGGCGAGTTCAGGAGTGACCTCCTTTACAGGTTAAACAGTATGGAGGTGGAGATACCACCTCTAAGAGAAAGGAAGGAAGACATACCTATGCTCGCCCAGCTCTTTCTAAAGAGGTTTAAAAAGAAAATTGGGGAAAAGGGAATAAAACTCCTTATGGGCTATGACTGGCCTGGAAATGTAAGGGAGCTTAAGAATACTATAGAGAGGGCTTCTTTACTTTCTAAAGGAGACTACGTAGACGATAGCTTATGCCTTCCATCTATATCGGAGGAGGAAGCCTGCCTTGAAGACCTATTCTCCAAGATGCCCACTTTAAGAGACCTTGAACTCTTCTATGTGAGCTATTTATATCGGAAGCTCGGAAGTGCTGAGAGGGTTGCAGAGGTCTTAGGGTGTAGCAGGCGAACCGTTTTCAGGAAACTCAAGGAGCTGAGGGATAGGAACGGAGACCTTGAAGGTAGACCCCTCCCCTGGAGTGCTCTTGACATCAATTGAACCACCGTACTCCCTAACTATGCTGTCAACGATAGCAAGCCCCAAACCCGACCCTTCCTTCTTGTTTTTGCCCTGGTAGAAGGGTATGAATATCTTGCTCAGCTCTTCCTGGTCTATTCCAGGTCCATGGTCCGCAACCTCCAGTATCCATCTACCCTCCTCCCTGTAAAGCCTCACGTGAACCTTCTCCCCTTCAGGGGAAGCTTGTATAGCGTTCAGGACAAGATTTAAAACCAGATGTCTTATATCGGTCTCGTTAGCCAGGAAGTAGCCTACCTCCTCAAGCTCAAACTCCAAAGATACGCCCTTTTCCTTGGCGTACACCTTTAAAAGGTCAACAGCATCGGAAACGGATTTGGTTATATTTACAAGGTCCCGGTTTGAACTTCTCTTGACAAGGAACAGGAGCTTATCAACGTAATCCTTGCAAGTATTGACCGCATTCCTTATAAGTTCGGTCTCATCGCTTGCCCCAAGCTTCTCCTCCAGGTCCTCTAACGCCAGAAGTATAGTTCCAAGGGGCGTACTCAATTGATGGGCTATACCAAGAGCGAGGAATCCTACAGAGCTGAGTTTCTGGGACAGGCTGAAGAGGTAGTACTTCTTTTTATCGCTCCTTATATCCCTGATTATCTGGACTATCTTCTCCCCGTTTTCTATAGGGAAGGCGCATATCTCAACGGGAACCTCCCGGTCGTCGTGGGTATAGTGGGTGTGAACAACGTTCACTGACTTGCCCGTTTTTTCTATTTCCCTGAGGGGACAAGGATGGCACTCCCCTTCACAGGGCTGATCCTGGTGATGGGAAACGGTGTAACAGAAGTCTCCTATTATCTCCTCAGGGTCTGAATAACCCATATCCTCGGCATACTTCCTGTTTGCGTACACTATCCTGTAGTTCTTGTCTATAACCACCACCTCTTCTTCAAAGTGGTCAAAAATGGAGAAATCCATCGGACTTAATTTATGCCCAACTACATTTATGGAAAAGATGTCAGAAATGGCTCCGGCAGTGTCAATTTTGACACTACCACAAGGGAGGTTTTTTTGTTTAAGTTTTTGATAAACAAGGGTTTTTAAATTGGCATGATACTTGCATAAAATGAAGAGAAAAACTCTAAAGGGGGTGTTTGAGATGAGTGTAAGCAGGAGGGACCTATTAAAGGCTACAGGAGTTGGAGTGGCACTCGCTGCAACGGGCGGGGCTTTTAACTTCACCTTCGCTAAAACGACAGATACACTCAACCTTCCCAAACCATCAAAGGGCTCGCCAAGGGTAGTTATAGTCGGTGGTGGTTGGTCCGGGTCAACGCTGGCTAAGTACATAAAGAAGAACGACCCAAACATTGACGTGGTTCTCATAGAGAAGAACAACGTTTTCATGTCCTGTCCAGTTAGCAACCTCTGGCTCGTTGATCTGGTTGACTTGGAGTTCTTGATTCACGATCACCTCAAAGCCGCTGACAAGTACGGCTACCATTTTGTAAATGCTGAGGTTCACGATATAGATAGGAAAAAGAGGGTTGTCTACACGAGCTTGGGGAAGCTCCACTATGACTACCTTGTTCTCGCAACAGGTATAGACTATGACTATTCCCAGTGGGTAGGAACTGACCCCAAAGATATAGAGATAGCTATGAAAAGGTACCCGGCTGCCTTTAAACCCGGAGAGGAGCATTTCCAATTAAAGAAGAAGATCAGGGACTTTGAAGAAGGAAACTTCGTTATAACCGTCCCGCCTGGTATTGATTACAGATGTATACCTGGTCCTTATGAGAGAGCCACCCTGATAGCATGGTACTTCAAGCAAAATAACATACCCGGAAAGGTTATACTCTTAGACCCGCACAATGACCCTCCTGTAAAGGCAGAAGGCTTTCATAAAGCTTGGAATGAGTACGTAAAGGGTTACATAGAGTACTATCCCCAGACAGACATAAAGGAGGTTGATTTTGGAAAGAAGAGGATAGTTACAAGCCTCGGAGACTTTGACTTCACAGACCTGAACCTTTACCCGAGATGCAAGTCTGCACCCCTGGTTTACAAGGCAGGTTTAGTTCCCAAGGGAGATAGGTGGCCTGCCCTCAGATGGCCTTGGTATATGGCTCAGGCAGATGAGAGGATATTCTGTACCGGAGACGCAAGGAACCAGCCCTTCTCCAAGAGTGGAAATACGGCAAACTCTGAAGCTCACATAGTCGCTGACCTCATAGTTAAACTTGCCCACGGAAAGAGCATGGACTACAAACCCCCCAGAACCCTATGTTACTCAGGTGTTGATAAGGGTAAGGCGGTATGGGTGGACCTGACCTACAAATATGACCCTAAAAAGAACGAGTTTGCCTTCCATAACGTCAAGATGGACAACAACCCAACGGAGGCAAACTGGAAGGCTTATCTAGAATGGGCTAAGGCTATGTACAGGGACATGTTCAGCTGAGCGGAGGAGGAAATGGACAGGAGGGGATTCATAAAGACGTGCACTGCCGTTGCCGCCGCTTCCCTTGCTTCCCCCTCCTTTTTTCTTAGCTCTTTAAAAGCTCAGGAGCTTGAACTTAAACCTTACAAGAAGGCTGTTTTGCTCAAAAAGGATGGAACGCCTTTGAAACCGGAAGATATAGACCCTGCAAAGCAGTACATATTCTTTTATCCTTACAGGTCAACCCCGTGCGTGCTTGCGAATCTTGGCAAAGAGGTTCCCCCTACGGAGGTTAAACTCTCAAACGGTACAAGTTATACATGGCAGGGGGGTGTGGGACCCCGGAAAAGCATCGTCGCTTACTGTGCCATATGCCCTCATCAGCTCAGCTACCCTACGCCAGAATTCTCCTTCATAAATTACTATCCAGAAAACATACCCTCCAAGATAGTCAAAAAGGGAGGTATTATTCAGTGCTGTGCCCACCTATCGGTCTTTGACCCCTCCCAGGGCGGCAGGGTTATAGACGGACCGGCTCCATTCCCCCTCACAGCCATAGTCCTGAGTTACGAGGATGGGAAGCTGTACGCGGTTGGTACACTTGGCAAGGAACTCTATGAGGACTTCTTTGATGCCTTCAAACCAGACCTCAGAGAACGTTATGGCTCTTCAAGGAAAGCTAAGCAGCTCGTTGATAAGTGCGAAGTTATAGAGGTGAATGAGTATGCAAAAGAAGTCATCAGGTGTTAGCAGGAGAGGGTTCATAACAGGCTCGGCTATCGCTTTAGCCATGACGGGAGTTCCCACTGTTGTAGCCAAGAGCAAAACCTCCCTGCTTTCCGAACCAAGGGGCAAGAGGGTCGTTGTGGTCGGTGGCGGTTACGGAGGGGTCACAGCGGCAAAGTATATAAAGAAAGAGAATCCTGAAGCTGAGGTTGTTCTCATAGAAAAGAACCAGCTCTTCGTATCCTGCCCCCTGAGCAATCATTATCTCGTTGGTTTGATAGACTATGGACAGCTTTGTTTTCCCTACAATAAACTTTACACAAAGTACGGGGTCAAGGTTATAAACGACCTTGTAGTTGATATAGACCTAACCAAGAGGAAGGTGTTTACATCAAGAGGTTACATAGATTACAACTACCTGGTCCTATCCACAGGGATAGAGTACGATACGGAAAACTACCCCTTCTATAAGGAAGCACTCTGGCACTTTCCTGCAGCCTTCAGTCCAGGTTCAGAGCACCTTTACCTGAGAAGACTGATAGAGGAGTTTGAGGGTGAGAACGTAGTCATAACGGTCCCAAAGATGCCCTACCGCTGTCCCCCAGCACCCTACGAGAGAGCTGCGATGCTACTTAGTTACATAAAGGAGAACGGACTTAAAGCTCACATGTACTTCATAGACGCCAATGAACATCCACCTGTGCTGAGCGATGGCTTTATGAAAGCCTACGAAGACTTTTACAGGGGAACAGCCACCTACATTACTGGGGCAACGGTTAAAGATATAGACGTGGGGAAAAAAAAGGTTATAACCGACAAGGGTGAATTCGTCTTTGATTTTGGCTCCCTAATACCACCTATGAGGGCTCCCCGTTTCCTGAAAGAAGTGGGTCTTCTCGGAAAAGGCGACAGGTGGGTTTCGGTTGATCCGATGACTTACGAGACAGAGTTCAAGAACGTCTTTGTCATAGGGGATTCCTGTGAAACCTACCTGCCAAAGAGCGGATACGCAGCAAACTCTGAGGCTAAAGTGGTAGCCAAGATAATAGGTGGAAGAATAAAGGGCAAGGAATACAGGGGTGAGCTTATACAGCACGGAATTTGCTATGCAATGGTGAACCTCAAGTCCGCAATAGTCATGGAAGTAGAGTACAAATACAACGTGGAGACACGGGAGATACAGAAGATCCTCAGGGAAGACAACACATGGAAGGTATCCACCGCAAAGAGATACTACGAATGGGCAAGGGGTCTTTGGAGAGACATGTTCCTGTAATAAGGCTCCCCTCACCCCCTTTTCCTTTTTTTTAAACTCTTAAGCCCCCGTGCCGTATAGTATAATCATGACGGGAGGGATAGGTATGTTAAAGGTGGTCACGGCTATAGCCCTGCTTGTAAGTGTAGCCTTTTCCTTCAGAGTTACCCAAGGAATAGACGAAGCCCAGAGGGCTGTGATAAAAGCCTACAACGTTGGAGCAAAGGATAAAGCCCCCTACCTGTACTCAAAGACCAGAGGATACAAGGAGGTAGCCTCCGTACTGGCATCAGAAGCTGACGATGTGGGTTCAAGGGTTTTTGCTATACGTACTATGAACTACGCTTCTAAAGCTATAAGTGCAGCTTTCAGTGGCAAAGAAGAGCTGACACCTGTTGACACTGTTCCAAAAATCACCGAGGAGAAAAAGGACGTTTTTCAGCTTGTTGATATAAACGACATCAAGAACAGGATAGAGTTCCTTAGAGAAAACCGGGGTGTGAGCTGCTCGCCCCGAGAGCTTGGCAGGGCTGAAGCCTTTTACGATGCTCTCCTTTACGAGCTGGGCAAAGAGGAGCCAAACTCAGCCCTTATACTGAAGTTCTACAATGAGGTCAGCACAGAGAGCAAGATAGCCGAGAGTAAACTTAAGGTAGCTATGGAGAACGAACTTGAGTGTTACACAGGCGTTAGGAAGGTTGTTACACCACCCCCTCCGGTGGAGGAGAAACCCAAGGAGGAAACCGTAGCAAAGGAGGAGGAGAAGAAGCCTGAAGAGAAGAAAGAACCCCAGATAATTGAGGAACCGCTGAAGATAACGGCAAGAATCCACTTTGATTTTGATAAGTACAACATAAGGAGAGAGTACATACCTATACTCAACGAAGTTGTCAAAACCCTGAAGGAAAATGAGTTTA
The DNA here is from genome assembly GCF_003664005.1 of Hydrogenivirga caldilitoris. Taxonomy (NCBI): domain Bacteria; kingdom Pseudomonadati; phylum Aquificota; class Aquificia; order Aquificales; family Aquificaceae; genus Hydrogenivirga; species Hydrogenivirga caldilitoris. Next base: position 1,323,699 of record NZ_RCCJ01000001.1, read on the forward strand.
TAAAGGTAAGGATAGAAGGCTTTACTGACATAATAGGAACGAAAGAGTACAACGAGAAGCTGGCAAGAAAGAGAGCTGAGGCAGTCAAGAGTTACTTGCTTGAGAACGGCATACCTGAAGACAAGATTGAGGTCGTCGGTTTTGGAAAGGAAAGATTTATAGCGAGCAACGAGGACAAGATAGGTAGACTAACCAACAGAAGGGTTGAGTTCATAGTTATTAAGCTTCAAGAGGAGTAACATATGCCCGATATCCTTATGGGCGTTGGAAAAGCCGGACTCAAGGAGTCTGGCAAACCCGATATACTGGTAGTGGTTCTGCCCTACCCATGTGTGTCTTCCTTCCTTTTTACCGATAACTACTTCAAGGCAGGGTCTGTGATTTACTCTGAGAGGGTAGCCAAAAGGACAGAGAAAGTCAGTGCTCTCGTTATAAACAGCGGGAATGCGAACTGTGGCACAGGAGAGGAAGGGATTATGCACGCCGAGCTCATGGCACGCCAGGTTGCCCAGAAACTTGATATAAAGCACGACGAAGTCCTAGTTTTTTCCACGGGAATAATAGGTAAACCTCTGCCCATTGACAGGGTTCTAAAAGCAATAGATGATGCCTGTTCTATCCTAGAGCCCTTAGACCTGGAGAGGGCTTCGGAAGCGATATCTACAACGGACAGCTTCCCAAAGTTTGATTTTGTGAAAAAGGAACAGCTTGAGACCTTTGGTTTCGCTAAAGGGGCAGGAATGATAGCTCCGTCTATGGCAACTATGCTTGCCTTTGTATTTACCAAAGCGGATGTGGATTATGAAACCTTGAGGCAGATACACAGAGATGTGAACGAAAGAACCTTTAACTCTATAACCGTGGACGGGTGTGAAAGTACCAACGATAGCTTTGGATTGATAGCCTTAGGAGAAGTTCAGGCTAACCCAGAAGATGTGAAGGCTCAGGTCTTTGAAGTTACGGAAAACCTTGCAAAGAAGATAGTTGAGGACGGAGAAGGGGCGACAAAAGTCATAAAGGTCACCGTAAAGAGGGCAACCCTTGAGATGAAGGCTAGGGAGATAGCCAGGGCTGTCGCAAACTCACTCTTGGTCAAAACCGCTATGTACGGCAGAGACCCTAACTGGGGAAGGATAGCCGCAGCAGCCGGAAGCACCGAGTTCCCCATTGATCCTTTTTCAATGAAGATTTACATAGGGGGGCATCTCTTATACGACGGAAAACCTCACCCAAAAGCGGGAAGCATGGCAAAGAGATATCTTGAAGAGGAAAAGGAGATAGAGGTTGTTATTGACTTAAACGAAGGCAGAAACTCCTGGACTTACTATTCCTCAGACATAGGTTATGAGTATGTGAGAATAAATGCAGAGTACCACACGTGAGGTTGAAAATGAGAGGTTTGATTGAAGCCTTACCCTTTTTCATATTCGTGGCGGTGTTCTTAGCTATAGCCATGGGTGGAAACATATTCAAGTACATAGGAGGGTTTGCCATGATTTTCTCCCCGATAGTTGTCCTCGTTATATTAGTAATAATCTTCTTGCTCGCTGCAATAAAGATAATACCTGAGTACGAAAGGGCAGTTGTTTTCCGTTTGGGGAGAGTTATCGGAGCAAAAGGTCCCGGACTGATAATCATAATACCTATAATTGACCGTATAGTCAGGGTGTCTCTCAGGACGATAACCCTTGACGTCCCGACCCAGGACATAATTACGAAAGATAACGTCTCAGTCCAGGTTGATGCGGTCGTTTACTTCAGGGTTGTTGACCCTATCAAAGCGATAATTGAAGTTGAAGATTACCTCTACGCTACCTCCCAGATAGCACAGACCACCCTGAGGAGTGTCTGCGGTGAAGCGGAGCTTGACGAGCTCTTAGCCCAGAGGGAACAGATAAACCTCCGACTTCAGGAGATAATAGACAGGCAGACAGACCCGTGGGGTGTCAAGGTTACAGCTGTTGAGCTCAAGAAGATAGACTTGCCTGAAGACCTGCGAAAGGCTATAGCGAGACAGGCTGAGGCGGAAAGAGAGAGAAGGGCTAAGATAATATCCGCTGAAGCGGAGTTTCAAGCTGCTCAGAAACTACTTGATGCTGCCAAGATACTCGCAACAGAACCTATAGCCATACAGCTAAGATACCTTGAGACGTTACACACAATAGGTTTGCAGAACACTAAAACCGTAATATTCCCTTTCCCCTTTGAGTTCGTAGAGTTTATAGGGAAGAAGAGGGAAGGAAAGGATACCTCCTCCCCCCAACCATAGTTTAAACGTCAGGCGCTCAACAGTATACTTCGCAGTTCCTCGGACTGCCTGTGCTCACCAACTATACCCCTTTCGTGCACCTGTTTGTCAACCCTCTTAGGCTCCAAGGTATTAACTATGTACTCCATAGCCCTGTAAGCTTTGGACGGGTCTCCGCAGGTGTACACATCAATGGTAGCAAGACCATGCTCCGGCCATGTGTGAATTGATATGTGAGATTCGGCAAGAAGGACAACTCCTGTAGCTCCGTGGGGCTGGAACTGGTAGTAGTGAGATGATATTTTTGTGAGGTCGGCGACCTTAACGGCGGTCTCCAAAAGGTTTCTGATATCCTCTACGCGGTCAATACGCTCCGCGTCAACACCGTAAAGGTCCGCTAGGATATGCAGTCCGAGGGTCTTTGCCATTTCCTATCCTCCCTTGAAAAGTTTTGGAAAAGCTTGAAAAACATAAAGCAGCTCATGGCTGAATACCTCCTAAAAAGCAAATATACAGTATAATCTCTTTTTGTGAAAAAGACAAGAAGGGTTCAAAAACTCCGCCCCACCTCTTCCCTGGTAAAAAACGCCCTTTTCAACATACTTGGGAATATTGAAGATTTGGCATTCCTTGACCTGTTCGCTGGAACAGGACAGATAGGGCTTGAGGCTGAAAGGAGAGGTGCACAGGTAATATACGTAGAGAAGAACCCGAGTCGGGTACTTGAGATAAAGAAGAAGGCAAAGGGAAAGGTTATAAGAGGTGATGCTCTGAAAGTCCTTGACAGACTTGATATCCAGCCCAACATAATATTCGCTGATCCACCTTACAACTTTGAGGAGTATGAGCTCCTTATACATAAATCTTTAAAAGCTCTTGCCCCCGGAGGGCTCTTTATCCTTGAGCACGACAAGAGGAAGGAGTTCCAAGCTGATGAGGTTAGGATTTACGGAGACACCGCTTTATCCTTCTGGAGGAAAAAGGAATGAAAAAAGCTGTGTACCCGGGAACCTTTGACCCGCCTCACCTGGGACATCTTGACATAGTAGAAAGAAGTCTAAAGCTGTTTGATAAGGTGGTTGTGGCTATTGCAAAGAACCCGAGGAAGAACATCCTCTTCCCACTGGAGGAGCGCTTGGAGATGTTCCGTGAGATGACCAAACCTATGGGTGACAAGGTTGAGGTAAAAGGATTTGACTCTTTACTGGTTGACTTTATGAAGAAAGAAAAGGTGGACATAATAGTCAGGGGGGTAAGGCTTTTCACAGACTTTGAGTACGAGCTACAGATAGCCATGACCAATTTCAAACTCGCCCAGGTAGAAACTGTGTTCATGATGCCCTCCCAGGAATACATACACATAAGCTCAACCATAGTCAGGGATATAGCCTCCTACTGTGGAGAACTGGAAGAGCTTGTTCACCCCTTCGTAGCCCAGAAGCTCAGGGAGAGGTTCAGATGCGGGTAATCCCTTTAGCGTTAGCTTTATACTTCAGTCTCGTCTTCTCAGAACCTTTCTGTATAAAGGGGGTGGAAAACGATACCAGAGAGCCCTATCTGAACTACGCCCTCCTAAAGACCGTGGAAAAGGCTGTCCTTGAAATAGGTGGAGAGTTAAGGTGTGAAGGTGATGCTAAGGGGATACTCATACGTATAAAAAATTTCAAAGAAACCCCCATAGCCTACACACCACAACAGAGAGTCAGTTCTTACAACTTAAACCTTTCCTTTGAAGTGGTGGTTGGGGATAGAAGTTTTTCTCTCAGCGGGGTTGTGCCTTACTCACTGGTAAGCGGTGGACTTGGAGATATACCGAGAAGGAGAGCGATTGACGACCTACTTGATAAAATATACCTGGATTTACTTCAAAACCTAAGGAGGTAAGAAAATGCTCATAAACGTTGAGAGCGCCAAAAGCGTTGAAGAGGTCAGACAGAAACTTGAAGAAACAGCAAAGGCTAAAGGTTTCGGTGTAATGAGCACCCACGAAGTTACAAAGATACTTGAGAGCAAAGGACAGCCCATAAACTATTCCTGCGTGATAGTTGAGATATGCCAGCCCAGAGCAGCGAGCCAGGTTCTGTCAAGGAATCCTTACATATCAACGGCTATGCCCTGTAGGGTAGCAATATTTGAGCAGGGTGGTAAAACCATCCTCAGCACTATCGCACCCACAGAAATGCTTAACATGTTTAACGAGCAGGAGCTTGAAGGTATAGCTCAAGAGGTAGAGAAGCTCGTAAGAGAAATAATGGAAGAATCAGCTAAATGAATGAAGCCGGTTACATGTCCCTTGCCCTTTCCCTCGCCCGGAGGAGGAAAGGTCTGACCCATCCAAATCCAACTGTAGGTTGCGTGGTGGTGAGGGAAGGGGAGATAGTCGGTCTAGGATACCATGAAAGGGCTGGGTACCCCCATGCCGAAGTTGTAGCTTTAGAGCAGGCTGGAGATAGAGCCGAAGGAGCAACAGTCTACGTGACCCTTGAACCCTGTACCCACTTTGGCAGAACTCCCCCCTGTACAGATGCACTCATAAGGGCAAAGGTAAAGAAGGTTGTCGTAGCGGTTCAGGACCAGAACCCCATGGTGAGAGGAAAGGGCATCCAGAAACTCCAGGAGGCAGGCATAGAGGTCGTTACAGGTGTACTTGAAAGGGAAGCTTACGAGCTGAACGAAGACTTCTTTACATACGTGACAAAGAAGAGACCTTACGTTACCCTTAAACTTGCCCAGACAGTAGATGGAAAGATAGCTACCCTATCGGGGGACAGTAAGTGGATAAGCTCCCCTCAGAGCAGGCGCTTTGCTCACAGGCTAAGAGCTGAAGCCACCGCTGTACTTGTAGGTATAAACACGGTCCTGAGGGACAACCCCTCTTTAACGGTCAGGCATATACCCTTTGAGAGGCAGCCTACAAGGGTGGTCATTGACCCGGAACTTGACATACCCATTGATTCTGACCTCGTCCGTGATGGTATAGCTCAGACCCTTGTCGTTTTCTCACAGCGAAAACCCAGCAAGGAGGAAGGACTGCTAAGGTTGGGGGTGCAACTGCTTCACATGGAGGAAATTGACCTCACGGAGCTTCTGGGAGAACTTGCAAGGAGAGATATACTTCACCTCCTGGTAGAGGGAGGAGCTTACACGGTTAGCACCTTTATAAGAGAGGGTTTATGGGACAGACTGGTTTTATTTCAAGCTCCCAAACTCTTGGGAGAAGGAGTATCCCTGAGCGGTTTAGGAATTGAAAGGATAAGCGACTGTTTGAACCTTAAGCTCAGGAAAGGCTATAGGCTTGGAGAAGACATGGTTTTTGAGTATGTCCCCGTCATGGAAAGAAGGCTCTTGAAATGGTAAAGTCATTTCAATGAGGTGGATAAAGCTCAACAGGAGCAAGATAAAGGTATTCGGAAAACCTGTAAAAATCCTTATGAAGGGTATGACAGCGCCAGAGGAACACACCCATTTCCTGCACAGCCTTCTTACCAATAACATAAAGGCGCTCCAGCCAGGAAGTTTTAACTACAACCTATGGTTAAAACAGAACGGACAGCCTGTAGGTGATTTCTTTGTTTACAGGGTAGGAGAGTACTACATACTTGATACGGAGAAGCCTGCCCATGAGGTTATAGAAGAGTTCAACCGCCTCAAGCTCTCTTTAAAGGTCTTCTTTGAGGATTTGACCTCTGAAATGGAACACATTTTCATCTTCGGTGAGGGAAGCTCGGAATTTATAGAGAGCAACTTCAACACAAAGCTTGAAGACTTACACTTTAAAGAGGTTGACGGCTTAATAATAGCCAAGAATCCGCTGAGGTTGAGGCAGACAGGCTACGACCTCATGGGAGACCTGTCGCATGTAAGAGAGATACTGCCCAAAGATAAATCTATTCATGAAAAAGAGTTTGAGGATGAGAGGATCAGAAACTGTGTACCTAAGATCGGCAAAGAACTCGGGGAAGGATATTCTCCCTTAGAAGCTGGGGTTTTAAACTACGCTATAGACATGAACAAGGGATGCTATGTGGGGCAAGAAGCCATAGCACGGGTTTACTTCAGGGGAAGGACTCCAAGGGTACTCACAAGGATGGTAAGGTTAGAGGGTGAGATCTCAGAGGGAGATAAGCTCCAGGTTGGAAATAAGGCTGTGGGCATAATAACCTCTCTAAACTCCGAAGGCAGCCTTGCTCTGGGATACGTTTTAAGAAGCCTTTACGAGCCTGGCAAAGAACTGGAAACTCAGAAGGGAAGGGTTAGGCTGGAGGAGAGTTGTGAACAAGAGAGAAAGAGCTAAAGAGCTTTTAGGTGAGCTATTAGAGAAAGCTTGTCAGGGTCTTGAGCAGGAGGAGAAGGACAGTAAAAGCCTTTTCTTCTGCAGAGGTGAACTTGTCGGGTCTGTAGTCCAGCTAGGGGAGGATAGGCTTGCCGTAAGCGTGTATTCCCAAAAGATAGATGACCCCATTCACAAAGAGTTCCTTAATAGGGTCAAGGAGACCTTTGAAGGTCAGATTCTAGAGCATGGAACAAAACTCTCAAGTGGTGTTGAACAAAACTTTTACTACACCTATGTTCATGTAAAATTATGAAAGGAGGGAACAGGTATGGGAAGGAATGTAGAGTTTGAGGTTAGTGGGGTGAAAGTTACCGGATACCTGGCAGAGCCTTCAAACAAAGGACCTGCGGTTTTGATAATACATGAGTGGTGGGGACTGGATTCTCCCCTATCAAACATAAAGGAGCTCACAGATAAACTTGCAGGGGAAGGATTTGTAGCCTTTGCCCCAGACCTGTACAAAGGCAAAAGTGCAGATAATCCGGACGATGCGGGCAAGCTTATGACGGATATGTTTCAGAACAGGATGAACGAAGTGGATGCTATGTTCAGGGCGAGTGTTGAATACCTCAAAAACCTGGACATAACAGAACCAGCAAAGGTTGGTGTAACGGGTTTCTGCTGCGGTGGAACCCTTTCTATGTACTTTGCAAGCAAGTTTCCTGAGCTGATTGACGCGAGCGTTCCTTTCTACGGATTGCCCCAGCTTGCCCCAATTGACCCGCATACGATAAAAGTTCCAATATTCTTTATCATGGCACAGAACGATGAGTTTGTGGACAACGACAGTGTAATAGACCTTTTCAAAGGGGTATGGAAGAACGGCGTTGAAGCTCAAGCGAAGGTCTATCCGGGTGTGAACCACGCCTTTCTTAACGACAGGAGGCCTGACGTTTACAACGAAAGCTGCGCAAAGGATGCCTGGAATCTGGCAGTTGAGTTCTTTAGGAGACATCTCGGCTGATTTCTGATACAATATTTCACCTTCTGGAGGTAAAGTATGGCTGCCTGTGAGATATGCGGTAAGAGAGTTATGCACGGAAGGAGAGTTACCTTCTCTGCAGAGAGGAACCCCAGACTGTTCAAGCCCAACGTCCACAAGTTAAGGGTCAGATTGCCCGATGGGACTGTAAAAAGGGTATACGTCTGCACCAAGTGTCTAAAAGCTGGCAAGGTTGTAAAGGCTGTTCGCGTCCCGAAAGAGTAGTAGATGTCCCTTCGCGTTCTCCGATTCCTAACCGCAGGGGAGTCCCACGGTAGAGGACTCACAGCTGTCCTTGAGGGCATACCTGCTAACCTTGATATATCCACAGAGTATATAAACAGGGAGCTTCAAAGGAGGCAGAGGGGGTACGGTCGTGGGGGGAGGATGAAGATTGAAAAGGACAAGGTTGAGATACTCTCAGGTGTTCGTTTTGGAAAGACAATAGGGTCCCCTATAACCCTCTGGATAGAAAACAAAGACTGGAAAAACTGGGAAGATAAGATGGCTGTGGAGGGAGAACCTACGGAGAGCGTAGTTCCCTTTAAGAGACCGAGACCAGGGCACGCGGACCTGGTGGGGGGTATAAAGTACAACCAGAGAGACCTGAGAAATATTCTTGAAAGAGCCTCCGCAAGAGAGACAGCAGCCAGGGTAGCTATCGGTGCCGTCTGTAAAAGGTTTCTTGAAGAGTTTGGCATACGGGTCGGTAGCTACGTTATAAACATCGGAGAGTGCTCATTTCCACTGGAAGAAAAGGACCTTCTCAAAAGACATGAGCTTGCCGAGCAATCGGAATTGAGATTCCCAGACCCTTCAAAGGACGAAGAATTCAAGAGGTACATAGACAGTGTGCGGGAGAAAGGAGAGAGCGCCGGCGGAATGTTTGAGGTGTTTGCAGTTGGTGTTCCACCTGGTCTTGGAAGTCATATCCAGTGGGACAGAAGGATAGATGGAAGGATAGCACAGGCTATGATGAGTATTCAGGCTATGAAAGCCGTTGAAATAGGGCTTGGTGTAGAATCCGCTACAAGACTTGGTTCTGAAGTCCATGATGAGATAGGCTATGACCCGGAGAGAGGCTACTTCAGGTATTCTAACAACCTGGGCGGTACAGAGGGAGGGATAACCAACGGCATGCCCATTCTGGTGAGGGTTACAATGAAGCCCATACCAACCTTAAAAAACCCCCTCAGGAGCGTGGATATAGATACGAAGGAAGAGCTCAGTGCAGGCAAGGAAAGGACAGACGTCGTTGCAGTACCAGCTGCTTCCGTTGTTGGAGAAGCTATGCTGGCTATAGTTCTTACAGACGCCCTTCTTGAGAAGCTCGGAGGCGATTTCATGGAAGAGGTGAAAAGCCGGTTTGAGATCTATATGAAACACGTAAAAAGCTTCTGATATCCTATTTTTAAAATGAACTGGTTTGTAAAACTCACCGAAGAAGTTGGGAGGGCTTCTCTCCTAGCACTTCAGGCTGTGTACTTTTTATTTAGAAAACCTCCCAAACTTAAACACTTTGTAAGTCAGTTTACCTACATAGCAGCGGAGACTTCCCTGGTTGTTCTTGTAACCTCAACCTTTACCGGAGGGGTGATAGCCCTTCAGACTTATTCAACGTTCCACAGGTTCAACGCGGAGTACTTGATAGGTGCGGTTGTAGCTCTTTCCATGGGAAGAGAATTGGGGCCCGTGCTCACCTCCCTTATGGTCGTTGCAAGGGTAGGCTCGGCTATGACAGCTAACATCGGAACCATGAGGATCACCCAGCAGATAGATGCGCTTGAAGTTATGGCTGTTAACCCTGTAAGGTACCTTGTTACACCACGTCTGTTTTCCACCACCATAGGTGTTCCTTTCCTTACAGTTCTTTCAAACGTCGCTGGTATGTTCGGGGGATGGGTTGTTGCAACAAAGCTCTTTCAGGTAAACGAGTACCTGTACTGGCAAAAAATGGTGGACCTTACGGAGTTTTACGATATACTCGGTGGGCTGTATAAGGCTGTAGTGTTCGGTTTCATAATAGCCACGGTAAGCTGTTACTTCGGTTTTTACACAGAGGGTGGGACAGAAGGTGTAGGCAGAGCAACCACCAATTCGGTGGTAACCTCCTCAATGCTCATACTCATAACGGACTACTTCCTGACGGCGATAATATTCTGAAAACCCAATTCTGATAAATTTTTAGCATGGACAGGAAAAACAGCGTAAAGGTTCTCGGGATAAGCTTAGCTCTGGTATTCTCCTTTGCCCTCGTTGAACTTGTGGGTGGGTTTCTCACCAACAGTCTCGCTCTCCTATCGGACGCAGGGCACATGCTCACCGACAGCGTGTCTCTGCTCATAGCTCTCATAGCCCAGCTCATAGTCCAAAGGGCACGTGGAAAGAGGATGACCTTCGGACTTTACAGGTTAGAGGTTGTTGCCGCACTTATGAACGGAATATTCCTGATTGGACTTATAGGTTACATAGCCTACGAAGCCTTTCAGAGGTTTTTAAATCCGGAACCCGTGCTTGGTCCTCAGATGTTAGCCATAGCAGGTGTAGGTCTTCTGATAAACCTAATGGCTGGTTACATGCTCTTTAAAAGTGCCGAAGAGAACATAAATATTAAAGCGGCTTTTCTTCATGTTGTTACAGATACTCTGGGTTCTATAGCTGCAATAATAGCCGGTATTGCTGTTTCCCTGTGGAAGTTTTACCTTGCAGACCCCATACTGAGCGTAGCCATATCCCTTTTGATACTTCCAGGAGCCTACACTGTGATAAAGGACTCTCTTAATGTCCTCCTTGAGCTTGTACCTTCTGCGATTGACCCGGAGGAGATAGAGGAGGAGATAAGAAAACTCCCTGGAATAATTGACGTCCATGACCTTCACGTATGGTCAATAACTTCCGGGAACGTGGTGCTTACAGCTCATGTTGTGGTAAGCAACATAGAAGCGTGCAATGATGTGCTCAAAAGTATAGAGGAAGTAGCGTCAAGATACGGGATAAACCATACCACCATACAGGTTGAAAGGGAAGGGTACTCCTGTCCTCCCTCGTGTCCTCTCCTGCACAGAGAAGGGGGTTTAGAGCACCACCATCACCACCATTGATATAATATTCTCCAGTGGTAGAGATAAAAGGTGTCACCCTTCCTGTAATAGCTATCAGGATAAAGGAAACAAAGGACCTGAACTCTGTAAAGGAAGAGATAAAGAGCAAAGTGAAGGGAAAGCTATTTCAGGGAAGTTACTTTATCCTTGAGAACGCTGAAGAGTTACCCGAAAACTGGCTCCCAGAGTTAGAGAGCTTTCTCAAAGAGATGAGCCTGGAAAACATAAGCAGAATGGGCAGGGACCAACAAAGAGAGACAAAATGCGACAGACTCCTGGTAGTTGACCGTTCCCTAAGGTCAGGGCAAAAAGTAGAGCACGGTGGAGATGTTCTCGTACTGGGCGATGTAAATAAAGATGCAGAAGTGATAGCAGTAGGTAATATTATTATTATGGGTGCGCTGAGGGGTATAGCTATAGCCGGCGCTCTTGGTGATGAGAATGCAGTGGTTGTTGCTATGAAGATGGAACCTCAACAGATAAGGATAGGAAAGAAGATAGCCATATCCGACGAATCAGAACGTGTATCACCAGGCTACCCTGAAGTAGCCCGTGTTGAAGATGGTATGATAGTTTTAGAGAAAGTTTAAGAGGTGGGGATATGACAGAGGTAATCGTTGTTACATCGGGAAAGGGAGGTGTAGGCAAAACAACCCTCACCGCCAATCTGGGAGTGGCTCTCGCTAAACTGGGAAAGAAGGTCCTCCTTATAGATGCCGATATAGGACTTAGAAATCTTGATATGATTCTGGGACTTGAAAACAGAATAGTTTACGACATACTTGACGTTCTGGAGGGGAGGATTCCCCCTGAAAAAGCTTTTGTAAAGGATAAGAGGGGGTTAAACCTCTTCCTCTTACCGGCAAACCAGACAAAGAATAAGGATGCAATAAACACCGACAAGTGGTTGGAGCTTATAAATAGCATAAAATCTAAAGGTGATTTTGACTTCATAATAATAGACTCCCCCGCCGGTATAGAGCAGGGTTTCAAGATAGCAGTTACTCCCGCAGACAGAGCGTACATAGTTGTAAATCCAGAAGTTTCATCTGTAAGGGACGCTGACCGAGTGATAGGTATCCTTGAAAGCATGAACAAAGAGGACTACTGGGTCATAGTTAACAGGATAAGGTGGAAAATGGTAAAAAGAGGAGAGATGCTCTCAGTGGAGGACATAGTTGACATACTGAAAGCTCCCCTTATAGGGGTTATACCCGAAGAGGAAAAGCTGGTGGACTTTACCAACAGAGGAGAACCTATAGTTTTACATCCCAAATACAACGCTGCAAAGGCTATAATGGACGTAGCGAGGAGAACTTTGGGCGAGGAAGTACCCTTTGAACGCTACGGGGAGAAAGAAGGATTTTTAAGTAAGTTTTTTGGAGGTTAAGGCTTGTTGAATATAGGCTCGTTTTTTAGAAAGAAGAGTAAGGACGTAGCAAAACAGAGACTTATGCTCGTCCTGAGCTACGAGAGGCAGGGTCTCCCTCCAAGTATGGTTGAGAAATTAAAGGAAGACCTTATATCTCTTTTTTCCAAATACCCCCAATTTGATGCAGAAGGTATTGATGTGGCCCTTAAGAAAAACGAGGAAGAGAGGGAGGAACTCTGGATAAGCATACCTTTCAAAGTTAGTTAAGCCGTTTCAACCAGCTTAAGCCTTTCTTCCAGCTCCTTTGCCCGCAGAGCATCTATAATCTCGTCCAGCTTGCCTTCCAGTACATCCTGAAGTTTGTAAAGGGTGAGATTTATTCTGTGGTCTGTAACCCGGTTTTGAGGAAAGTTATAAGTTCTTATCTTCTCGCTTCTTTCACCTGTTCCTACCTGCTCTTTTCTCTCCTTTGCAATCTCCTCCATCTTCTTGCGCTCATAAAAGTCCTTGAGCTTTGCATAAAGGATCTTAAGAGCCTTCTGTTTATTCTGAAACTGGGACCTCTCATCTTGGCAAGATACAACTATACCGGTGGGTATGTGGGTTATCCTTACAGCGGTCTCCGTCGTGTTTACATACTGCCCCCCAGCACCGGAAGCTCTGAAAGTTTCAATTTTAAGGTCCTGAGGATTTATCTCAATTTCTGTTTCGTCAGCCTCCGGGAGAACCGCTACCGTTGCTGTTGATGTATGAATCCTGCCACCGCTCTCGGTTGCAGGGACCCTCTGAACTCTGTGGACTCCACTTTCATACTTTAGTCTTGAATAGGCTCCTTCACCCTCTATAAGTGCCACGACCTCCTTGTAGCCACCAAGTCCAGTTTTGTTAGCACTAAGAATGGAAAACTTCCAACCTTTATCCTCCGCGTATCTCTGATACATCCTTAAAAGATCTGCAACAAAAAGGGCTGCCTCCTCTCCGCCAGTACCGGCTCTTATCTCAAGTATCACGTTTTTTGAATCATTCGGGTCCTTCGGAATAAGGAGGAGTTTCAGTCTATCCTCAACTTCAGAGAGTTCTTTTTGAAGCTTCTCAACCTCCTCATGGGCTAACTCCCTAAGCTCCTTCTCGGAGCTTTTAAGAAGTTCTCTTGCCTCCTTTAACTCCTTCTGGAGTTTTTTGTACTCCTGATAAAGCTCGTACAACTCAGAAAGCTCTTTATGTTCCCTGCTGAGTGCCCTGTAGCGATCTATGTCCTTGATGACTTCAGATTTAGACAACTCCTCTTCAAGCCTTTTATACTTTTCCGAGAGCTTCTCCAGTTTATCTATAAGCTCTCTCTTGAGCATCAACCTTCCTTCTTTTCACCGGGTGAAGCAAGTTCTAAGAACATCGGCTTCAACCTTAACTTGCCGGTGTAAAAAGGATGACACTGATTACACACTTCAACATGAATGGTTCCCCCTTTAGTGGAAAGTAAGGTGAAGGTATTTCCGCAACCGCACACAAAGGTAGTAGGTTGAAGTTCGGGGTGTATGTCTCTCTTCATCTCAAACCTCCGTTCCTGAAGCTAAATATTATACTATGCATTCATAGCTTTAAGAAACTCCCTGTTGGTTTTAAATCTCTTAAGCTTGTCTATCAAGAACTCCATAGCTTCTACAGGGTCCATCGTTGAGAGAAACTTTCTGAGAACCCACATCCTCTGAAGTTCCCAGTCTTCCACGAGGAGCTCTTCCTTTCTAGTTCCGGATCTCTCTACGTTTATTGCAGGGAAAACCCTACGCTCCATAAGCCTTCTGTCCAAGTGTATCTCCATGTTACCTGTTCCCTTAAACTCTTCATAGATAACATCATCCATCCTTGAGCCTGTCTCTATAAGGGCGGTAGCTATTATCGTTAGGGAGCCTCCTTCCTCTATATTCCTTGCTGCTCCAAAGAACTTTTTTGGTCTCTGAAGGGCGGTAGCCTCTATACCTCCTGAGAGCACCCTTCCTGTAGGTGGGGTAACAGCGTTGGAAGCTCTTGCAAACCTCGTCATTGAATCAAGGAGTATCACAACGTCGTTCTTTAGCTCAACAAGCCTTTTAGCTTTCTCAATAACGAGTTCCGCAACCTGCATATGTCTCTCAGGGGGTTCATCAAAGGTAGAAGCTACGACTTCTGCACCGTCACCGACAATCCTACGCATCTCCGTAACTTCTTCGGGTCTCTCATCAATCAGCAATATTATTAGATGAACTTCTGGGTGATTCTCTATCAAAGCCCTTGATATCTTCTGAAGCAGAACAGTTTTACCCGCCTTGGGAGGTGCCACCAGCATACCTCTCTGTCCTTTACCTATAGGCGCTACCAGGCTTATAACTCTGGTTGATAGTTCCCTTGGGTCGTATTCAAGGTTAAACCTTTCGGTGGGGTGGTAAGGTGTCAGTTTATCAAAGGTAGGCCTACTTCTTAGAACTTCCGGGTCAGCTGTAAGTCCGTTAACAGCCTCCATCTTTATAAGAGCCTTATACTTTTCCCCCTCCTTCGGAAGGCGCGCAAAACCAACTATGGTGTCACCTGTCCTGAGCCCGAACTTCTTTATCTGAGAAGGTGCAACGTACACGTCTTCCCAGCTTGGCATGTAGTTGTTCTGGGCGCTCCTCATGAAACCGTAACCTTCTGGGAGGACCTCAAGGACTCCCTTAACAAAGACCAGACCACCATCCTTAGCCTGGGCACCCAAGATCCTCTCAATGAGCTCTTCCTTCTTCAGACCTGTAGTTCTCTGAAGCCCAAGCTCCTTACCCAGCTTCTGAAGTTCCTGGAGAGTAAACCTCTTAAGCTCTTCAAGGGTGTAAATCTTCTGAAGTTCCTGCATACTGTCCTCCTGTTATTTTCCTATGCAAAATCTTGAAAATATACTTCCCAATACATCTTCGGTAGTTATGTAACCCACTATCTCTCCCAGGTAATCGGACGCCTCCCTTACATCAAGCATGGCTATCTCCGGACTTATATACTCCTTTTCATAGGTTTCCCTGAATCTTTCAAGGGTATCCTTAGCCTTCTTAAGAAGTTCCTCATGCCTAACTGAAACATAGATGTTTAATCCTTCTTGAGCTAAAGCTCCTGCCTTTTTGAGAATTTTCTCTTCAAGGTTTTTTAGTCCATACCCCTTGAGGGCACTAACCTTTATTATAGAATGTCCTTCAAAAATTTCAAGAGGGACTACATCTCCGAGGTCGGTCTTGTTGAATACCACGATAAGGTCCCTATCCTTGATCTGCTCGTAAAGTTTCAGGTCCTCTTCACCAATGGGTTGTGAAGCGTCAACCACAAATAAGACAACATCAGCTTCCTCTATCTTCTTCAAACTCCTTTCAATGCCTATCCTTTCAACTGGGTCATGAGCTCTCCTTATACCGGCTGTGTCTATAAGTCTGACAGGTACACCCCTTAGGTTAAGGGTCTCCTCTATATAGTCTCTCGTTGTTCCCTCTATATCGGTAACTATAGCCCTGTCCTCTTTCAGAAGGGCATTAAATAGGGAGGATTTACCAACGTTGGGTTTACCGACTATCGCAAGCTTCATTCCTTCCCTTAGGAGTTTTCCCACCTTTGCAGTTCTCAGGAGCTGGTCAATTCCTTCAATAACCCTGTTAACCATCTCTATAACCTGATCCCTGGTTAAAGTGGGGATATCCTCTTCCGAGAATTCTATATCCGCCTCTATAAAGGCTGAAAGCTCAAGGAGGCTTTCTCTGAGAGAGTTCACATACTTGCTCAACTCGCCTTTTAGTTGTCTCATGGAAGCCCTACGAGCTAATTCGGTTTTTGCAGATATGAGTTCAGCGACCGCCTCCGCCTGGGCAAGGTCAAGCTTCCCGTTGAGAAAAGCCCTCTTGGTGAACTCACCTGGCTCGGCAAGTCTGCAACCCGCTCTAAGGAACAGCTCTATGGCTCTCTGGAGTATGAGGGGGTTTCCGTGAAGGGATAGCTCAATCATATCCTCTCCCGTATAGCTGCGAGGTGCTTTGTAGTAGATAAGCACTCCTTCGTCAAGCACTTCCCCCTCCTCGTCCGTAAGGGTGCCGTAGTGGGCATACCTTGGCTTTATATCAGAATTGGTTCTGAAGAATTTCTTAGCTATTTCTAAAACACCTTTACCTGTAAGCCTAACGACCCCTATGGCACTTTCTCCAAAGGGTGTTCCTATAGCAACTATGGGTTCTCTCATGGGGAAGTCTTAAAATATAATATAGCTCTTCGTCAGGGGGTATGGCGGAACTGGCAGACGCAGCGGACTTAAAATCCGCGGGCCGCACGGCCGTCCGGGTTCGACTCCCGGTACCCCCATGAGAAAAGAATGAAAACAATTCAAGAAGGTAAAGCTCAGATATTCGTCCCTGAACTTAGAGAGATCGTCTCCTCCGATATGCCCGTCTTCTATAACCAGAAAATGAGAGTGAACAGAGACCTCGCAGTCCTTGGTTTGGATTATCTGTGCAGGAAACTGAGAAGGGAGCTGAAGGTAGCAGACCCTCTGGCTGCAAGCGGTATAAGAGCGATAAGGTTTATCAAAGAAACCAACTGCGTCGGTAAAGTTTACGCTAACGATATAAACGAAAAGGCAACAAAGATAATGGAGGAGAACTTCAGGCTGAATGAAATTTCTCCAGAGAAATATGAGATTCACAGGGAGGACGCCAACTTCTTCCTTAGAAAAAGCTGGGGCTTTGGTTTTGATTACGTTGACCTAGACCCCTTCGGAACTCCTGTTCCCTTCATAGAATCAGCAGCCCTGAGCATGAAGAGGGGAGGGATATTGAGTCTGACCGCCACCGATACCGCACCCCTCTCTGGAACTTATCCCAAAACATGTATAAGGAGATACGGAGCAAAGCCTCTAAGGAACGAGTTCAAGCACGAGGTAGGCATAAGGATACTCATAAAGAAGGTCATAGAGCTCGCAGCCCAGTATGATATAGCGATGATACCGATATTCGCCTACTCCCACCTTCACTACTTCAAGCTCTTCTTCGTCAAGGACAGGGGTGCCAGGCTGACCAACTCCCTCATAGACCGGTTCGGATACGTCCTTTACTGCTTCAACTGCATGAACCGCGAAGCGGTCTTTGACATCCTGAAAACTAAAGAGCACTGCCCCGTGTGCGGGACGAGGTTCAACGTGGGAGGTCCCATGTGGCTCGGGGAGCTCTGGGACGAGGAGTTTACCGATTTCCTTTACAGGGAGGCTCATGAGAGGGAAGAGATAGCTATGGAGACTAAGAGGATTCTAAAGTCAATCTGGGAGGAAGCGAGACTCCAGACTGTAGGCTTTTACACCGCCTCAAAGTTAGCTGAGAAAATAGGGATACCCCAGCAACCTCCGATAAGGAAGGTGGTGGAGTTTTACGAGGGTGTGAGAACCCACTTTGAGGGGGACGGCTTCAGGACAACTCTCCCCCACGAGGAAGTTCTGAGAAGGTCGGAGGAGTTAAAGGTTATAATAGAACGGCGTTTGAAAGGAGGGGTGTGATGAGTCCTGAGGAGATGCTCAAGAGTTTTCCCAAACAACTTGAGTGGGAGAAGCTTGATATAGACCGCTCACTATATCACACGATAACCTTCTGCGGAATGGGTGGCTCCGGAATAGTGGGAGACATAGCAAGGTCCTGGCTGGAACACAAGGGATGTAAGGTAATAACGAGCTCCCACAGGGGTTACGGACTCCCTAACTACATAAGCGGCGAGGAACACCTCGTTGTATGCATAAGTTACAGCGGAAACACGGAGGAGACCCTGAGCAACTTCGCAGAGGCTCAGAAAAGAGGAGCGAGCATAATCTCAATAAGCTCTGGCGGGAAACTTGAGGAACTCTCTGAAAAGAGCGGAGTACTTCACCTTAAGGTCCCCAAAGGGTTTGCTCCCAGGTATGCCCTCGGATACATGCTCTCAAAGGTTCTTGCGGTCTTGGGAATAGAGAAGGAAGAGCTTGAGGACGCAAGGGAAAACATAGAGAAGAACTACGAAGAGATAAAGAAGAAGGGAGAGGAGATAGCAGAAAAGCTCTACGGTTATATCCCAATAATCTACGCAACGCCTCTGACCGAGGTGGCAGCCTTCAGGTGGAAGACGCAGATAAACGAGAACTCCAAGACTCAAGCTTACTTCGCCACCCTCCCGGAGATGCACCACAACGAAGTGGTAGGTCTTGACAACGCCGAGATAAGGTCAAAGTGTGCCTTTGTGGTCATGTTTGACCCCAAGGACCACGACAGGGTAAGGAGAAGGGTTGACCTGACGATAAGACTACTTAAGGACCTCGGGATAGTCCCGATAGCTATCGGAGGGGACGGGAACTCTTATCTGGCGAGGCTCCTTCACCTTATACACGTTGGGGACTGGGCGAGCTACTATTTGGCGGGTAAGTACGGCTTTGAGCCTCTCCCCGTTAAGGTTATAGACTGGATAAAATCGGAGCTTTCAAAGGGTTAGGTCTCCTTATTGAAGGATGATACAACCCTCTTTAGTAACTGGTTTCTGTCCTCGCTTACAATTCTCAGGATGGGTTCCGTTACCTCGGATAAATCTTTGGATAAGGATGCACTGCTTAAAACTGGCAGAAGGTGGGTGTTAAGGAATCTAAGTTGAGCCATTTCGTTTTTCCGAGCATCAGCAAAATTACCTATTTCTAAGAGGTAGAGCTCCTCCTGAAGTTTTGCCGCTATAAAGCCAAACATAGCCGTGAGGCTATCCGGCTCTATATCAGTTATCTCATATCCTTCTCTTGAGTAAAACTCCATCAATGTTTTAGGTATTAACCCTCTGGAAAACTCCTTAACGTTCGGTTTAAGGTATCTCGCCTTCAGCTTTACGGTTTTATCCTTTAACAGCTTTCTCTTCTTTATCAAACTCAATAGCTTCTGCTCCTTTTCCTTCAGAAAATCTTTCACTTCCTCCGGTAATCTTTCTCCCGTTTCCAGAGCTTTAAGTAAAAGGAAGAGGGAGAGGTAAAGGGAAAGCCTCTCCCTGACTAACTGAATATCTTCAAAGGGATCACCATACAAGGTAAGGGACCTCAAACTTGTGTTTTTTTCCGGTAACCTTTACCTGTGCAGGCGTATAGTAGAAAACCTGTGCAGCACCAAGCCAGCTCAGGAGGGGCCACTTATCCAGGGATGGGTCGTACATCTCCACGGGATTGGGCGATACTCCGTTGAACCTCCACTTGTCCGGATAAAGACCGTTTTCATAATACTGGGCTGGGCTCTTTGTAAAGAGGATCCTTTTAACCGTTTTGGGTAAGCTCCGTACAGGGTTTACAGCTTCTTCTGGTATATCAACCTTATCGGGTAGGTTTTGCAGCGTCTTTGCAACCTTTTCTTCTTTAGGGATAAAGTACTTGGGTTTAGATACTACCGTATCGCTCCATCTTCCGAAACCGTAGGGTATGTGAATTGAACCTCTCTCAACGGTCGGTTCCACGAGAACGGGAACCTCCAATTTTCCTGTTGGTGTATCAACTTCAATAACGTCACCTGTACTTACACCCAATTCTCTTGCGGTCTCCGGATGAATAACAGCGAAGTTTTCAGGAGTAATCTGAGCTATGTAGTAATAAAACTGACTCCTGTGCTTGGTGTATAGGGGACCTGTTGAGAACATAAGTCTGTAAGGATACTCTTTGAAAAGGTCCGGAAGCGAACGATTATCGGCAAAGGGTTTTGGTTCGTAGTACCTAGCTCCCCCCCAGAACTTCTCTCCCGTTATGGTATTGACGGTTTTGGCGATATCCTCGCTCCACACCATAAGGACATGTTTGTAAGTCTTTCTCTTTTCGGGTATTTTTCTCTTTGAAATGCCTTTCTCGTCAAAGGAGCTTTCATAGTCGGTAAACACACCACCTCTTGCAAGGCAGTAAGCCACATACTTCCACTCTTCCTCCGAGAGTATATCTCTGAACTTAGCGACAGGGTAATTGTTGTTTACAAACTCAACCTCTTCAGGAGGAACATCTTTCGGGACAAGCCCTCTCTCCATAGCGTGGTAGGCGCCGTTAGCGTAAACCCTGAGTATGTATTCCCAGAAGCAGTTCAGGGAATAGCTTCTCCCCTCGTTGTGTTTTAGCCCCTTTACGGCTCCCTCTCCAAATCCGGGCATACCTAAAGACTTTCCGAGGTCTATAAAGAACTCCCAGAAACTCGCATATCTCGGGTGTCCGTCGGGGCAGGTTCCTATCTTTTCGGTTTTGGGCATCACTGCTGGCGTACGCCACGCTTCTGCAAGGAGGACACCCCCGCTTGTGGCGTAAAGGTACTGTATCCCCGAAGTACCCGTCTCAAGGTAGGTGGTGTCGGGAACTATGTAGTCCGCATACATGAAAGTTTCGTTAATCGTTGTGGTTATACCTATAAAGAGGGGCAGCTTCTCAGGGTCCGAGAGAACTTCAAGGAACTTTATCCCGTAGTTAGAAGAAAGGACTGGGTTTGCGTAAAAGAGTATAAGGGCTTTTATGGAATATGGATAGGAGTAAAACATACCTGCGAACATTTCTGTATAACTTTCCTCTGCTGACAGGGGATACCAGGGTCTCTTAGTAGGGTAGGGTTTACCCTCCCTTAACCTTATCCAGTACTCCAAGGTTTTTTCGTAGCCGTATTTACATCTATCTATGGGAGGTCCCCATTTCGGTGGCTCACCAAATTTCTTCTTATCTACATGGTATATATACTTGTTGTACTTTGTATGTCCCGCCCTTGCCAGCAGTCCTCCTTTTCTGTGGTAGTTTCCAATCAGTATATCCAGCATTCTGTAAGCCATTACGTTGTATTCCCCCTGAGGGTGCATGGCTACACCTCTGTGTATGTATGTAGCGCTGTAGGGTGCGTTGTCCGTAAAGTCCTTCGCCATTGACACTATAAGGTGCACAGGAACACCGCATATATCGGACCACTCCTCTATACTCTTTGAAAAGGCTTCCTCCTTCAGTATCTGGAGGGCTGTCTTAACTTTTACTTTCTCACCCTTTATATAAACCTCTCCTTCATAAAAGAGTTCGGCTCTTTCAGTTTTATCGGCTGGTACAAACTCGCCGTTGGAAAAGACCAAAGGAGTCTCCGAGTCCTCAAGTCCGAGGTCCTTCGCCTTAAGGAATTCGCCACTTCCCGGTCCCTCCGTTATTACGAGCCATGTGGCGTTTGAAGGAACCGGGTAACCCTTCCTCTTTGCGCTTTCCTCGTTTGGTATCTCCAGATACTCCCTGTTGAATCGCTCATTCTCAAATATCCACCTGAGCATACCCATGGCAAGGGCACCGTCGGTGCTGGGCTTTATGGGAACCCAAACTATGTTGTCGCTGGCAAGGGTTCTGGGTGCTACGGGGTTCACGTAATAGACCTTAACCTCACCCCTAACGGCTCTCTCTATGAGTAGACCTTGTCCTGTAGCCCCTGGGTGAAGCCTTCCCATGGAAGCGCCCGCCATTATCACAACCTTCGCGCTTCTGATGTCCGCCTGTATGTCGTGATAACCAAAGATATGCTTGTCTGCCGTGTAGTATGCGTTTTGACAGGCTGAGGTGTGCCTGAGCCAGTTCACACTTCCGAAGGCGGCGATCCATCTTGCTGAAAAGTAATCCGTATGTCCCTGACCCCTTCCCCTCATGTAAACGACCTGATTTGCCTTTGTGCCCAAGTCCGGTCTGTCAGGATCTATAAGGATGTCCTCAAGTTTCAAGCCACGCTCCCCGAGGATGTTGCTCCACTTAGCCTTGAACTCCTCTACGAGTTTTTTTGGATCTTCCCCCTCCTTCGCCTTTTTAAGGATGCGTTCTGTGTCTTCCTTCATTTCCTTTAAAATTGAGTTGGGGTCATCAAATCCAGCCTCTTTCAGTTTCCCATACACGAAGAGGTCTTTAAGTCCGGGCAATTTTTCCCCCGTCTCTTCAATCACTCCACCTTCCACTATCTCCCTTATGAGCTGCTCCCAGGATATAACCTTCCACTTTCCACTACCCCTCTTACCGGCTCTCTTAAGAGGTTTTAGAACACGGTAAGGGTCGTAAAGGTAATGTATGCCGTCCTGACCTCTCGGACACAAAGAGCCAAACCATTTGTATGCCTCCTTAACGGGTGTTGAGTAGGGGAGGGCATCGTACTTTACCGTCTGCTTTTCAAAGCTCGCAGCCCTGTTGTAGGGATGGTAAGGGTTTCCCTCTATCCTGTCTACTATCTCCTCGTTTCCGACCTTTCTCACTCTGACCCTTATGCCGCACCTGACGTTACATCCCAAACAGGAGGAGTAAACATATCTAACATCTTTCCCGCTCTGAGGATCAGGAAATACACGCTCCCACTTGGGGCGGAAGACTCTGTTCAGGACTGGAAGGTAGGACAGAACGCCAGCACCAAGTAGACCGCCCGCTATCGCTCCCTTTAAGACCTCTCTTCTATCAGCCATTTTCCACACCTCCGAGGATCCTTCTCTCAAAAACCTTCATAGATATCAGGGCGTAGAGACCAAAGGCGAAGAAGAAGAAGGCTAAAGCCTCCGGCAACCAGTGAGATAGAGGGACGTTGTAGTCTAAAGTGGTGAGCGTTGTTTTTGAAACGAGCTGGGTGTTCACAACGATATTCCACCTGTCTAAGACAAGGGCAATTATGGTCAGGACCGAAGAAAGCAAGTTCAGTAGGGAAACCCCTTTGAAAGTTGAAAGATAGGATAAGCCGAGAGCTAAGAGAAACAGGAAAAGGGAAAGCGTATTGAGTCCTGAGTAGACTTTGGAAGCGTTTTCCAGTAGAGGTGTTCCTCCAAAAAGGATAAAAAGTCTTAAGCCCTCAAGAGCTCTCAGGAAAAGGAAGGAAACCAATGTCCAGAAAAGAATCTTGGAGGAAAGGGAATTTATCCTTCCGGAAAGGAAACCGTAAAGGCTCACGGAAAGGAGTATCGCTCCAAGGAAAAAACCCATGGGAAGAAGGGGAAGGAAGTTGTAAAGGTAAAGCTTTGTATCGGCAGTTATGAGCAGACCGGCGTAGTAGGTAGACCATACAGCTCCAAGGAATAAGGCAATGTAAGCCAAGAATTTTGAAACCACTGGCTTCCGTTTAAGGAAGAAGAGGGTTCCCCATACAGATAGGACAAAAGGTAACCAAAGGTTGGCAAGTATGGCTATGAGGGAGGAACCCGGATGGGTCTCTGATGGAAATATATGGGAATAAATAAGGACGAATATTCCCCTTTCAGGATGTCTTATATCTGCCAGAGGACCGAGCAGTATTACGGGAGAGGTGGCTGCCGCCAGTTTTAGGAAGAACAACCTGTTCTCCCTGAACCACGTCCACGGCGTAATAACACCCAAAGCTCCGATAATAGCCGAACCGGAAGCTATTGATATAAGCAAGGTATAGGCAACCATAACCGGGAGCCACAGAATCGGCTCAAAAAACTCATTCGGGTAAAGGTAACCGTGAGGATAGGCAAAGTAGCTCATCTTGCCGCCTCCTTAGGAAGGTTTTTGTAGAAATACTTGGGCTTAGTGCCGTATTCGGGCTTGAGCACCTGAACGGGTGTATGACTGACGTACTTCCTAACTTCTGTTTCTTCGTCTAAGATGTTGCCGAAAACTCTTGCCGCCGTTGGACAAGCCTCAACACAGGCGGGTAACCTTCCTTCGTAAATCCTGTGAACGCAGAATGTGCATTTATCTGCAGTCCCTGTTACGGGATTCATAAACCTCGCACCGTACGGACAAGCTTGAACGCAAGAGGCACAGCCTATACATATCTCGCTGTTGACCAGAACTAACCCATCCTCGTTTATATAGGTGGCTCCTGTTGGACAGGGTTTCACACAAGGAGGGTTCTCGCAGTGATTGCATTGCTTCGGAACAAAAACTACCCTTCCGTCCTCAAACACGTGTCTCTCTATCCACGTTCTGAAGGATTCAATAGGAACGTTATTTTCCGCCGCACATGCAACGACACATGCCATACAACCGTAGCACTTATCAACGTCAATGAACATAGCCCACTTTATCTTCTTCCCCTCTTCTGTTTTCACTGCCGCAGCTACGGGAGCTAAAGAGAACAGCTTTATCGCCTCTCTCCGGCTGAGCTCTACCTTCGTTCCCATCTCACCCTCCTGAATGAGCATTCATTAATTCTAATTATATGACAAAAATCATGAAAGTCAAGAGATGGTGAATAAAGATTCAGAGCTTTCTGTACTTCCCCTTCCTCGCCTTGGCCATACCCTTCCAGTAGATAAGAAGGATGCCATGAATAAAGGCAACGACGAGTACAAGGGCTACAACGTCACTCATAGTAAAACTCCCTGGGAGCGCTTACTTCCCCGACCTTTACCAGTATGTTCTTAACCTTGTGGGCTTCTCTCAGAACTTCAAGGTAGTCAAGCTCACCCCTCTCTATCCTGTCCATCGCCTCCTCAAGTCTTCTCGTGAGTTCCTCGCTCGTGTAGTCCGGATAATGCTTCCTCAGGTAGTTGTAAACTTCTATACCCATCTTTGTGGGAATGAGCCTTCCCCTCTCTTCTTTTACGTATCCCCTGTCCAGAAGGGTCTGGACTATATGGGCGTAAGTTGAGGGTCTTCCGAGACCTCTTCTCTTCATCTCCTGAATGAGCGTTCCCTGGGTAAAGAGGGGAACCTTTGGAACCTCTCTGAACTCCACGGGCTTTATATCAAAGGGTTCTTTCTTCTCAAAGACCCTGAAGGTGGGGAACATGAGGTCAAAGCCGTGTTCTATAACTTCCGTTACGACCTCTTCCTCCCAGTCGTAGTAGGGAAGTTCAACATGGAGCTTCTCTACCCTCACCCTGGCGGGTCTCATCTGGGAAGCAATGAAGCGTTTAAATATGAGCTTGTAGAGTTTCAGGGCGTCTTCGGGCTCTTCAAGGTCTATAAGTCCGGCGGTTATCATGAACCTGAGGTTTGAAGGCTCCAGGGGTCTGGTGGGCCTTATGCACTCGTGGGCTCCTCCCTCTCCCCAGCTCCTCGGATAGAAGTACTCTTCGCCAAACTTCTCGCTTATGTAAGGCTTCGCCACGAGATACCTTCCAGCCTCGGAGACACGGGTGGAGTCCGTCCTGTGGTAGGTGATGAGTCCCGCTTCAAAGAGATTCTGTAGAAGTTTCATAGTCTTTTGTGCAGAGAAGTGGAGTTTCTCGCTCGCATCCTCCAAGATGGTGTCCGTAGAGTAGGGAGGCAGGGGCTTCTTCTCTGTCTCTTCGGGAGAGTGGGTATAGACCCTTGCAAGCTCGAGCTCCTCGTAAACACTTCGGGCAACCGTCAGGTCCTCTATCTCCGCTCTGAAGCTCTGTCCGTTTACCTCAAAGATAACCTCCCCTTTCTTCTCCCTGGACTTTTCGTACCTCTCTATCACCCAACCTAAGACGGGCGTCTGAACCCTTCCGGCGGAGAACCAGTTCTTGTTAAAGACCTTCCATAGGACCCTTGAGAGGGTGAAGCCGACCCACCTGTCCAGGACCCTCCTCACTATCTGGGCTTTGACCATGTTTACGTTAAAGTCCCTAGGACTCTCCACAGCTTCCTGGAAGGCTCTGGGCGTTACCTCGTGGAACTCGGCACGTTTCAGGTTCACGTTGAAGGGTCTCAAAAGGAGAAAGAGGTCGTAGGCTATCTTTTCACCCTCTGCATCGGGGTCCGTGGCTATGAAGACCTCGTCCACCTCGTAATCAACTTCCCTCAGCCCCTCAATAATTGTAAGCTTGTCTTCTATCTTTCCCCTGCACCTCTCTTTAAGATACTCGTAGTCCGTGTGCTGTATCCCCTGAGGCTTACACCTCTTTATGGTGTCGTAGACGGGTATGAACCTGTCCCTGTCCTCCAAGACACCGAAGAATCCTTTATCGGTTACAAGGTCAAGGACGTGTCCGAGGGAGGCGGTAATCACGAGAAGCCTCTCACCAAGGGGAACCTCGTAGGCTATTGTGTCCTTGACGAGCCTCATCTGGGGCTTTCCGAAGAAGCTCGCTATTGTTTTAGCCTTGTTGGGAGATTCCACGACCACGAGGGTTGTCTTGAATAGGTCCTTTATCTTTTGAGCAACCTTGTGCTCTAAAATGAGCCTTGCCCTCCCCCTGTCCTCATCTATCTCCTTTATAAGCTTCTCAAGGTCTATCTCTTCAAGGCTCTTGAACTCAACGTCCGACTGCATGAAGTAGGCAGCGAGCCTTCTCTTCAGAGACCTGAAAGCCTTGGGGTCGGAATAGAAGAGGATGGAGAGTCCCTTTGTCATCCCTCCCGCTATGAACCGTGATGTTCTCCCCGAAGCCTGGATGTAGGAGTTCGCATCCCCGACGACCACGAAGAGCTGTCCATCTCTATGGACGAGGGATATATCCTCCGACTCCTCAATCTTTTTCAGGAACTCCCTGTCTGTGAGAAAGCCTTCCAAAAAGTCCTTTATCTCCTGAACCCTCTCCTTTATACGTGGGTACTTATCTAAGTCCTCATCCCTCATCGTCAGGTATCTCTTCAGGTAGTTTATGTACTCAATAGCCTTGAGCCTGTCCTCCTCCTCAAAGAGGTTCAGAAGAGCTAAGAGCATGGAGTGGAGGAGGGAGGGCTGGAGCGTTAGCTCCGTCGGAAATACGTGCTTGGGAGGGTCTAAGAAGATGGCGTAGCGAATCACGTGAGGCAGATCTAACCCCCTTACGAGCGGGTTCGTTATGTGGGATATTCCCATCGCAACGTCAAACTCACCCTTCTCTAAAGTTTTGTAAAGCTCCTCAGCTTTATAATCAAGGTAGTTTATAGCCTTAATCCCTCCCTTCCTGTAAAACTCAACAACCTCCTCAACCTTGTCCTTTCCATAAAATACGGATAGATAAACGAGCCCTCCTTTTCCGAGCTTCTTAATTAACTCCGCCGAGCGTCCAAGGGCGTCCTCCAGGTCCTTAGCAGGCTCAGCTACGTCCACTATGTTCCTTACGGTTGTTACAGCCTTCTGAACGTCAAAGCCTAAGAGGTTTCTGAAGAGGAAGACCCTGTTCCCTTTGGGTTTCAAGGTTGCGGAGGAGACTATCAGAACCGTATCCCTCTCCCTCTTCCTTATCTGGGAAAGCCTGTCCCAGTCCTTCTCGGTCTTGTTCTCTTTAAGAGCTAACTTTATCTCGTAATCGGTAAAGCCAAGGAGCTTGAAGAGGTTATCTACGTTCTTTGAACGCTTCAAAAAGGAGTCTATGTCGTCTATGAAGATGAATTTGAACCTGAAGTTCATTAGGTTTTCAAAGTTCCTGTGAAGGAACATGTTCGTCCCGCAGAGGATATCAAAACCACCGCTAAGGAACTGTTCTTTAACCTTCTTCTTTGATTCATAAACGAGTATCCTCTTCTCAAGTCCAAGTCTTTGTGAGAGCTCCCTTAACCTTTCTCCTGCCTGATTGGCAAGGAGTTTCGTGGGAAATATCAGGAGAGCTTTGGGCTCTAAAAAAAGGGAGGTAACGAAGCCGAAGGTCGTCTTACCAACCCCCGTAGGGGCAACTATAGCAAAGGATTCCTTTCTAAGAACCCTCTTAGCCCAGAGCCTCTGGAGGCTCCAGGGTCTTGCCCCTACTGCCCTTTCAAAGAAGCTCTCAAACTCACCGAGCCTTCTGTCGGTCTCGCAGTAGGGTTTGAGTTCCCGAAGTTTATTTAATTTCTCAAGAGCCTCACATACCTCTTCTTCCGGTTTTGGAAGACATTTAGAACAGGGAAGCCCCTTAGACAGCCTCTCATCGCTAATCGCTCCCCCGCAGTTAGGACACCCCCTCTCTATTATTAGTAAGCTCATGGGGAAATTATATCTTTAATGCCTCATTATCTCCTTTACTATCCTGTCTATATCTTCGGCGAGTTTGAAGTCCCTCTCCGTTATACCTCCCGCCTCGTGGGTGGTGAGCTTGACCTTAACCCTCTTAAAACCTACCTCAAGGTCTGGATGATGCCAGTGGGCTTCGGCAAGGGCTGCTATGGCGTTCACCACAAATATCGTCGTCTTCCAGTTTTTGGTTTCATAAACTTTTGTTATGTAATTTCCTTCCAAGCTCCAGTCTTCAAGCTCTTTAAGTCTTCCCTCTATATCCTCAGGACTCAGCCTCTCCATCTAAAGCTCCATGTCCAGCTCGTTAAAGACCCTGTAAACGTTTCTCAGATGGAAGACGTCGTACATCGGAAGGTTCTTATAGGGGGTATCCTTCAAAGCTTCCCTTATTTCATCTATAAACTTCCCCTCATCTTTGAGCCTTGCTACATTTTCCCTAACAAAGGCTATGTAATCCTGCGTTTCCTTTATAACCTCCAAACCTCCCGGTTCACCGTGTCCGGAGAGGACGAGTTTAGGCTTGAGTTCTTTCAGTTTGTTCAGCACTTCAACCCAGCCTTTAGAGGAGGCGTTTCTATCCCCCATGAACACTATCCTCCTTTTGGCTGTAAGGTCTCCCGCAAAGAGAACCCTATTCTTGAAAACAACTATATCCGTGTTCGTATGTGCCGGTGTCATGGGAATTATCAGGAAGGTGTCATTTCCAACCCTCAACTTAACCCTGCTGTCCACCACCACATCCGGGGGTGTGAGCTTCACGTTATCAAAAACACCCGGGAAAGAGCTTTTAACGCCATTAAGGACCGAATCCGCCTCTCCTGAATCGTAGAAATCCTTCAGATTCTTGTGAGCAACTATCTTCGCCCCTGCTTCCTTAAAGGCTGATGCTCCGAACCAGTGGTCCATATGGTAGTGGGTAACTATCGCATAGAGGATAGGAGCGTCCTTAATTTTTTTAAGTTCTGAGATGAATTCCCTCCCAAGCTCGGGAGTTGATAAAGTATCCACCACAACCCACCCTTCATCTGTAAGGACGGCGTAAGCGTTGGACATAAATCCTCTGTTTTCTTTAGAGGGAAGTGCGTTTACTCCCTGAGCCATATAGATGCTCTCGGAGACTTTCTTCAGCTCCATACCGAAGATGAACCCTAAAGAAATTAGAAATGTTAGCAAAGTCCTTACCATCTCCTCTTCCTCCCGCTCTAAATTTAATCTCCCCGATGGTTACGTTCAAGGATCGCGCTTGAGATAACACCACCGTGAACGAAACCCAGATGCTGGAGGTGGTAGTCTTTTATATCTATACTCAGAATAGCTCTATCTCTGCTTAGCTCTTCCACGACCGCACCGATGTGTTCAAGAAAAGGGAGCCTCACATCGTTCATACTATAATTACTTTAAGATAGCTGAGAAAGGAGGGTCTGATATGGACTTTTTGGGAAGAGAAGATTCACCCCTGACCGCCGAGGAGTGGAAACAGATAGACGAAGCGGTTATAAGCGTTGCAAAAAACACCCTCGTGTGCAGAAGGTTCGTTCCCGTCATGGGTCCCATAGGTCCCGGCCATCAGATGGTTTCTTACGATGTCATCTACGGAATGGAGCCGGGAGTCTGCGAGATAAAGCCCGGACAGGAGTACGAGACCTGTGAGCCTGTCAGGACGGGGGTTAGAAAACACATACCTATACCTACACTATACAAGGACTTCATAATATCCTGGAGGGACCTTGAGTATTACAGACAATTCAATATGCCCGTAGACACCTCTAACGCAGCGGCTGCAGCGGTGGCAACGGCTGTTGCTGAGGACACCCTAATACTGTTGGGGAACAAAAACCTCGGACTTGAAGGTCTTATGACGGCAGAAGGTATAAACACCATGTCTATGAGTGACTGGTCGCAGGTGGGAAACGCCTTCAGCGACGTGATAGCTGGAATTTCCAAACTCGTAGAGCAGGGTTTTTACGGTAACTATTACCTTATAGTTAACCCCAAGCAGTATTTCCAGCTTAACAGGATGCACGACAACACGGGCTTGCTGGAAATTGAGCAGATTAAGAAGGTAGTTGAGAACGTCCTTCAAACACCTATAATCCCTGAGAACAGAGCACTTCTCGTATCTGCTGGACCTCAAAACTTTGACCTCGTGATAGCCCAGGACATATCGGTGGCTTACGTTGAGTCCACCAACATGAATCATGTCTTCAGAGTACTGGAGATGGCTGCTCTGAGGATAAAGAGACCAGGCTCTATCCTCGTCATAGGGAAAGGTAAGTAAAAGCTATTAAATGTGGGTTCTTGGACAACACGACGAACATTACCGGAAGGCGAGAAACTCTGTACTAAACCTGATTGGCAATACTCCGCTTGTAAAGATAAACAAGGTTATCCCCGAGGATGTGTCTCCTGAGATAGAGATCTATGCAAAGCTTGAGAGTTTTAACCCTGGAGGTTCCGTCAAAGATAGACCGGCACTATCCATGTTTCTCACAGCTTTGAAAGAAGGTACTATCCAGAAAGGAAAGGTGGTGATAGATGCCACCTCAGGGAATACGGGGATAGCCCTTGCTATGGTGGGAGCGGCACTTGGAATTCCTGTTGAACTTGCCATGCCCGCCAACGTTAGCGAAGAGCGTAAGAAAATAATAAAAGCCTACGGTGCCAAAGTCTATCTTACAGACCCTCTTGAAGGAACTGACGGAGCCATACTGTACGTTAGGGAGCTTGTAGAGAAAGACCCAGAAAGATACGTATACTTAGACCAGTACAACAACCCCGCCAACTGGAAAGCCCACTTTTATTCAACAGGCATAGAGGTCTGGAATCAAACCGAAGGAAGGGTGACCCACTTCGTCGCCGGCATAGGCACGGGTGGAACGATAATGGGGACGGGGAGGAGGCTAAAAGTTTACAACCAGAATATACAGGTGGTTGGAGTCCAGCCCGCTTACCCCTTCCATGGGATTGAGGGGTTAAAACACATAGAGAGCTCCATAAAACCGGGCATATTTGATGAGAACTTCCTTGACAGAACCATATTCGTTGAAACAGAAGATGCTTACGAGTGGGCACGTAAACTTGCGAGGGAGGAGGCTATATTCGTAGGACAGTCCTCGGGAGCAGCTCTGTGGGCATGTATAATGCTCGCAAGGGAGCTCACGGAAAGGGGAGAAAAGGCGGTCATAGTAACCGTATTTCCCGACGGAGGGGAGAAGTACCTGACCACAGCTCTCTTTGAATAGGTCAGGTTATTTCCTCTATAGACTTGCCTTTAGCCTCTATACCGAACAGGCTCCATAGCAGAAACGCTAAAACACCAACAAGCCACAGGGAAAAAAGTCCGTATATACCATAGGTATAGCCAAACTGGGATACGCTAACAAGCAACGGCGGAGCCATAACGCCACCGAGCCTGCCAATTATTGATATAAGCCCTACTGCTGTAGCCCTTATGAACGAGGGGAATATCTCTATAGCACTTACATAAGCCACGCTTGCAAAGGAAAAAGCTATAAACGAGTATATAGCGAAGGCTGTATAAAAGTTATCAAGGTGGACAAGGGTAAGGGTGCTTAAAGCTGAGAGGAGAGCGACCCCTAAACCGGTCGTCTTCCTTCCAAGAAGGTCAGAAAATATAGACACGACCACACCACCAAAGAATCCCCCAACGCTCCCTATCAGAAATAGGTTTGGCACGTCCTCCGAGGGAATCCCCATAGAAGGCGCAAGGCTTATGGGCAGGAGGCTTACAAGTCCGTAATAGGTAGTAAGTATAGTAAGGCTGAGGGAGCTGGCAAAGACGAACCTCCAGGTGTACCTGCTCATGATGAACCTCAACCCATCAACAAGGCTGCCTTCAAATACCGGAACAGGACACTTAACCGCCACAGGAACTACACCAGCTTCCCTCTCCAGCTCCTCAACTATCTCCTCAGCTTTCTCCTTTTTACCTTTGGATAGAAGCCATCTTGGAGACTCCGGGACACTCCTCCTGACCCAAACTATTAGCAGAGCTATAACCCCTCCCAAGAAGAAGGCAAACCTCCACCCCCATTCAGGTGACAGATTCTCAAGAAGAAAAAGAGCTACAACAGAGGCGAGTAAACTCCCTATGTTCCAGGAGGCAACCACAAAGCCGTCCACTTTCCCCCTATGTCTTGCCGGTATGAACTCATCAATGGCGGAGTGTATAGCCGCGAATTCACCCCCTATACCCGCTCCGGCTAAAACCCTAAGGAAGAAAGCACTGTAAAAGTCCCAGGCAAATCCTGTCAGAAAGGTTCCAAAGGAGTAAAGGAAGAGGGTAATCAAGAATACCCGTTTCCGCCCGAACCTGTCCGCAAGGTAACCGAAAAGAAAGGAGCCTATTATAGCGCCAGCGAGAAAACCGCTTATAACTAAGGAAGCTTGAAAGGGATTCAAGTTTAAAGATTCGGTCATACTTCCGAGAACGTTTCCGACTATAACGACCTCAAAAGCGTCCAGAACCCAAGTTATTCCAAGCGCTAAAAGGAATTTAGTGTGAAACCAGCTCCAGGGCAAAGCATCCAGTCTACAGGTTATATCTGTCTCTATAAGACGCATCCGTAAGAAGTATAAAAGAGTGATAACATATTAGACATGCCCTACGTCAATGTGAAGGTAGCCGGTAAACTGACCAAAGACCAGAAGAGAAAGATAGTTGAAGGTATAACTAATCTCCTTGCAGAAGTTGCCAATAAACCCCCTTCGGCAACATACGTGGTTATAGAGGAGATTGACAGGGATAACTGGGGTAAGGGCGGGGAACTTCTATCTGACAGGGACTGATGGGAAAACTTTACGTTGTTCCCACCCCCATAGGAAACTTGAAGGACATAACTCTGAGAGCCCTTGAAGTGCTTGAAAGGGTTGAGTACATAGCCTGTGAGGACACAAGAAGAACGAGCATACTACTGAACCATTATAAAATTAAGGGTAAAAAACTTATCAGCTATTATGAACCCAAGGAGGAAAAACAGATTCCCAGGATTCTCAAGGTTCTCAAGGAGAAAGATGTAGCTCTGGTCTCCGATGCAGGTACCCCGTCCATATCTGACCCGGGCTACAGGCTTATAAGAGCCTGCCTTTCGGAGGGAATAGAGTTTGAAGTCCTCCCCGGTCCATCGGCAGTGATAACGGCTCTGGTCGGTTCAGGTCTTCCAACAGACAGATTTCTGTTTGCGGGATTCCCTCCTAAGAAAGGTACGAAGAGATTTCTTGAAGAGCTCTTGAGCTGTGGAGAGGTAACCTTTATACTGTACGAATCTCCCAAGAGGGTACTGAAAACCCTTTCCCTTCTGAGGGAGTTGGTTGGTGAGGCAGATGTATGTATAGCAAGGGAACTTACAAAGCTCCACGAGGAGTATATAAGAGGCAGCCTATCCCATGTCATTGAAGAGCTTGAGAGGAGAAGTAACCTAAAAGGTGAGGTGGTGCTGATATTCAGTCGGAAAAGAGTTTTTACCTCTTAGTGGTTCTTGCCTGTATAGGGGTAACTTTCGTTGCCTCCTACATACACCACAGGGTTATCCTCGGTATACCCCAAACCGAACTGTCCCAGTATGTGGTTCCGTTCTTCGTAGGTTCGCTCTTTGGCTTACTTATATCACACCTTATAAGACTCCACAGGGCTCTCAAGCAGAAGGAGAAAGAACTTAAGGAGCTTGCGTTAAGAGACCCCCTTACGGGGCTTCCAAACAGGAGGATCCTTATGGACTTCCTGGGTTTTGAGATAAACAGAGCAAATAGGAAAGGAACCCCTCTCTCTATTGCTTTCGTTGACATTGATGATTTCAAGCAGATAAACGACACCTATGGACACCTGGTGGGGGACAGGGTTTTAAAGGCTCTATCCGGGATACTCAAAAAGAACCTGCGTTCAACAGATCTGGTGGGAAGGTATGGGGGTGAGGAATTTTTGATAATCATGCCAGAGACAGACCTTAAAACAGCGGTCAAGGTTATGGAGAGGCTCAGGAAGAGAATTGAAGAAACCCACTTTGAACCTGTCGGTAGGGTAAGCGTTAGCATCGGCATAACGGAGCTCAGAGCAGGGGATGATATGAACTCCGTTCTTGGAAGGGCAGACGAAAAACTTTACCAAGCGAAGAGGGAAGGTAAGAACAGGGTTTTAGCCGGTTAACTGGCTTTCGCCTCCTCTTTTTTGTCCTCCTTTACCTCTTCAGCCTTCACCTCTTTAATCTTCTTCTTCTCCTCCTCTTCAACCTCCAGTTCTCCCGAGAGAGCCTTTTTAAAGTTCCTTATACCAGCTCCCAGAGCTTTACCTGCTTCAGGAAGCCTGGACGCACCAAAGAGTACAAAGACTATCAAGAGGATTATAAGGAGCTCCGGAATAGTTGGCATGTGAAACATACTTTTAACCTCCTTACGGTATACAGTTCATTAATATAAACCTTTAACAGCATCTTATCCACTCCAAAGGTGAGTGTTCAAGTCCCATTCTCCTGTGCCAAGCGTGGAACTCTTCCAGAAGGTCAGGGTAAGCCTCCAAAAAGAAAAGCTTGTAAGGGTTTGGAAGCCCGAAGTAATCGGAGAACACAAAGAAGAGGAAGACCTCATCAAGCTTCCTCGCCTCCCTCGCAAACTCCTGACCGAACTTGAGTCTATAGAACTCAGATATAAACTCAAACAGCCTCATGCCTGCACTCTCCTGCCTTCGGTTCTGATAGCATTCACAGACTCCAGAATTATCGCAATTTCCAGCATGAGTATTATCCCACTCACACCTGCGAGCAGATAGTCTCCCTTCACAGCGTTATTGACCAGGTTTAAGAACATAGCCAGTGATGTAATTATCAGAACCAGAATCAGCGGAACCAAAACGTAAAGGGTGGGTCTGTTTTCCCTTCTCAGATACAGATAGGTTACAAGAAGGGCAAGACCAGCAAGGAGTTGGTTCGCAGCACCAAAAACAGGCCAGAACAGTAGCCCCCCTTTCCCTCCTTCCTTTGCAAGGACTAAACCCATTGAGCTCAGCACGGCAATAAGCGATGCAAACCACCCATTCTTAAGGGGCTTTATAGAGTATATCTGTCCAAGTTCATTCAGAATGTACCTCTGAATTCTAACGCTTGTATCCATGGTGGTAGCTGCAAAGAGGACTATCAGTGTTGCCAGGAGAGTACTGGAGAGACCGGTACCTATACCCAGGGAGGATACGAGATTAGCTCCGCCTTCAACCACAGCTGGGATAGCGGATTTGTTTATGTTCGCCCATGAAGAGTATAACTGTGCAAACCTGTCTGAGGAGACCATAGCTATACCCGCTGTGCAGGCAACTATAACCGCTACCGCAAGGGAACTCTCACCCAAAAAGCCAAGATACCCTACAGTTCTGGCGTCACTCTCCCTGTAAAGCTGTTTTGAAGTCGTACCGGAGGAAACGAGGGCATGAAAACCGCTTAAAGCACCGCAGGCTATGGTTATAAACAGGAAAGGGAATATGGGAGGGGCTCCTTCAGGGAAAAGGGTGAAGGAAGGGGCTGCCACCTTAGGATTTGCAAAGAGCGCACCTATGTATACAAGAACGAGAAGGACCAACACCTGAAGACCGTTTAAGAAATCCCTTGGTTGCAGGAGCAGCCATACGGGAAGGGCAGAGGCAAAGAAGGTGTAAATGAACAGTACAATTATCCAGAACATAACAGGACCGACCCCCAGAGAGGAGGAAACCGGTCCTATATCAACAGGATAAAGACTGCCCACGTACATAGACAGGTAAAGGAGGAGTAAAAAGACAACCGTAGGCACGAGGAAGTTTATCTTAAGCCTGTATACACTGAAGCCAAAGAGGATAGCCAGGGGAACGATGACCCAGGCTGGAATGACACTGGAAGGGTACTTTATAAAGAGCAGAGCTATGACGTAGGCAAAAACCGCGTTCACAAGGATTGCGAGGGCAAGTATAAGCAATAGGAATAAAACCCTCGCCCTTTCCCCGGCGTACTCGCCAAGGATAGTACCTATGGACTTTCCCTTGTGTCTAATTGAGGCTACGAGAGCTCCCAGGTCATGAACAGCGCCTATAAACACGGCACCGAGGACAACCCACAGGAGTGCAGGAACCCATCCCCATATAACCGCTATAGCTGGACCAACTATCGGTCCCGCTCCTGTAATGGAGGTAAAGTGGTGCCCCAAGAGTATCCACTTGTTGGTAGGAACGTAATCAACCCCATCCTCAAGTTCGTGGGCTGGTGTCTTCCTCCTATCATCAAGCCTGAAAACCTTCTCGGAGAGAAACCTTGAGTAGAAGATGTAGCCAAGGGCGTAAACCAGAAAAGCGAAGGCTATCAAACCTACCGCATTCATAACGGAAAAATTATAAAACGCCCTAAAAGGGACATGTTTTATATTAAGGTTTATGAATATCCTTATAATCGGAAGTGGTGTCATCGGGCTATCTACAGCCTTTGAGCTTAGCCTCAGAGGGCATAAGGTGAGGGTTTTGACCAGAAACTATGAAGAGGGAGCCTCATGGGTTGCAGGCGGAATGCTCGCCCCCTTCTCTGAGGGGCTTGAAGGAAATCTTCTGGATTTTTCCCTGGAGAGTTTGAGGCTTTACCCCGACTTCGTGGAGAGGCTTGAGGAGGTTTCCAAGATAAAGCTCTTCTATAACAGAAACGGCATACTGAGACTGAGCCTGACGGAGGAGGAGCACAAAGAGATAAAGGAAAATGCGGAAAGGTATAGAAATATGGGCATAGAACTGGAAGAGATACCTACAGAAGAGCTTGAAAAGAGAGAGCCAAACATCTCCAGGGAGATTTTTGGGGGGGTCCTCTTCAGAGAAGAGGGAAACGTGGACGCTGAGAAGCTTATGGACGCCCTCATATTTGCCTGTGAAAGTTTAGGTATAAAGATTTTGATAGATGATATAACCGAAATAGAGCGCTCTGGGGAAAGTGTAGAATGCATAAAGGGATACAGAGATACCTACAGAGCTGACTTTTACGTTTTTGCCACTGGGGCGTGGAGTAAGTCCCTCCTCAAAGTTCCCGTTTACCCTGTTAAGGGGCAGATTCTAAAGGTAAAAGGTCTTGAACTGGAAAAGGTTTATTACTCCAGCATCTCCTACATAATACCTAAAGAGAACCACGTACTCATAGGTGCCACCTCCGAGGATGCTGGATTTGATAGCAGGACAACTCTCTCAGGGATAAATAGGCTTATAGAAGGTGCTGTGAGGGTGATACCTGCTCTAAGTGAGGCTGAGCTTTTGAGTGTAAAGGTCGGTTTCAGGCCCGGTACTCCCGATGAGATGCCCATATTTGACTTTGGGGAAAACTTCGCCATACTGACAGGGCACTACAGAAACGGTATACTGTGGGCACCGGCAAGCGCGAGTTTAGCCCTTGACCTCATAGAAAATGGTAGCATCTCCAGGTACTTTGAGCTTTTTTCTCCCAAGAGGTTCGTAAAAAAATGAGAAAAAACCGTCAAAAATCATATTGTTATTTGCAGGAAAGATTTTTATTTTTTTAAAAGTTCAAACCATAGGAGGAAGGATATGCTTAGAGCTGAATGGGTTGAAAAGAGGAGCAAATTTAAGAATAAAAGCCAGATGCACTTAGCCCGTCAGGGGATAATCACCGAAGAAATGGAGTATGTGGCAAAGAGAGAGGGACTGCATCCAGAGTTTGTACGACAGGAGGTTGCAGCTGGCAGGATGATAATACCGGCGAACGTAAACCACCTTCACCTGGAGCCTATGTGTATAGGTATGAACTCAAAGGTAAAGGTGAACGCCAACATAGGAAACTCCGGGCTTGCATCGGATATACCCACGGAAATTGAAAAGGCGAGAGTTGCTATAAAGTACGGGGCAGACACCATAATGGACCTCTCTACAGGAGACGCTATACCTGAAACCAGACAGGCGATAATAGAGGCAAGTACGGTTCCCGTAGGGACTGTCCCTATATACGAAGCCTGGAAGCTGGCTAAAGGGGATATAAAACAGTTGACCATAGACTTGATACTTGACGTGATAGAGGAGCAGGCAAGACAGGGCGTCTCTTACATGACCATACATGCAGGCATACTGAGGGAGCATCTTCCCTTCGTTCAACACAGAGTGATGGGTATAGTGTCAAGGGGCGGAGCTATTTTAGCTCAGTGGATGACCGAGCATAACAAACAAAACCCCCTCTACGAACATTTTGATAAGATATGCGAGATATTTAAAAAGTATGATGTTTCCTTCTCTCTTGGAGACGCTCTCAGACCCGGTTGCATAGAGGATGCCACTGACGATGCTCAACTTGCAGAGTTGAAGGTCCTTGGGGAGCTCACCGAAAGAGCCTGGAAACACGATGTACAGGTCATGGTGGAGGGACCGGGACACGTTCCACTTCACGAGGTTGAGTTCAACATGAAGATTCAGCAGCTCTGGTGCAAAGAGGCTCCCTTCTATATACTAGGACCGCTGGTTCTTGATGTTGCTCCAGGATACGACCACATAGGTAGCTCTATAGGGGCAGCCGTTGCAGGTTCCGTTGGTGCTTCCATGCTATGTTATATAACTCCGAAGGAGCATCTCGGACTCCCCAATATAGAGGATGTGAAACAGGGTGTAATAGCATACAAGATAGCTGCCCACGCTGCGGACATAGCCAAGCATTGGCCTGGTGCAAGGGATTGGGACCTTGAGATGTCAAAGGCAAGGTACGCCTTTGATTGGAACAGGCAGTTTGAACTTGCCATGGACCCGGAAACTGCAAGAGCTTACCACGATGAGACCCTCCCACAGGACGGTTACAAAACCGCAAAGTTCTGTTCAATGTGCGGTCCTGAGTTCTGTTCCTATAAGATATCCCAGAAGGTCCAGGAAAAGGTTGAACCTGCCGAACTGCTCGCCAAGGATAACTGGGTAGCGCCATGAGGTCCTGGACTTACTTTATACAGCTTGTAGGAAGAAACGATAAGGGAGAAGAGATGCAAGAGGGGGCACTGTACATAGTCGCGGTGCCCCTGGACAAAAACCTATTTCAGGCGCAGAAACTCAGCTGTTTCTCAGAGCATTATCTTCCAGAAGAGAGCGCAATAAATCACGGAAAGGCTTTCGCGGTGGGGGTAGAGTTTGAGGTCAAAGACCCGGATAGCTACGGGCTTAGCTTTTACAGGGAAGATGACGAACTGTACATATTCAAGGAAGGTATAAGCATGAAGGAAGGGCTAAAGAGGGTTTACCGCCTACTCATGGATAGACTCAAAGAGCAAGGTTACGGGGTTGATTACGATACCATAGTGGACATGGGTAATCCCTCAGAGGAGCTGATGAGAGAGTGCCTCCTTGAAGCCATAAAAGGATTTGAACCCAGTAAATAAAACGTCGTTTTAGTCTGTTGACCTATCTCATACTTTATGCCTTGACAATATAAGAAATTCCTAATAAATTGTAGGCTACTTACACAGGAAGTGAGCGGAGGTCAAAGTAATGGATAAAGAGAAACTTGTCACACCAGGACCATCGGGGTATATACCCGAACCAGCAGCTTTTATGGGCGTTGAATTGCCACCACCTGGCAAGGCTCTCCTTTACGGTGAAATAGTTGATGAAGAAACAGCTATGAGAGAAGCGGCTAAAGCCATGCTTACCAGGAAGAATCCGACCATATTCCCAGGACCACTGGTCTTGTGGGGATGGAACGCTGGAGCCATGGAGAAGGCGAAAGCCGTTCTTGAACTCGCGATGGAGATACCGAACTGCAGAATAATTCCCATGCCCGACTACAGACCCAAGTATCCCAAGATAGACCCGGAGGCTGAGATAAACCCAAACCACCCAAACCTCACCATACTTCACAACAAGATAGAAGCCTGCATATTCGTTGGAGTTCACTGCCACTATGCAAACCTTTCCCTAAGAATGATAAGGGCAGGCACAAACTGCTTTACGATAGCCCTATGTGCCGAAATGGGACACGAAGACGCCATGGTATCCCTCAGGGATGTTCACGCTGAAGAAATAAGGAGATTCAAGGACGTTCTCATCCAGGTAAGGAACGAGCTCGGAATAAAATGGGAGCCCAAACCACCACCAGAGAACCCATCTCTTCCAAAAGAGGAGTGGACAAAGGTATCCGCGCTGGACTTCGGTGAGTATGCAGCCTTGCTAATGCCCAGAAGGGGCGAAGTAATTGAGGAATCTGAGTAAATTTTAGGAGGTGTATTATGCCTGAGCAAAAAGTTGTTGAACCTGAGGAGCTTCTTTTAAAGGCTCCCAGAGAGAAAAAGTTTATAACCGGTTCACAGGCTTTTGCAGAAGCTGTAAAGAGAGCTAACGTTGATATAGCCATAGCCTACCCGATAACCCCCCAGTCGGAGACCATGCACCTGGTTGGAGATTTATACGCCCAGGGTTACGTTAAAGACTACTACAGGGCTG
Organism: Hydrogenivirga caldilitoris; assembly: GCF_003664005.1. Lineage (NCBI taxonomy): Bacteria > Pseudomonadati > Aquificota > Aquificia > Aquificales > Aquificaceae > Hydrogenivirga > Hydrogenivirga caldilitoris. The sequence continues at coordinate 1,363,992 of NZ_RCCJ01000001.1, forward strand.
AGGAAGAGTACGGAACCATGTCAGCCATCGCCGGTGCCGTCAGAGGCGGAGCAAGAGCTTTTTCTGCAACCTCCGGACCGGGACTCCTGAGAGGTCTTGAAGCTATAGTCTCATGGCCAGGACACAGGATACCTGTAGTTCTAGGTGTTATGACGAGGGTTGTTAATGCACCCTTGTCCATACAGCCCGACAACGTGGAAATAGCCTACCTCCTACACTCTGGACTCGTCGTTCTTCATGCGGAGAACCAGCAGGACGTATTTGACTTCACCCTGGCTGGCTTCCCCATATCGGAAAAGGTTGACGTATATCTTCCAGTGGTAGTGGCAACCGAAGGTTTCTTCGTGACTCATGCTAAAGGGTACGTTGAGTTGCCCCCTGAGGACATGAAGCTTCCGCCGAGAGACCCTTACAAGGCTCCTGTTCCTCCAACGGACTGCGAGATACCCCCTGCAAGGATTCAGAGGGATGCTCCCGTCCAGAAGTCAAACTTCATGAGCTATCTGATCCATGCGGTATGGCAGCAGGAGGTCTGGTCAGCTAACAGAAGAGCTATGAAATGGATTTACCACTATCTCGGTGGACCGATAGAGGTTGTCAATCCGGATGCTGAGGTGTTCATAGTCGCCTCCGGATGTGCGGCAGCACAGGGAAGGGAAGCTCAAAGATACGCTGAGCTTGAAGGTTTACCTGTGGGTTTAATAAAAGTTAAAGCTCTCAGGCCTTTCCCTGAGAAGGAGATAAGGGAGGCGCTGAAAAACGCAAAAGCCGTTATAGTTCCCGAGCACAACATAGTTGGATGGCTCGCCAAAGAGGTAAAGGCAGCCATACCTAACGGAGGCATAGTTGTGGACGGACCGAGGGTTTACGGCGGAATGACTCTCCCCGTTGAGCTGATCATGGATGAGGTTTACAAAGCCCTCGGCATTAAGAAGGAAAAAACCTTAGCTTAAATTAAATGATAGGAGGTGCATCATGGGACTTGAGTACGTAAAGATATCACCAGGATTTGAGAAATACATGCCCAGGGACTACGTTGACCTGGTCCAGTTCGGGCAGTTTGGGAAGCAGATAGACGTTATGCAGATGGGGCAGTTCAAAGAGCTCGTAGAAGAGCACCCCATGTGTGCAGGATGCTACATGGCTTACTTCATAAGGGTGTTTTACGCAGCCCTGCCAAACCCTGAAGACACAATAGTCTTGGGAACGGCTGGATGTGCAAGATTAGCCCTTTCACAGGCTGCAGTTCCTTTCATATATGGAAACTACGGAGATACGAACGCTGTCGCTTCTGGTCTGAAAAGGGCACTCTCCATAAGGTTCCCCGATAAGGTAAAGGACGTTGTAGTGATGGCAGGTGACGGTGGTCTGATGGACATAGGCTTCGGTATGACCATGCACTCCTGGTTCAGAAGGGAGAAGTTCACCACCATTATGGTGGACAACGAAGTGTACGGAAACACCGGAGGACAAGAGAGCGGAATGTCCCCCAAGGGGATACAGCTCAAGATGGCACCCACCGGGAAGAAGTTTGACAAGATAAACGCTGTTGAACTCGCTCAGGTTGCTGGGTGTGTTTACGTTGCAAAGATATCACCAACCAACCCCAAGAGGATAGCAAAGACGATAAAGAGAGCCATACTCGCTGCAAGGGAGTTTGGTCCTACCTTCATTCACGCCTACACTTCCTGTAACATTGAATACTCAATACCCACCAGAGAAGTTCTTGCAGATGCAAGGAACAGAGAAAAGCAGGACTTCAAGTTCTACGAATGGATGACCGACGAGGTTAAGGAGTACCTTGAAGAGATAGAGAGGAAGGAGAAGGAAAAGGCAAAGGAGGAGGTAGGTCAATGAAAAGGTATAACATAAGGATAGCAGGTGTCGGTGGGCAGGGGGTCGTTACCTCCGCCCACATCCTTGGTAACGCTATGTCTGCGGCAGGTAAGTACGCATCGTTAGTTCCCTTCTTCGGTTCTGAAAAGAGGATGGCTCCCGTTGAGGCATACGTGAGAGCTTCAGACCAGCCGATATATGAGGTCGGTGAGGTTGTTTATCCAAACGTAATAATGATTTACCACCCTCAGGTCATCACCCACGGTAAGTCTTACACCATGCCCTTTTACACGGGGCTGAAGCCCAACGGTATGGTGATAATCAATACAGATGTAGATATAATTCCCGAGGAGGACAAGCAGGTTCTTGAAGAACTGAATGCGAAGATATTCATGATACCTGCAACCCAGATAGCCAGAGATATAGCCGGAACAGAGCTGGCTACCAATATGGCTATGATTGGACTCTTCTTTGGAATAACCAAACTCGTCAGCTTAGAGCATATAGAGAAGGCTCTCGTGGAAAGGTTCCTTGGGGGAACCTTTGTGGCCTCAGGTGGAACAACAGCCCTTGATAGCGCCATAGAGAAGAAGTTTAAGAAGAAGCAGGAGCTTCTATCAAAGAATATGGACGTTATAAAGTACACGATAAAGTTGGCAGAGGAAAACAAGTGGGTGGAGGAGGAAGAGGAGAAAGTAGCTACCTGAGGAGGTTATGAATGTATTTTGTGGCTGAAGTAAATGAAAAGGAGTGCGCAAAGTACAACTGTAAACAGTGCGTCCTGTTCTGCCCTGAGCCTAACTGCCTGAACTACAAGGAAAGCGACCATACCGCTTGGGTCTGGTCTGACAGGTGCAAAGGTTGTGAGATATGTGTCTACGTGTGCTCTGACCTGCTTAAAAGGCACTGTATTGAAATGGTTATGGTAAAAACAGGAGACTGACCTAAACCCGCCGTACGGCGGGTTTCTTATCCCTTTACAAAAACAGTGGTCGTAGTCTAACATATTAGCCAAAAGCTAACCGGAGGTATAGTATGGACAGAGAAGTGAAGGAAAAGTTTGAAAGGCTTGCTCAGGAGCTTAAAGACCTAATGGCAAATCCAGACATTGACATTGAGGTCTGCTTCAAGGACATTGAAATGGGTGATAGCTGTGACATTGACAAAAAAATACCCTACGTGAAGGTCAAGTATATTACCGAAGAACACGACGTTCATGAGAAGGACATTGAAATAGCTGAGGATAACTGGAGTAAGAGCGTTGAAGAGCTTAAGGAGTACGTGACCTTCATGATAGAGCAGTTTATGGAGGAGATAGACAGCGTTGAATACGGCGGTGAGTGATGACCCCCGCCTACGTTATAACCGGCTTTCTTGGGAGTGGGAAGACAACCCTTCTCCTAAACTCGGCAAAGGAGTATTTCAGAGATAAGAAGGTAGCGGTCATAGTGAACGAGTTCGGCGAGGTGGGGGTAGATGGAAAGGTTCTTCAGAACGCCTATTCCAAGGTTATGGAGCTTCCGGAGGGTTGTATCTGTTGCACCTTGCACGCAGAATTTGAAAAGGGGCTTGCACAGATAAGAGCCGATTACAACCCAGAAGTCCTCTTTGTGGAAACCTCTGGAGCCTCAGAACCTTTTCCTGTAATGATGAGCCTTCAGAACTTAGGCTGTTCAATAGAAGCAGTTATCTGCGTGGTGGACTCTAAAAACTTCCATAAGTACAGAGAAAACCCCACAGCCCTGCACCAGATAGGAAGCTCCAACGTCATAGTTCTAAACAAAGCAGACCTGGTGGACGAGGAAGAGTTAAAAAACCTTGAAGGTGAAATAAGAGACCTGTGGGAAAGATACAAGCTAAAAAACCTCTTTACAGGAGAGGAAATTTTCAAGAGGGTTGCTGTTTACAGAGCTGTTTACGGAAAGGTTCCTCCAGAGGTATTCAGCGGTTCTTATACTATGAAGGAACTCATTGATATTCCCTCTCATGCCCATGAGCTCAAACTCTCTCAGGAGGTCCTCCTGCTTGAGGAACCTGTGAATTATGAAGAGCTGGAGAAGTTTATAAACTCCCTCCCTGAAACCATAGTCAGGGCAAAGGGTATAGTGAGGCTTGAACATAGTCCAAACCCTGTTCTTGTGAACTATTCCTTCGGACTCTTTGAGATAGGTACAGAGGTGCCAGACTTCAGGGGGCGCTCCTTTTTAATTCTAATAGGTGAACCTGGTCATAAAAAGGTAGAGTTGAATCTGTAAAATATTGCGAGACAAGAAGGCTGAATCATGGAAAGGTTGGTTCTTGTAACGGTTCTGCTGCCTTTAGTATCTGCCCTTGTAGTTCTGCTCGTAAAAAGCGAGCGGCTCTTTCCTAAGATAAGTACGAACCTTACACTGCTCAACTTTCTCTTGAGCCTTACACTTCTTATCTTTGGAAGGGGAGAGAGTCTTAAAGCAGGTTCTTTAGAACTGTACACTGACAACCTCGGGCTTCTACTTTCAACTTACATACTCCTTGTTAGTCTTGTGGTTCACAAGTTCTCAGAGAAGTATATGGCTGATGAAGAGGGTTACAGAAGATTCTACTTCCTCTTAGACCTTATGACCGGCTCTCTCGTGCTTCTGGTTCTATCTGCCAACCTTCTGGTCTTTGCACTTTGCTGGCATCTTATGGGTTTTATACTTTACTACCTCCTGAGTCAGAACTTAAAACGCAAAGAAGCGGTCAGATATGCAAACCTTACCTTCTTTACCCACAGGCTTGCCGACGTACCACTTCTGTTTGCTCTCTTCCTACTTTACAGAGAGTTTGGAACCTTCAGCATGACTGAGATATTTGGAAAAGCTCTTGAAAACGGCTCGGAGGTGCTTCCCTTAGTCACCTTGCTCCTTACCTTGAGCGGAATGCTCAAGTCAGCCCAATTCCTGTTCCACCACTGGATAGTTTATACAATGGAAGGACCCACACCGGTCTCAGCACTGATGCATGCGGGCATAGTGAATGCAGGAGCCTTTCTTGTGAACAGGTTCGCACCCCTGTATACCCATGACAAGCTTGGTCTTCAGCTTGCATTCATAGCAGGTTCAATAACCGCAATAGTGGGTTCAGTTCTCATGCTCCTCCAGAGCGATATAAAGAAATCCCTTGGCTACTCAACGGTAGGTCAGATGGGTTACATGGTTATGGAGCTGGGGGTGGGAGCTTTTGCCCTGGCAGTCTATCATATGATGGCTCACGGTATATTCAAGGCTACCCTTTTTCTATACTCAGGAAACGTCATACACACGGCAAGACATGACCCCAACATACCTGAGGATGAGGTATATACAGCCTTGAAAAGAAGGACAGAGATAACTCGGGCTATACCATGGGTAGTTTACGGAGTACTTACGATAGCGATACCTCTCTTTCTCGTTTTCTTCTCCCACTACATAATTGAGGAGAGGCTTTTAGAATACAAGACATCCCTTGTTCTTCTATTCTTCGGGTGGGTAACGGCAGCTCAGGTACTGATAAGCGTCTTTAAGCTCGGTAGGGAGAGACCTCTACTTACAGCTTTGATGGCTGTCCTGTCATTGACTGTAGTCCTGATGGGTTACGTTATAGTAGGTCACAGCCTACAGAAGTTCCTCTATCCCCAGGAGAGGTTAGTGGAGAGGATATATGAGGTTGCCTTCGCCTCTTGGGAGATATTCCTCTTTGAGGTCATATTCATGGTTCTAGTAATAGGTGTTGGCTGGTTCTTCATATACAACGCAAGCAGAGAAAGATATCTACCCCTGTATATAAACCTTTACACCCATTTTTCAAGGGAGCTCTACATCCATGATATCTATGACATACTGAAAGCGCTATTTCTAAGGTTTGCTTCCCTTACATCAAGGTTCTCATTCTTACCGGCGGCAGGTGGCTCTGCCCTTTTCTTCCTTGGAACTCCCTCTGAGAGGGATATTATGTTACTGATATTAGCCCTGTTTATACCCCTCTTTCCTCTCAGCCTCCTAACTTCAAGAGTCCTTTACAGGTTTGGTTTGCCCATTTATTTACTATTCCCACTTGCGGGATACGCTCTTATGCAGTTTTACGAACCTCCACAGTTTGCAGAGCTCATAGCCACCTTCACTTTCCTGTTTCATTCTCTCAGAATGTTTACAGTTAGGAACTTCAAGGCGGTTGGAGCGGAGCTCTACTGCTCCCTAATGCCTGTCTTGTATATCTCTGAAAGCATTTACCTCCTCCTGGCAGCGCTTCTGCCATTGGCGGTTAGACTCCTTGGAGTGTTTCTTGAGAGGGAGTTCGGAACTGGAGAGATAACTTATCTGAAGGGTCTTGTAGCTAAGATGCCCCTTTTCTCCTTCCTCCTCTCTCTCTTTATATTACTGTCTTATTCGGTTACCCTCCCTGTTATGACTTCTCTTGATGGGGTAACCCTACTCCTATTTATCGCAGGCTCCTTCTTCCTCAGCCTTGCCCTGCTTACAAATGCGGCTAAGGTTCTCTGGGGTGAACCCGATGGTAGGTTCGTGTATAGGGACCTCCTTGGAGGTGGTAGATGGACTTAGGAAGGAAGCTCTGGATAAGGTCTCTCGTAAACGTTTCAGCCGAGCCCATACCCTACTTTTGGCCTATGAGAACTTTCGTTCACCATAACCCCTTGCATGAGCTTGAAGAGCTCTCTTTCTGGGAGGCGGTAAGAGAAGGGGAGAGGATATTCGGAGGAAGGGGTTTTCTGAGCAGGGAGGGGTATCAATACCTTATGGAGAGGGGGAGGATAAGGGAGGAGTACCTCAGAAACAGGGTGGTAGAGTTCCTTGAAGAGGAAAACCTCCATATATCCGGGCTGGATACAGCAGAGTTGGTGGTAAGGTTAATAACGGATAGAAGAAATTTAAATCCGAGGGTAAACAGAATCAGGAAGGATATACCGGAGGACTTGGTTGAGTTCGTCTTAGGGGAGTTCAGGGAAGACCCGGCAGAGGAGATGGAGACGTTGTTCACGTCCGTTGGAAAAGAACGTACCCTTTATGAAGCGATAGATGAGCTGACTGGTTCTGACCTATCCTCCGTAATAGATGACCTTGTGGCGAGGAGCATGATAGGGTTCCTGGACGAGGGTCAGGCGGCTGTTGCTATGCCCAGGAGGGAACTTGGACTTTTCAGGGCATGGAAGGAGCTTGCAAAACACAACGTAAGGTTTCTCTTGAGAGCCGGCTTTGGGTTCTGGAAGCTGGTTCAGAAGTTTGAGGAACCTGAAGAGGCTATAGAATATGTACTCCAGGACCTCAACATACCCGAATACCTGTGGAGTGATTACATAACGAGGGAACTTTCCCGTCTTAAGGGGATAGTTGGGTTCTTGAGGTGGAGACAACACAACAGGGACTACTTCTGGCAGAAAAAGTATCCCGCAGACGTTGTAGATTATGCTGCTGTAAGACTCATTATAGTCAGGGCGGTTCTGAGCTTCAGAGCGAGAAGCATACCCTTCGGAGCCGATTATAGGTGCCTGGAAAAGCTCCTCAGGGAGGATAGGAAGAGAGCTTACCTTATGAGAGAGTACTTTAGCGGAAGGGCGGTTCCCCGCTACGCCGAAAAACTCCCCGAATACTTTAAAAATCCAGAGAGTATAATTGAGGAATATTTGAGAGAGAAAGCCCTCTGGAATGCTAAGGTTTTCCTGTCTTTCCTGTACGAGTGGCTCTCCCTCTCAGGTATAGGGCTTGAGGACATAGGTCATTCCGAAGTTCTGGGGCTCGTGAAACTCCACAGAAGGCTTCAAGAGAAGGAAGGTGTTATATGGCTCAAGGCTATGGAGGATACACTCCTTGAGTCCCTGGTATCCGGTATGAAACCTGTACGTAGAGAAGAGGATAAAGTTGCCCAAGCTCTATTCTGTATAGACGTTAGGTCGGAGAGGTTCAGGAGAAACCTTGAAGCCCTGGGAGGGTATGAAACACACGGTATAGCCGGCTTTTTCGGAGTTCCCATGGCTTTCGTTGAGTTAGAGAAGGGGCACGAGGAGTTTCTTTGCCCTGTAATCCTGAGACCGGGGAACGTTGTCCTTGAGCTTCCCGTCAGGAGGGAGAGCTCCACCTCACCAAAGGGAGCTGTAGAGGAGATATTCCATGACCTGAAGGAGAACGTCCTTACTCCATTCGTTACAGTTGAAGCCATAGGTTTTCTCTTCGGTTTTGACTTTATAGGTAAGACTTTCCTGCCCACAGTCTATTCACGGGCGAGGGAGAAGGTTCTGGAGCGGAAACCTCCCACCCGTTTGCTTCTGGAGAAGCTTGGTGATGAGGAGATAGAGCATGTTGTGAAGTCTGTTCTTGGAGCTATCGTTAGAGTAGCCCTTGACAGGGAGTTAGGAATAAAAGCTGACGTGAGGACAACCGAAGAGGTTTTGGAAACCATCCTTGAGGGTAAGGAGCTCTGTGAAAGCCTTCCTGTGAGTGAAGAGAGGCAGAGGGAGTTCTTCAAGAAGCTCAGAACAGATTACAGGGTGGACAGAGGGTCTGCAAGCCTCATAAGGGAGAAACTCAAGCACGTAGGTTTCTCTCTGGAGGAGCAGGCTGCTCTGATAGCTGTTGCTCTGAAGTCAATAGGTCTGGTTAAAGACTTTGCTCCTATAGTCCTGGTTCTGGGACACGGCAGCAGGTCTGAAAACAACCCTTACGAATCCGCCCTGGACTGCGGAGCCTGCGGTGGGGCTTCGGGAACCCATAACGCCCGGGCTTTCTGTGTAATGGCGAACAATCCAAAGGTAAGAACCATACTCAGGGAGAGGTTTGGCATAGATATACCAGAGAGCACCTACTTCGTTCCAGGGTTGCACAACACCACAACGGATGAGATTAAACTCTATGACCTTGAACTTCTACCTCCCAAGCTTTTACCCCTCTTGGAGAGGATAGAGGAGGACCTCAGGAGAGCCGGGGAGACCACAGCCCTGGAGAGAGCCAAGGAACTCGGTGTGGGGCAGGTCTATAGAAAGGTGGTGGAGAACGCCTATGACTGGTCCCAGGTCCGCCCCGAGTGGGGACTCTCGGGCAACTACGCCTTTATAATCGGAAGGAGGGAGCTTACCGCCGGTATGAATCTGGGTGGAAAGGTGTTCCTCCACTCCTACGATTACAAGGTGGACCCAAAAGGTTTCCTCCTGGAGAACATACTTTCGGGACCTCTGGTGGTAGGACAGTGGATAAACATGGAGCACTACTTTTCCACGACGGACAACGAAGTCTACGGGAGCGGTAGTAAAGTCTATCATAACGTTGCAGGAAGGATAGGAGTGATGACCGGAAATCTGAGCGACCTCAGGACGGGACTCCCGGCTCAGACAGTCTTGAAAAAGGGAAAACCCTTCCACACCCCCGTGAGGTTGATAGCTCTGATTGAAGCACCCTTGGAGTTTGTGAAGAAGGTGGTGGGCAGAGTCCACAAGATAAGGGAACTGGTCCATAAAGAATGGATAAACATGGTAGTTCTTGACCCGGAGAGGAATACCTTTTACAGGTTTATGGATGGAGATTGGGTTGAGATAAAGAGCATATCCGAGGAGGTAAAAACATGAAAGACCTGAAGCTCTATTCTATGAAGAAGGTTGAGATAATAGTCCGGGGAGAGGATATAGATTTTGTTATTGACATCCTGGAAAGAGCTGGAATAAGCGGTTACACCATATTTCACAACCTTTCAGGTAAAGGCAGCCATGGTTTTCATGAAGGACACCTCCTCTTTAACGAAGAGGATACACTGGTTATGGTGGTTTCGGTCATGCCCGAGGAGAAAGCCCTCTCTATTCTGGAAGGGCTAACGCCCTTTCTTAACAAGCACTCTGGGGTAGTATTTATTTCCGACACAATGGTGAGCAGGCTTGAAAAGTTCAAGAGATAGTTTACTTCAGGTCTTTAAACTCCTTCTGGTCTCTTATGGAAAACAGAATTGGTGGCCTGTAGACAGAGAGTATCACAGGAAGGAAGGAAGTGACCCCAGAGAGGAGATAGTTATCGGTGCCATACTAACCCAGAACACCTCCTGGAGGAACGTTGAAAAAGCCCTTCAGAACTTGAAAAGGGTAAAGGCTCTCTCCTTCAAAAGGATTATAGATATCACTCCTGAAGCTCTCCAGGAGCTCATAAGACCAGCGGGTTACTACAGACAGAAAGCCGTATATTTAAAAGAGGTGGCTTTTAGGCTTTACCCGGTGTCAAAGGTTGAAAAAGTAAGCAGGGAGGAACTCCTTGAGATAAAGGGTATAGGAAGGGAAACCGCAGACACGATTCTCTTGTATGCAGGAAATAGACCTTACTTCGTTATAGACGCCTACACTAAGAGGATAGTTAAAAGGGTATTCGGGATAGAGGACAATTACGAGGGGCTTAGGAAATTCTTTGAGGAAAATTTGCCTGAGGACATAGAACTTTACAAGGAGTTCCATGCTCTTTTAGATGAGCACGCCAAGAGGTTCTGCAAAAAGATTCCCCAATGCGAAGGCTGCATTCTCACTCAGCTCTGTACTCAGCCTTTGAGGTAGAGGTCTCCCAGAGAACAACCTTAACTACCTGAACCTCGCCCAAAAGCCCTGCATCCTTAAGCCTTTCAGTGAGGAAGTCATAGAAGAACTTTGCGAGGGCTTCTGCTGTTGGGCAAAAATCCACAGGAAAGACCTTCATTGCCCCGTACTTAGTAGCCACTTCCTCCAGCTCAGGATATATAGGGTCGTTCCTGTCCACTATGAAACTGTGGTCTATCCTATCTATAAGCTCTTTAAGGGCGTTCTTTATGTGGTAGAAGTCCATAACCATGTCCTGCTCGCTGAGGGTATCAGAACCAACGGTAACCTCCAGAAGGTAACTGTGACCGTGCAGATTTACACACTTGTTCTGGGGAACTTCCACGTTTCTTGTAAACTCTGCACCCCTACCGTAGGTGAGATTTTGCTTCCATACCCTGTGCCCCGCTTCAAACCTGAAGGTTTTTGATATCTCCCATCTCACCAGACTATAACCCTCCTTGAAGCCTCAATGAGCTCAACTATCTCCTCATACCCCTTCATAAATTCTTCGGGAACTTTCAAGCCTCTGGCTAGCGCATCCTCTTTACAAACGTACCATCCCTTTCGGGTAGGCCACCTGAGAACACCATCCTGTATAAGGATAACCACATCGTTGTCGGAGAGAAGCTCTGAGGAGAAGTCTCCCAGCTTTCTGACAAGCCAGAGGGTGTTCACCATACGTAAACCACCTCCGCAGAGTTTATCAGCTCACTTATCTCCTCGGCAGACTTAACCTTGACCTGGCACACGAAATCTGCCTCCTTTAAGCCTCTCTCCTGGATAGATGCATCCTCAACCACCAGCTCTATGTTGACATGCTCAAGCACGTCATAAAACTTTTCAAAGGTTTCAACACCAAGCTCCTCCGGAGACCATCTGGTAAGGGTATAAACGCCATCCCTTATAAGGACAAAGGTAAGCTCATGGTTCATGCCGACAGCAATAGCTATTCTAAACGCCTCGTGAGCCTTCCAGGAAAAGGGGTCTCCCTTAAGTATGAATACGACTTTCATATCATCACCTTCAGTTGAAAACTATCACTTTATCAAACTCACCCATCATGCGGGAGAGGTTATAGGTGGAGCTGCTCTGTGCCCATCCCGGAAGCTTGTCCACCCCTCTCTGGTGGGCAGAGTGGGCACAGAAGTATACCTTCACACCCAGCTCCGAGAGCTGAGAAGCATCTGGTCTTATAAGGTAGTAAGAACCGTTACCAGAAAGAAAAATAGAAACGTCGTGTCCCTTATCCCTTAGCTTCTTAGCTATGTTCAGGATAGTGTTATAGTCTTTTGCGAAGGGTACACTTGTTATAACTATAAGAACCCTCATCTCTTCTTTCTTACTATTATCTCCCAGAGGTTTTCCCCTATCTTGTTAACCGCTATGACATCTTGCCCTTCCTCTCTCATACTCTTGGGAACGTTCTCCGCTGAGGGCTCGTAATCTATAAGAACCCTGAGAACTTCCCCTTCGTCCATCTGCTCAAGGACAAGCTTGCTCTTCACAAAGGTGAAGGGACAAACCTCACCTCTAATATCAAGCTCTTTATCAACCTTTACTTCCTGCATAGTTATAAAATTATATGCCATGGGAGTCTTTAGGAAAGAGGATATAGTGGCAAGGAGCGTTAAGATAGAGGTTGTCGGGGAAATAGAGAGGTGTCATAGGGCTGAGGATACGAAGTTTTACTGCCTCCCCGTAAAGATACACTTTGACAACGGGGAGGTGAGAAACTACGTTCTCAAGTCCCATAACGAACCTAAAGGGTTAGAGAACTTCCTCCAGAATAAGAAAGGCATAAGGGATAGACTTGAAAGGAGTTTCGTTCTTTTAAAGAATGGGGATATAAGGGTTGTCTACGAAGCAGGAGAGACTACCGCCAAAGCCAACTGAACATCCTTCTCAATCTGAGACTTCAACTCCTCTACCGAGGGAAACTTTCTCTCTTCCCTCAGGAACCTTATAAACTCAACCTTTATGCTCTTGCCCCTTAAATCTCCTGAGAAGTTAGGAATGTGCACTTCAAGAACCCTCTTGCTCCCCTCAAAGGTGGGCCTGAAACCGAAGTTTGCAACACCGGGCAGTCCATCATCAACTAAAACGGCGTACACACCTTCTTTTAAACAGAGTTCCTCCGTATCTTTCAGATTTGCCGTAGGGAAACCTATCCTTGAGCCTCTTCCATCCCCCTTGATTACCTCTCTCCTTATCCAGTATCTCCTACCGAGGAATTGTGCAGCCTCTTCAAGCCTCCCCTCAGACAACAAACGCCTGACAAGGGTACTGCTAACTATATGCCCGTTCTTCTTAAAGGGTTTTGCAAGTTCAACCTCAAAGCCAAGCCTTTCACCTACCTCTTTAGCAAGCTCTATCTCACCCTCCCTGCGATAGCCGAACCTCCAGTCGTACCCAACAAGGAGATACTTACACCCAAGCCTGCGGTATATCACCTCTTCAAGAAAGTCTTTTGCACTCATACGAGAGAAGTCTTCATCAAACCTTATGAAGCATAAATAATCTATCCCTTCCTCCTTAAGAAGTTCCATCTTCTCCTCGGCAGTTGAAAGCTCACACAGAAACAGCCTAGGTGCAAGAACCTTTAAAGGATGTGGGCAGAAGGTAACGACCATAGACTTTAATCCTTTCTCGTGAGCTCTTCTCTTAAGAGTATCTATGAGGTACTTATGTCCCAGGTGGAGTCCGTCAAAGTTTCCCACTATCAGAGCTGTATCCTCACTTACTCTCTCCAGAAGGTCAACCCCTATAGGACACCTTTGCTCCGATAACTTAAGAAAAAAAGGTTTCATGCTTTATCCCGGAGGCCAGCCCATAGCCCTTCCGCCTATTAGGTGGAGGTGAAGGTGAAAAACACTCTGTCCAGCATCCTTACCAACGTTAAAGACCAGCCTGTACCCACCGTTCAAGCTTTCATCTGGAGCAAGCCCCTGCTCCTGAGCTATCTTCTTTGCCACATAGAACATATGCCCTACAAGGCACTCGTCCCTCTCTTCCAGCTCTTGGATACCGAATATGTGCTTTTTGGGAATTATGAGTATATGGACCGGGGCAACCGGGTTGATGTCGTGAAAGGCGTAAACACTTTCGTCTTCATAAACTTTCTTTGAGGGGATTTCCCCCTTCACTATCTTGCAAAAGATACAGCTCTCGTGCTCCATAGAAATTATTTTATCATCTCAAGCTCCTCAAAAGCCTCCTCCGCCCTTTTCTCACTCAGAGACTTTGCTATCTCCCTAACTCTGGCTTTCTCGTACGTTACAAAATCCTCCCTTGATATACACCCCCTCGCAAAGGCTATGCCTCTCTTCTTGTCGTACTCAACGTTCTTTACCCTAAGGTTGCCCTCCACAAAGAGGGAGAGCTTACTGTCCTCAACTACTGAAAGTATAAACCTACGCTCTTTCTGGTTCTTCACTTCCCTGAAGTTTTCGTAAACTGCCTTCTTTATAAGCCTCTTTAGCTCCTCCTCCATCTTCGGGTAAAGCTTATCCTTAGCCTCTTCTACGGCTGACATGTAGCCGTAAGCGTGGGTTGATACACACAAGCTCCCCCTCTCATCCTTCATATACCAGTCAGGAGCACCTTCCACATTTACCTTCGTGCCGTCCCTCACGGAGCTTTCAAAGATAAATACCACGATCGTCTTGAGCAGAGCTACTGCTAGAGATTCAAGCATTATATTATTTTTCCAAACTCCTCAAACTTAAATCTGTAAGCTCTTGGAAGTAGTTCCTTTTCCGGATGCTTATAACCTATAGCTATTATCAGAGGCACGAGTTTATCCTTCCCTATACCCAGGAATTTTTTAAGTTTTGCCTCGTCAAACCCCTCCATCGGATGCGTTTCAAGTCCAAAGTATCGGGCTATTATCATGACACTCATAGCAAAGAATGCGGAATCCCTTATAGCCTTCCTCTTTCTCTTTTCAGGGCTCTTCCATCCTGAGAGTATCTGTTCCCTGAGAGTGTTCCTATCCTTCCTCTGGATGTATCCGAGTTCAACCCAGCTATCTAAAACCCTGTCCACGTGTTCCTCAGCAGCATTTAAGTTAGCTATCACAACTATGTTAGCGCTTGCATCCTCAGCCTTCTGTTGACCGTAACATATATCCTTCAACTTCCTTTTCTTGTCTTTGCTCTTTACTACTATAACTTCCCAAGGTTGGATGTTATAACCTGAAGGAGCAAGGGCTGCCGTATTGAGTATCTCTATTAAAACCTCATCGGGCACCTCCCTGTTGGGGTCAAAGAAGGTGATAGACCTCCTCTCCTTTATATATCTGAGACACTCCTCTCTCTTCTCCTTCTCACTGACCTCCTCTACCCCCTCAAGGACACCCGTTATTACCTCTCTTACGCTCGCGGTTGCCTTTCCTGTAAGTTCCTGGAGAGTTCTTACAACACTCTCAAACCTTCCCCCCACGTCCTTTCTCACATCCTGTATTCCTTCAAGGATGCCCTCCGTAATCTCCTTTACCTTCTCCTTTGATGGCTGCATACCCTTAAAGGTTTTATCGGTAAGCTCTTTTATCGTCTGGGAGGTGGCTTTCTGAATATCCTTACTCTTCTCAAAGAACAGCTTAAATAGGTCTCTTGCTTCTTCCCTTAATCCTTTTTCTTCTTTCTTCTCCTCGCTCATCACTTTCCCTCCTTCACTTAATAATAATAAGTCTCCGGAGCGAGGTCATCTATCTGAATGCTTCTCAATAGCAACCTCTCCTCCCATACCTACTCTGAGCAAGTTTTTTTGCCCCTTGGTTATCTCAACCTTCACAGGTATACGTTGGGCAACCTTAGTAAATTCTCCTGCCGTTATATCCCTAGGTATAACCGCAAACTTTGCGGCTGTAGCTCTGTTTATCTCCTTTACAACCCCTTCAAACTTTATATCTGGGAAGGCATCAATTGTAATACTCACTCTGTTCCCCTCCTTAACTCCTTTAAGCTTAGTCTCTTCAAGGAGAACAAGGAGGTAAAGGTCCTTAGGGTCGTAAACTGCGTAAACGTACTGCCCCTCCCTGACCACATCTCCTTCACTAACGAACCTTTTGACCACGTATCCGTCTATAGGACTCCTGAGAAGCGTTTCACCTATCATGTTTTCTAGGTCTTCCTTTCTCTTAAGGAGCGCTTCTATCTGTCTACTGAGTGCTTCTATTTTCCTATCAAGTTCTTGAGTCTGTTTTAACTTCGCTTCTAGAACCTTTCTCTGAGATAGAGTTGCTACCTTTTTAGCTTCAAGAGCCGCTATCTCTTTATCCAGAGAACGCAGGTTTGTATCCACGTCTTCAAAGGTTCGGGAGGGAACAACACCTTTAGCGTAAAGTTTTTCAAAACGTTCCCGGTCTCTCTCAAGGAGCTCCTTCTTCACCACAAGGGAATCTATCTGTTTCTGGACTGCTTTCGCCTCCAGGCTTACAAGTTCCATGCTTCTTCGTAATTCTTCCCTTAAAGCCTTTGCCTTAACCTGCAAAGCTTCCCTTTCCTTACGAACCTGGTCTATAGTACTCTCAAGCTCCTGCAATCGTACCACGTAATCTCTGTCATTTATCTTGGCAAGGGGTTCTCCCTTCTTGACCTTATCACCCTCCTCCTTGAAGAGTTTCTCTATCCTGCCGGAAACCCTCTTGTAGGCTACCTTTGTAAAAGTCTCACTCTCCACGAATACGGCATCAGTTATAGCATGAGTTAACCTGTAATGGAGCCACTTTATACCCACGAGGATAAAACTCAGGGTAAACAGAAGCAACAGGAGTAAGCCAGCTACCCTTTTACCTCTCATAACCCACCACCCTTAAGAGTCTAAAGCGCTGGAGCAAAAGTTCATACTCGTTTATCCTGAGGGTGTTTTCTGCCGTTATAAGGTAGTTCTGGGCGTCCAGAACCTCCGTATTGGTCCCAAGCCCAGCCTTGAACTTCTCCTGGGCTATCCTAAGGTGCTCTTTGGCATCTTCAAGCTGCTGACGTGCAAGCTCTATCTTTGCTTTAACAGCCTTTATGTCTTCAAGAACCCCATCAAGTTCAAGTGCCAGCCTTTGCTCAGTGTCCCTGTATCTCTCGTAGGTTTGTCTCTTTGTAAGCTCACTGAGCTCCAATGCTCTGAATCTCCTAAAACCGCTGAAGAGATTCCATCTGAACGCAAAGCTTATCAAGTATCTGTCCTTCGGGAATATATCGGACTCCTCTGTCCTCTGGTAAACAGCTTCAAGAACAGCAACAGGATAAAAGGAGCTTCTGGCAAGCTCAACGTAGCTTTCAGACAGTTCAAGGTTACCCTTCATATACTTCAGTATGGGTCTATTTTCAAGTAGAGCCTCAAAGAGTTCCTGTCTTGAAAGTTCCGTCAGGTCGGGCTTTTCCCGGTCTTCAATCGGTTTTACCTCTTTGACCTCAACCCCCGTCAGATAAGATAGGTACTGGAGAGACTTCACGTAATCGGCTTCCGCCTTTGCCAGCTTTTCCTTAACCTCGTACAGTCTGACCTTTGTTTCAAGTATGTCCTTAAAGGCTACCACCCCCTCCTTGTAAAGCTCCTGAACATCCCTGAGGTGAGCCTGGACGAGTTCCTCGTGTTCCTTGTATATCTCAACTACGGCTTTTGCCTTTAAAGAGTTTATGTAAGCCTCCCTGAGTCTGTAGAGAACTTCATTTTCCCTCTCCGCTACGAGGAGCTCCTGGAGGCTTTCAGCCTTTCTGGCTATTTCGTATTCTCTGAAATTCTTCAGATTGAAAAGCTCCTGTACCGCCTGAAGATTGAACTTAGTATAGCTCCCCTTCTGGAAGGTTATCTCCTGTGGGGGAGAGAGGGGAAAGGTAAAGCTCTGTTTCTTAGCCAGGTTAAAGGAAGCTTCAAGGTTCAGGGTGGGCAAGAAACGTCCAAAGCTTTCAAGCCTCTCCTGGGTTTTCTTTTCACTCTCAAGCCTTTCAATCTTCAACTCAGAGAAGTTTTTAAGTGCCAGGTTCTCCGCTTCCCTAAGGTCTATTGAAAAGGAAACCACTACGAAGCTCAGGAGTATACACCAAGCTCTTTTAAAACCTCTCTCCATGTTTCAAGTACCTCTTCTCCGGTAAGAATCAAAAGCTCTATAAGGTGCCTTGCGGTACCCATTAACATATGAGCCTTTATAGCCGGGTTATCAACCTTCAAAAGCCCGAGAACTTCCTTGGTGTTTTGAAAGAAGAGTTCCTTGCTCTCCCTGTAAAAGTTCTGGAATTTGCTGTCGGTGCATATAGCCTCAAAGAAGAGAATTTTGGCAAGCTCCTTCTCTTGAACCATAAGCTCAAAGGACTGTAGAAAGACGAGTTTCTTTCCTGCTTCAACGTCTCCCTCCGCTATATACCCTTTCCCCTCCTCAAAGAGTTTCAACATCTGCTCTCTCACCGAAAGCAATAGCTCTAACAGAAAGTCCTCCTTACTCTTGAAGTACAGATAAAAGGTTCCGTGAGCGAGCCCAGCTTCAGAGGTAATGTCAGATATCCTTGCGCCGTGAAAGCCCTTTTCAAATATCACCTTCTTCCCGGCTTCAATAAGCATCTCCTTGGTTTCTAACCTTGATGACTGACTCATCAGTTAGAAATATATCATATGTTCTTCAACGGATAAAGCGTTTTGTGAGAAGGATTAACAGAAGCAGAAGACCTAAAGGACTTAAGGAGGCTGAAGTACACCCACCCGTTCCAACTCCTAAAGGATTGTATTCAAAGGCTCCCCTGTCAACCACAGGAATCTCATCTGCGTTGCCGTCTACCTCTCTGGGGTTCGTATCTATGTCCTTTGTGCCGAGGTATGCCCCAGCGGGGAGGTCAGAGGTTCCCGAGTCTATCGCCGGTGAGGTTCCCTGGAGCCTGAAGTCTCCACCCTGCGGGTTCACAAACTTAGGGTCGGTGAACAGGTTTGCGTTGTAAGAATACATTGAGGCACTTGTGTCCTTCAGATAAACCCCTTCGGAGACAACAGTATCGTCGGAAGTCCCGTCCGCATCCGGGTCAAGGAGGAAAGCCTGTCCCATGAAGTTGTTGAAAATCCTGAGCCTCCCGGAGTTAGCTAAGACCGTAAGGCTCTTGCCCGCAAAGGCGGTTTCTCCAGTTTTCCAAACTATGTTGTTGTATAGGTTTATCTCGGCGTTCTGGTCAGAGAGCCGTGCGTAAATACCAACCATGTCGCTCCCGTATATGGTGTTGTTTACAACGTGGGCTTTCCCCGAAACGTCCATGTACAGGACACCGTAGGGCATATTCACAGAGCTGTTGTTAGCTAACAAGTTCCCCGTAAAGGAGCAGTTGTTGCCAGAAGCATTGAGATAGACGGTTGAATCACCGAGGTTGTTTAAAAAGGTGTTCCTCTCTATGAGAGCAAAGTCCAAAGAGGAGTAAGAGAAACAGGGTGTGTATAGGGCAGAACCCTCTCCGTAAGATGTGTTCCCTTCAAAGCGGTTGCCAGGGATGAACACCTTGCCGACGGTGTTAGTCACAAAGACGGCTCCTCCCTTCCTTGCGGTGTTGCTTATGAAGGTGGAGTTCCTCAGGAAAAAGGCAACGGTAGCCTCTCCCGATACGTACAGGGCTCCTCCGTCCTCGCTCCCGGCGTTACCGTTTTGGAACACAAGCCCCTCTATGGTAACCTGCGTCTCCACAAAGGACACCTTCATTATCCTTAAGTTCCCTCCCCCATCAAGGACTGGCATTTTATCAGGGTCAAGGGGCTTTATAGTAAGTCTCTCCTTATCGCTCACGTTAACCTCAAGGGTATTTCCTATGAGGTAAGTTCCCGGACTTACGTATATCGTGTCCGACTCTTCGTTACCTTCCGCCCTGCTGAGGGCTGTCTGGAAGGAGCAGGGGAAGAACTGGTCGCAGGCGTCTCCTTGATGAACGGGGGATACGTAAAGGTCTTCCCCATATATAAGCCTAAACAAGGCGAAAATACAGACTATCAGAAAGGTTAAGCCACTCATATCAATCCTCCTTGCTTATCACATAGCAATTAACATGCCAAGCGGACCAAGTCCGACAGACAACTGTTACACCTTGATTTAAAGAGGTTCTCTGAGAACCTGACTGTAAACAGTTGTAAAGAGGTTTTACACAAAAAGCTATCCTTCCACCCCAAACCCTTGTCAGACAGTGTTAAAGGGAAGTGTAAACAAGCTTTACACAGTGTAAATAATTTTTATACCTCCTCGTCCTTGTAGCGTTCTCTTATTTCCATGACCTCATCAATGTTTTCAAAGAAGAGGTCTATCAACTCTGGGTCAAAGGCTTTGCCTTTCAGGCTCCTCATGTGCTCCGTGGCTTCCTCCAAACTCCACGGCTCTTTATAGGGTCTCTTGGAGAGCAGGGCGTCAAAAACGTCCGCTATGGAGGTTATCCTCCCCCAGAGGCTTATCTCCTCTCCCTTCTTTCCGTTAGGATAGCCCGTTCCATCCCACTTTTCATGGTGGTCTAAGGCAACGAGGGCTGCCATCTGAAGAAGCTCGCTTGAGCTGTCCTTGAGAATCTCATACCCTATGATGGTATGTCTCTTCATAACCTCCCATTCCCAGTCGTTGAGCTTTCCCTTTTTCAGAAGTATCGCGTCAGGTATCCCCAGCTTTCCTATATCGTGCATAGGAGCGGCGAGCATAAGGTTTTCACACACCTCCTTCTCAAGACCCAACCTTTCACCCATTAGTCTTGCATAGAGTCCTACCCTGATTATGTGGTTGTAAGTTTCCGGGTCTTTATACTCTGCCGCATGGGAGAGCCTCATTATCGCCTCCCTGTAAGCCTCCTTTATCTTCGCTTGCAATATTGAGTTCTCTATCGCCGAGGAGGCATAACCTCCCAGAAGAGTAAAAAGCTCTACGTCTTCTTCAGAGAATCCGTTTTTAAGTTTGTTCACCGCCTGAAAAACGCCCAGCAGATTACCTCTCTTATCAAATAGAGGTATCGCAAGTATGTTCTTGGTTCTATAACCGGTTTTCCTGTCAATCTCTGGATTAAACCTCTTATCCGAATAGGCGTCGTTCACGACGAGACTCTTCCCATGCTGGGCTACCCAACCGACTATTCCCCTATCCGCCGGGACCCTTATCTCCTTAACTCCATGGGCTACTTTAGTCCAGAGCTCGTTTTTCTCCCTGTCAAGGAGGAACAGACTGCACCTGTCAACATCTAAGACCTCCCTTGCCAGGTCTGAAAGCAAAACAAGGAGTTTGTCAACATCCTGCTCCCTGCTTATCCTCTCCGCAGAGGAGAGAAGGATCTTTATTCTTCCAAGCTCAGACATAACTAAAATCTAACCCAGCTTATAATTATTTACCATGCAAAAGGTAAGGGTTGGATGGAGCATCACCCATCAGGAGTTCACTATAACCGATTACTACTACTTCTCCTTATTACAGAGGGAGGCTCAGAAGGCTGGAATAGAGATAGATGAGGTGAACGACTGGAAGAAGCTGGGTGAATACGACACTATAGTATTCAACTACCCGGAGATTCCTTTTAAAGAGGAAGAGGTGAACGAGGTTGAGAGATGGGTATGGGAAGAGGGTAAGAAGGTTATACTACTCGGTTATTACAAGAACGAAGACCACATAGCTGACACCTGTAACACCCTTGCAAGAAGGTTTGGAATGGAGCTGAACTCCGATGAAGTAACTGATGAGGTGAATAACCACAACGGAGACATGTACTTTGTGGTCACATCCAAGATAAGAAGGTACAACAAAAGTGAACGGAACGAGGTGAACGTGGAGAAGATAGTCTTGCCCTGTACAGCCTCCATAAAACCGATAATGCCCGATACAAAGATAGTAGTCAGAGCCGAAGATACAGCCCAATCCAACCAGGGAAATTACACCCTCCTCATAGCGGAGCAGATAGCCCCCCCAAGCGGAGGATACTTCTGCCTTGCCGGAACCTGTGTGTTCTGGGACAATTACTCTATAACACTTTATGACAACCTAAACTTTGCCCTCAACCTACTTAGACACAAGCCTCCCGTTAAAGAGATGCCGGGAGGCGGCAAGCCTGTGAGATTTGGGCTCTAATATATGAGGAAGAAAACGCCAAGATTGAAGTGATGGACCACGTTTCCATCGTAGTCTCCCGTCATAAATATCTTGCCCTTGTACTCCCCAAGGATTCCAAAGGTAGGAAAGATATTGTACTTAGCTCCCACAAAGAACTGGAGACCGAGGTTTGAATCCTCGTTAGTCAAACTTCCGGCTCTCTCCTTTAGTCTGTTAATAGAACCACCGAAACCCGTATAAGCCCTGAGGTTGTGGGACAGGTTGAGTTCAACAGATGGGTTCAACTCAAGGGAGGTGTATATTACAGTTCTGCTCCTTGTCATCTTACTACCGGTTGAAAGCTCAATGGACGCACCAGCATTGAACCCCGCTGTGGTACGAGCCCCCATGTATCCGTATGCGGATAGGAACTCCTCCAGAGTTTTGTCTGGTTTAGAGCCATCCACACTGTCGTACTTCACCTTAACCAGTCCGGTCTTAACACCGAACTCTCTGACAACGTCACCCTCAAAGTACTGGGCAAAACCAATGGAAGCCATAAGCGGCAGCGTAAGAAGAAGTTTCTTCATTCTTTCTCCTCCTTTTGATGTTCTCTTATCAGTAGAAGTTTATCACCCTTCCTGAGCCGATAGGAGAACCTTGGAAAGTAAACAACCCTCCCATCCCTAACAACACCTACTATCCTGTAACCCTTATGCTCCAACTTCTTTTCAGCTTCTTCTACGGAAGAGTCCTCCTCAAGGTCAAGGGTTGCCAGGTCTATGTGCTCCACTATATGACTGAAGAATTCTCCGTAAAACTTCTCCCTGGCAAACTTTGCTATTATCATACCCAGCAGCTCTCCACCGATTATTATGTAGTCGGCTATCCTCCTCCTCTTTATGAGTTTTGCGTTCTCTCTCAGGAGCACCTCCAAGACGAGTATCACATCCTTATTTACGTCCCTTATCTGCATCCCGGTGAGTATCGTCCTGGCATCTACCGAATCTTCTGAGAAACCAGGGAGCTTCTCAGCAAGCACTATAACCATGAAAGCCTTGTCCACACCAGCGTCAAGAAGTATATCCTCCCTACCGAAGTCCCCCTTCTTGTAGTGGAAATCTTCAGGCTTGGGAATGTCCTGGGTAGTTATGAGGAGTATGTCCCTCTCAAGGGGTTTAAGGCTCTCAATTATCACCTGTGCTGTTTCATTCCAGCCACAGATAACGATATGGTCTTTCATATCCTTAAAGCTTATCATACCCATTCTCACCATCTGGACATAGTTAAAGAATCCCGCACTTACTACCGCTATAGACATGGAGAACAGAAATAGTCCACCCGCACCGAGAAGCATGGAGAGAACCTTACCCTCCCAGGTAACCGGGGTTATATCCCCGTACCCCACAGTGGTCATAGTTATAACGACAAGGTAGAGGGCATCAAAGAGGTCTTGAACTCTTGGGTTCCCAGAACCTTTCTCAAGGGAGTACGTTATAACTACCGAGGATACGAAGAAGAGGAAAAAGAGGGAAAAGAGAAAGTAAAACTCAAAGGATACGGTTCTGAATATAAAGAGTATACCTTTGACAAAGTATCTATACCTGTAAGCCACCCTCATAAGCCTCGCCGCTATGACAACAAACCTTAACAGTCTGAAGGGCTGAAAGTAGGGTATGACAGCTATGAGGTCAAGCACGGAAAGTGGGCTTAAGACATACTCCAACTTGCGGGCAGCTAAAATAAACCTACCTGTGTACTCAAAGAGTATCACTCCCGATACAAAAAACTCAAAATCCCTTATCAAGGGGTGTATATCGGAGTGAAAACCCTTCAGCTCATCGTAAAGGGTGAAAACTATAGAAAGCATAAGGACGCTGAAGGAGAAACTCTGGTACAGGATAAAAACCCTTGAACGGTCGTTTTCAAGGATATCGTAGAATAGGGCTCTAACCATATCTGATAAGTATAATAGAAGCATGAGAGCGGTCATATCCGTTTACAGGAAGGAAGGAGTAGAAAAACTCGCCAAGGCTCTTCAGAGGCTCGGATACGAAATACTGTCAACAGGTGGAACAGCTAAATATCTGAGAGAGCATGGTATACAAACTGAAGAGATAGCAAAGGTTACCGGTTTCCCGGAGATACTAAATGGCAGAGTAAAGACCCTTCACCCGGTCATACACGGAGGGATACTCTACAGGGACTGGATTGATAAAGACAGAGAGGAGATAGAGGAGCTGGGAATTATACCCGTTGATATCGTGGTCGTGAATCTTTATCCCTTTGAGGAGATGATGAAGGAAAACCTTGAAGAAGAAGAGTTGATGGAGTTTATAGATATAGGGGGTCCGTCCCTCATAAGGGCTGCTGCCAAAAACTACTTCAGGGTCATAGTACTGGTTGACCCAGAAGATTATGGGTGGGTGATAGATAAGCTGGAAAAAGGTGAACTTGAAAGGAAAGACAGGGCATACCTTGCCTGGAAGGCTTTCTCCCACACAGCCTATTACGATAGCGTAATCTCCAACGCTCTAAAGCGACTCTTCAAAATAGAGGAAGAGGGTAAGGAGCTCAGCCTACCTATGAAACTCGGTACAAGACTGAGGTACGGGGAAAATCCCCATCAGAGAGGAATTCTTTACCACAACCCCTTTGAAGACATAGGCATAGCCAAATCGCAGGTTTTACAGGGTAAGGAGATGTCCTTCAACAACTACCTTGATGCGGACTCTGCTGTAAGGATAGTCCTTGAGTTCCCTAACGACCCTGCCTGTGTGATAGTTAAGCACAACAATCCCTGCGGGGTAGCCACAGGGAGCGACTTGAAAGATGCCTTTCTAAAAGCGAGGGAGACAGACCCTGAGTCGGCTTTTGGGGGCATAGTTGCCTTCAACAACACGGTTAATAAAGAACTCGCTGAGGAATTGACCTCCATGTTCCTTGAAGTAGTCATAGCCCCCGCCTATGAAGAAGAAGCCCTTGAAGTTCTATCAAAGAAAAAGAATCTCAGGGTTATAAAGTTCTTAGGCATGTCCTACTCCTACGATATCAAGAAGGTAAGCGGTGGTTTTCTTTTGCAGGATGAAGACAGAGAACTATACGATACCCTGCAGGTGGTAACGGAGAGGAAACCAACCGAAGGAGAGTTCAACGACCTCATCTTTGCCTGGAAGGTCTGCAAATACGTGAAATCCAACGCCGTAGTTATAGCCAGAGGTGGAAGAAGCCTTGGAATAGGCTCAGGACAGGTTTCAAGGGTTGACAGCCTGAGATGTGCCATAGAGAAAGCGGTCAGACACGGTTTTGACTTAAAGGGAGCTGTCCTTGCATCGGAAGCCTTCTTCCCCTTCAGGGATTCCATAGACATAGCAGCAGAGGCTGGTATAACGGCGGTTATACAACCGGGAGGCTCAATAAGAGACGATGAAGTTTTATCGGCGGCAAACGAGCACGGTATGTCTATGGTGTTCACAAAAATGAGACACTTCAGGCACTGATGGATATCCTTTTCTACTCTTTACTTCTTTTCCTGGGTACTCTACTGGGAAGCTCCCTTACTCTTATCTTCAGGAAATTCCCCTTAGGTATAGGTGTGAGCCTGTCTTTCTCAGGAAGCGTAATGCTGGTTGCCTCTTTCACCAGCCTCATAATCCCCGGTATGGAGCTTGGTGGGTTTTTACTCTCCGCTCTGGGAATATCTCTGGGCTTTGCCTTTATGGCTCTCATTGAAAACCTGTCACCTCACGAACATGTTCTTAAAGGTTATGAGGGTAGGATAGGTGCCCTCAGGACGAGGAGACTTGCCCTCATAGTCATAGGTGTTACGATTCACAATATACCCGAGGGGCTCAGCGTTGGGAGTGCGACACTTTACTCAGAAGAGGAGGGTCTTAAGTTGGCTCTGGCAATAGCTCTGCAGGACATTCCAGAGGGTCTGGTCGTGAGCCTTCCTATGTTAGCCATCACAGGGCGCACCCTCATACCGGTACTAATGGGTGTGCTCAGCGGCGGTATTGAATCCTTTTTCTGTCTTTTGGGTTTTTACCTGCTTGACTTAGCGAGGGTACTCCTACCGTTAGGACTCAGCTTTGCAGGTGGAGCGATGATATACGTTACCGTCAAGGAAGTGTTCCCGGAAGCCTTTTCCGAGGGGAAAGACTTTCAGGTAACCTTATCTTTTCTGACCGGCTTTTTACTTATGCTCTTGCTGGAAAGTATAATCTAAACTCATGTTTCCATACCTTGTATGGCTAAGAGAAACCGACTCAACCCAAAGGAGATTGAAAGAGGGAAATTATCCCTGTGGCACAGTCTTTGTGGCTGATAGGCAAAAAGAGGGAAAAGGGAGAAAAGGAAGGAGGTGGGAGTCCCAGGAGGGAGGCTTATACTTTAGTTTCGTCCTTTGTGAAGAGGATTTTAGAGACTACGCCCAGCTCCCTCTGATAGTAGGTTTTTCCGTTTCTGAATACCTTGACAGCCTTGGAATAAGGACTGCTATAAAGTGGCCAAACGACGTATACTCAAGGGGAAGGAAGATATCTGGTGTCCTCGTAGAGAAAAGCTCCAACAAGATAGTGGTGGGCATAGGCTTGAATGTAAACCAGGATAGCTTCCCAAAGGAGCTTGAAAACAGCGCTATATCCATGAAACTTGCAAGCGGTAAGGAATACGACAGGAAGAGGGTTTTGACCAGCCTGCTGGACTTCCTCTCTAAAAATCTGAATGACTACAGAGAAAAGGGATTCACCGCCTTTAAGGAAAGGATAGAGGATAAACTCCTCTTCAAAGAGGAGGAGGTAGTGATACTCGGTGAGGAGCCTGTGGTCGGTATACTCGTGGGTATTGATGACAATGGTCATTTGCTCCTTCAAACCTCAGAGGGGCTTAAAAGTATCGCAGCAGGAGACCTGAGCCTCAGGCTCTACAGGTGATATGTGATAGTAATCATTTGTTTATTGTAAACATATGTTAACTTTTCCCTAAAGTGTCAGGAGGTAAGAGTATGCTGATAAGACCCAACGAGATTCAAAAGGTGGCAAACATGTTCTTCAACGCCGTGCATGAAGATGAGATAGAGCTGATAAACCAGCTCTACGACGCCTTGAAGGCTAACGATATTGAAAAGGCAGACAAGCTCTTAGATGAGCTCATTGTGGACGTTGAAGACCACTTCTCAACGGAAGAGGCAATGATGAAAGAGGCGGACTTCTTTGGTTACCCGATGCACAAAGCAGACCACGATAATATGAGAAAGGAGCTTAGCAAGGTCCATCAGGAGTGGAAGGAGAGGAAAGAGCCTAAGAGAGTTACAGATTTCCTTGAGAACAAGCTTGTTCCCTGGCTAAAACTTCATGTAGCCCAGTGGGATTCGGTAACGGCGATGCATATAGGAGATTAATTGAGCTTCTTCCAGAGTATGTAAGAAGGGGGAAGCCCCTTAATTTCAGCTTTACAGGCGTTATATTTAAGCTCCTGTATCCACTCGCTCTTGAGTTCTTTCCCCTTCATTACAAAAACGTAATCTCTTGCCAGCCTCTCAAGTATCCTGTAAACTTCCTCAAACTCGCCCATAGCTCTTGAAACAACTATGTCAAATTTCGTATCCACCTCCTCAGCCCGCTGACACAGGACGGTCCAGTCAAGCTCAAGTCTCACCTTAAGATACTCAAGGAAGCTACATTTCTTGGAAACGGATTCTATAAGGAATAGGTTTACGTCTTTCAAATATATCTTGAGGGGAACGCCGGGAAAACCCGCACCGCTCCCGACATCTGCGATGCTCTTTCCCTTCCAATCAACATTAACCTCACGAAAGCAATTTACAAGAGAAAGGGAGTCAAGGAAGTGCTTTCTGATTATGTCCTCGTCCCTTTTAAGGGAGGTAAGATTGTGAACCCTGTTCCACTTCTTCAACTCCACGAGGTATACACCAAACTTTTCTACGTCCTCCGGGGAAAGCTTGAAACCCGCCTCCGAGAAAATGCTCCCAATAAGCTCACTCACCCAAGCTCTCCAGCACCCTTTCTACGACCTTTCCTGGGTCAGCGCTCCTGTAAATATCCCTACCCATAACTATTATGTCTGCACCCTCGCTGACGGCTTTGTTAGGTGTGAACACCCTCTTCTGGTCCCCGTAATCTCCAGAAACCCTTATCCCCGGAACCACGGTGAGCAATCCTGTTCTTCTCTTTATCTCGTAAACTTCCTGAGCCGAGCAAACAACACCATCCAAACCTACGTCCTTCGCGATATCTGCCAGGTAAAGGGCAAGCTCCTTAACGCTGGGAAAGCGGGTCTTTATAAAATCAAGGTACTCCTCACCCTGGCTGGTAAGTATAGTTACACCCAGGAGATTGGTCTTCCTCCTGGCGCTTACAGCACTCTCCAGCATCTCTCTACCGCCGAGGGTGTGGAGCGTAAGGTAGTCTACTCCGAGCTTTTCCGCCTCCTCAACGGCAAGTTTAACGGTGTTAGGTATGTCGTGGAATTTCATGTCCAGGAACACCTCCCTCCCATAGCCCTTCACGACCTCTATCACCTCTCTCCCAGCCTCCAAAAACAACTTGGGTCCAATCTTAAAAACCAGAGGATACCCCGATAGGCTCTCAATCAGTCTGTAAGCCTCCTCCCTGTCAAGGTCTAAAGCTACACATAACTTAGGCATCCTGAATATTAAAGCATGAGAGGTAGCGAAGAGATGGGTTCTCCCCTGAGTTTGTAAGCGAGCTTCAAAAAGATAAGGGCGGTCATGTAAGCGTCATCAAGGGCTGAGTGAGCTCCTACCGCAGGGATATCAAGCTCCTGGGCTATCTCTTTTAGACTTTTACCCGCTCCACCTCTCCTCTTCCAGAGATGAAAAACGTCAAGCCTGTAGTTTGAAAGGGGAATGCCAAAGAGAGAATAGGTGTATTTCTCTACCATCCTCTTGTCAAATTCAACGTTAAAACCTACAATCACACTTCCCTTTACGTAGGTGAGGAATAACTCCAATACCTCTCTCAAGGGTTTCGCCCTGCTTTCAAGTTCCAAAGAGGTTATCCCGTGCACCTCCACAGAACTTCTTGAAAGCTCATCAGGTTTTACGAATTCATGAAAACTGCTGGAGAGGTTAAGAGACATACCTTCTATCCTCACAGCCCCTATAGAAACGAGTTCTGCCCTCTTCGGGTCAAGACCCGTAGTTTCCGTATCAAAGACAACAAAGGTTGTATCCATGACCTTCTGGTTCAGGTTTACATCGGAGAAGAACCTTTTGAAAGCAGGATTGCTCCCGTACTTCCTCAGGAGACACTTTCTCTTTATCCTAAGTTGAAAGCTCATTTCGGGAGATGGGCGGTGTAACGCCTCTCTATAAAGCTTTGAAACTCTTCTACTATCCTGAGCGTATCCTTAAGCAGGTCCCTTTCAAGTTTGCTGAGTTTTTCCGGGTTCACGTAGTTATCGGGTGTCTTACCTTCCCTGAGCTTCTCAATCTGATTCTTCAACCTCAGAGTCTGGAGAAAGGTATAGGCTTCCCTCAGGTCTGAGGCGAGGTCTGAGGGCAGAAGGCTTAGCTCCCTGAGTTTCTCTATCCTGCCAAGGGTTGATGTCTCGCTGACCTTGCCTTTTAAAGACAGGGCTCTCACCCCCTGGGTAATTGGGAATACACCACCTTTTTTTATATCAAGCTCACCTCTGTGTTCCCCCCTTGTCTCCAGCACCAGCCTTCTCATAAAACCTATGGGAGGTTTAAAACGAACAGCATCAAGGAGCATGTAAGCTATGAATAGGTCTTCCCCTTCCAACGTCTTGAACACAAATCTCCTCAAACGCTCTACAAGCTCCTTATTCCCGAAGGCGTTCCTGAAATCAAAGAAGATACCCAGCTTCAAGGTGTGTTCAGGCTCAGGTTTGAGAAGCCAGCTCTTCAGCTTCCTCTCCCACTCGCTTATCCCCATACGCCACTCTGGATTTGCAACCATAACATTCCCCGGGCAGGGCGGAAAACCTATATCTATCAAGATTGCGGTGTACCTCTCCCCAAACCTGTCAAAGTACTCCTTCACATCAACGTCAAGCATAGGGTAGGTATCATCGTATATGAGGGCGTTGTCCTGGTCGGTTTTAAGGGTTTGTTCCCTTCTCCCTTCGCTTCCCAAGACCATTACGCTGAAGGGAACGGGTGGTTCCATCTGTAGCTCCTGTATGGTAAGGAAAACCGCTCTTGTCATAAGTTTATCGTTTATCTCCGATATGAGCCTGCTTATGTAATCAACCTTCAAACCTTCAGAGAAGAGGTCTATAACCATGTCCTCAATAAGGGAGTAAACGTACCTGAGGTCTTCAACGCTGCGCGCCTTTTCTATCTCCTTTATAAGGACTACAAGGTTCTTGCTCTCGTAGGCTATTATGTCCTTATCCTCAAGGACACCAATGAGTTTCCCCTTACTACTCACCCCAATCCTTCTTATGTTCTTGTTTGCCATCTCTATTATCGCTTCAAATAGGAAACTCTCTTCATCAACGTGAATAACTGGGTAGCTCATAACCTCTGAAAGTCTAGTCTCTAACGGGTCTCTTCCCTCGGCAACAACCCTCTTTATTATGTCCCGCTCAGTGACTATTCCCGTCTCCTTTCCTTCCACAAATACGCACGAGAAGTTCTTTTCCTTCATTATTTTTGCAGCCTCAAGAACGTTTTCTTCACCTTTCAGGAAGGGAACGGGTGTAACCTTTATGTCCTTAACCCTGAGGGTCAAAAACCTTTCCAGAGAACCTACATCTCTGACTGGAGTCTTTACAAGCTTCACAGTCGCTGAGAGCTTTTTAGCGAGATTCTTCGCAAAGAAAAGCTCAAATTCCTCATACTTTTCTATAAGCTTTAAGAAAATCTCCTTCGGAAGGAGGTAGAGTATGGCATCCTGAACTACCCTCGCCGTTGATGTGGGTGGTTCACCGCTCAGGAGTGAGGGGTAACCGAACACGTCCCCCTCATGAAGGAAGTCTATCTCACGACCATCAAACTCAAGGGAAACAGCACCCTTACGGACTATGTAAAGGTACTCAAGGGGCTTGGAGCCTTCTTCAAAAATGACCTCACCACTGGGGTAGTAACGGACTATTAGATGAAAGGAAATGGCTCCCAGAGCCGAGTCCGGGAGCCTTGAAAAGGGGTAATGCTCCTTCAGGAACTGCTCAACGTCATGTATCATACCTCGTGAATCTTCTTAGGATACCTCAAGTCTTCAACGAGTTTCTGTATCCTCTCGGAAGGTGGAGGTGTGACCATGGTAACTACAACCGTGACTATAAGGTTAGCGATAAGTCCGAACAGTCCGGAGGCGGTGTGCTGTATGCCCCATATTGAGAAGCCTTGAGTCTTGTTGAGATATATGTACAGGATGGTTACAAGGAGTCCAACTATGAGACCAGATATAGCCCCCTGTCTATTGAGCCTCTTCCAGAACACACCCAGAACGAGCGCCGGGAAGAAGGAGGCTGTTGCAAGGGAGAACGCCCAAGCAACTATTTGAACTATGAAGGCTATCTTCTGGGCAGCCACGAATCCACCTATAACGCCGGCAACAGCAACAGCTACCTTACCTATCAGAACCACTCTCTTCTCCGGAGCCTCAGGGTTTATCATCTTGTTGTACAGGTCGTTAGAAACAGCCGCAGCTATAACGAGCAGGAGTCCGTCTGCGGTTGAAAGAGCCGCTGCAAGACCGCCAGCCATAACGAAGAAACCCACAACGGCTGCAAGCCCGGCTATCTCAGGGGTTGCAAGAACCACTATGTCCCTGTGTATGTTCAACTCCACCCACTGGATTATGCCGTCTCCGTTTTTGTCCAGAACTTTAAATAGACCGGTTTCAGCCCACTTCTGAGCCCAGGCAGGAAGCTGATCAATGGGCTTCCCTACAACGTCCTTGAGAACAACGAACCTTGAAAAGGCTGCGTATGCCGGGGCTGTAAGATAAAGTATGGCTATGAAGAAGAGAGCCCATCCTGCGCTTATCCTGGCGTCCCTGACGGAGGGTGTCGTGAAGAACCTCATGAGAACGTGGGGTAGGGCTGCCGTTCCGGCCATGAGGACGAAGGTAAGGGCAAGAAACTGAGCCATGTTGAACTTAACATAGGGTTCAACGTAGTGGGGGGATATTCCGTACTGGGTCTCAAGCTCAACGATGTTCTGAAGAACCTGCCCGTAAAGGAACTGAGGCAGAGGAACTCCGAACCACTGGGTAGCGAGGATGGAAACGGGAAGCAGGTATGCGGTTATAAGGACTATGTACTGGGCAACCTGAGTCCAGGTTATGGACTTCATTCCTCCCAGCACAGTGGTTGCGATAATGATTATCATCCCTATTGCGATACCAAGTTCAAAGGGGACGCCAAACAACCTTCCCATTATGATTCCGACACCGGCAACCTGACCAACCATGTAGGTGAAACTTATGATTATCGCGGTGATCAGTGCCACAAGCCTTGCGAAGTTACTTTCGTACCTCTCGGCTATGAAGTCGGGAACTGTGTACTTACCGAACTTCCTCAGGTACGGTGCTATCAGCAAGGCGAGGAGAACATAACCACCTGTCCACCCCATTATGTACGCGAGCCCATCGTAACCGAGAGCGTATAAGGCTCCCGCCATGGATATGAAAGAGGCTGCACTCATCCAGTCCGCAGCAACCGCCATACCGTTCCAAAAGGCTGGTATCCTTCTACCGGCGACGTAGAACTCGGCAGCCTCGGTGGCTCTGTTGTATATGGCTATCGCCATGAAAAGGATAACTATACCGAAGACTATTATGTAACCCACTAAGTTTTCCATGGCTCACTCCTCCACTCCGTACTTTTGGTCAAGCTTGTTCATCAAGAAGGCATAAACGAAGATAAGAACCACGAAGGTTATAACCGACAGCTGGGCACTCACCCAATAATGAGCTGGGAAACCAAACAGTATGGTTTTGCTCAAGGGCTTTGCAAGTATAGCCCCCACGTAGGAAACAACGAACCATATTACCAAGAGAATGGTGATAAGTCGCACATTCTCCCGGTGGTATGCCTCAAGTCTTTCCTTGTCCATCCCGCACACCTCCTTCTAAAATTTCGTTTTAAAGTTTACAAAATGGTGTTTATATTGTCAAACTTTTTTGTTAAATAAAACATTGTTTTAATTTAAAAGGGGTGATTTGGGGTTAAAATCTACCACTAAAGAGCAAAATTCACCTCCTCAAAAAAGGATAGCGACCTTTAAATTCCATACGCATTGAAAGCCTATAAAAATAGGGATTATAAGGATATCAGAATATTTTTAAAATAAAACATTGTTTTAAAATAAATAAAGGTTGTTAACCTTCAAAACAAAGTTTAAAATTTAAAAACAAACCTGAAAATAGGAGGTGGAACTATGGCTGAGCAGGAGAAAGCTGAAGTCCTTTTAAAGGTAAAGGAGAAATATGAACCTCCAAAGGAAATAGTAGAAAGGGCTTGGATTAAAGATTATGAATCTCTCTATCAGGAGTCTGTAAAGGATAGAGAGGGTTTCTGGGCAAAGGTCGCTGAAGAGCTTCACTGGTTCAAAAAATGGGATAAGGTCCTGGAATGGAACTATCCCTACGCAAAGTGGTTTGTCGGAGGAAAAACCAACATAACCTACAACTGCCTTGATGTACATGTTCAGAACGGAAAGCGTAATAAGGTTGCTTACATATACCTTGACGAGGACAACAACGAGAAGAAGATAACTTACGGTGAGCTCCTGGAACTCGTAAACAGAATAGCTAACGGACTCAAGTCCCTAGGTGTTCAGAAGGGGGACAGGGTTTCCATATACATGCCCAACACCATTGAGGCTGTGGCTGTGATGCTTGCCTGCGCCAGGATAGGTGCCATACATAGCGTCGTGTTTGCCGGTTTCTCGGAAGGGGCTCTAAGGACAAGGATAGAAGACGCAAAGGCGAAGGTTGTTTTTACAGCAAGCTATACCAAAAGGAGAGGTAAGAGGATAGACCTCCTTCCCACCGTTGAGAAGGCTATAGACGGCCTTGATTTTGTAGAGAAGGTAGTTGTGTGGGACAGAGGCGGAGATGTTCTATCCGAGGAAAAAGGTGAACTCTTTGTTAACTTTGATGAGCTTATAAAGAATTCCTCTCCCGATTGTGAGCCTGAGGTTATGGATGCCGAGGACCCTCTCTTCATCCTCTACACCTCGGGAACCACCGGAAAGCCTAAGGGAGTCCTTCACACCACCGGAGGTTATATGGTTCAGACTTATTACACCTCCAAGACGGTCTTTGACCTCCACGAAGACGATATATTCTGGTGTACAGCCGATATAGGATGGATCACAGGTCACTCCTACATAGTTTACGGAATACTCGCCAACGGTGTTACCTCCCTGATAGTTGAGGGGGCGCCGGACTATCCCAATCCGGGAAGGTGGTGGAGCTACGTAGAGAAGTACAGGGTAAACGTCTTCTATACAGCTCCGACCGCCATAAGGATGTTCATGAGATACGGAGAGGAGTGGCCCGCCAAGTACGACATGTCTTCTCTCAGGATACTCGGCTCTGTGGGAGAACCTATAAATCCCGAAGCCTGGCACTGGTATTACGAGAACATAGGGAAAGGTAAGTGTGTGATAGTTGATACCTGGTGGCAGACCGAGACGGGAGCTCATATGATAACCACGGTTCCCTCCTATCCTGCCAAGCCCGGTAAAGCGGGCAAGCCCTTTTTCACCTTAGAGGTGGATATAGTTGACAAGGATGGGAAGAGGTTACCGCCAGACACGGTAGGCTTTCTTGTTATAAAAACGCCCTGGCCCTCCATGCTCAGAACCTGCTGGGGTGAGCCAGAGAGGTATGAGAAGTACTGGAACACGATACCCGGTGTTTACTTTGCAGGGGACCTTGCCTCCTATGACGAGGAAGGCTACATAATGATCCTCGGAAGGGCTGATGACGTCATAAACGTTGCAGGACACAGGATAGGGACTATGGAGGTGGAGAGCGCCCTCGTTGACCATCCTGCGGTGGCTGAGGCTGCGGTAATAGGAAAGCCCCATGAGGTGAAGGGAGAGTCCATAAAAGCCTTTGTAATACTGAAAAAGGGTATAGAACCCTCCGATAAACTGGTTGAGGAGCTCAAACTCCACGTTAGAAACGAGCTCGGAGCCATAGCGGTCCCAGACGAGATAGAGTTCGTGGAAAAGCTCCCCAAAACCAGAAGCGGAAAGATAATGAGAAGGGTCCTCAAAGCCCAGGAACTCGGTCTTGATGTAGGAGACGTATCCACCTTAGAGGATTAACAGTAAGGGGGCTCCTCGCCCCCTTTTAAACTATACTCAGGTAAGTTCTCTTTATAGAGTCCCTTTCCATCAGCTCCTTAGAAGCTCCCTCATCAACCACCTCACCAAGGTCAAAAACGTAGGCTCTTCTGGAAATCTCAAGAGCCAAAGATACCTCCTGCTCCACGAGAAGTATAGAGAGTCCTTCTTTCTCTTTTATATCCAGCAGTATTTGGGCGAGCCTGTCAACAATCGCCGGAGCGAGACCTAAAGAGAGCTCATCAATCATGAGGAGTTTTGGCTGAGACATAAGAGCCCTACCTATTGAGAGCATCTGTTGCTGACCTCCCGAGAGGTCTCCTGCAAGGGTTTTTCTCTTCTCCTTAAGCTCTGGGAAGTAGGAGTAAACCCTTTCAAGGTTCTCTTTGACACGTGGGCGTTTAGTCCACCCACCAAGTACAAGGTTTTCCTCCACGCTCATTCCAAGGAAGAGGTTTCTGCCCTCACCAGCCAGAGCCAGTCCCCTCCTAACCCTATCAGAAGGGGGAAGGTCGTTTATGCGCTCCCCAAATAGGTCTATCGTGCCTCCCCAGGGTCTTAACAGACCCGCAATGACTCTCAAGAAGGTACTCTTCCCAGAGCCGTTTGAACCAAAGATAGCAACAGTCTCCCCTTCTTCCACGTAGAGGTTTATTCCCTTGAGCACCTCTATGTCACCGTAACCGGCGGTGAGTCCCTTCACATCAAGTACCCTTTTCTCCAGCATACCTCTCTCCCAAGTAAGCCTTTATAACCTCAGGGTTCTTGACCATACCTTCCGGAGAACCATCAAATATAAGCTTCCCTTCGCTGAGAACCAGAACTCTACCCGTAAGCTGAAAGAGAGCCTTTAGGACGTGCTCCACAAGTATAAGGGTAATACCTTTATCAGAGCTAAGTCTTGCAAGGAGCTCCACAATCTCTCTGATAGATACGGGGTTCAGTCCAGCGAAGACCTCATCAAGGAGCAGGAGTTTAGGCTTTAAAGCTAGAGCTCTCGCTAGCTCTAATCTCTTTCTCTGAGCAAGGGACAGGGAGGCTGCCTTTTCTCTAATCTTATGACTTAAGCCTACCAGCTCTATAAGCTCCTCCGCCACCCTTCTACCAGCAGGAAGGGGGGAGCCGTAATGTAATGGGACAAGAACATTTTCCAAAACTGTGAGGTTTGAAAAGAGCCTGGTGACCTGAAAGGTTCTCCCTATGCCTAACTTTGCCCTTGCGCTCGGTCTCAAAAACCCTATGTCCCTACCCTCAAAGATAAGGCTACCTCTATCCTGCCTGAGTATGCCCGATATTACATTCAGCAGGGTTGTTTTACCGGACCCGTTGGGTCCCACTATCCCTAAGACCTCTCCTTCGCCTACAGAAAAGCTCACACCTTTGAGAACGTGGTTGCCTCCGAAGCTCTTGTGAACGTCCCTGACCTCCAGCAATTTCATTTCCTTACCCCTGTAAGACCTCTTGGTAACAATAAGACAGAGAGCATTATCAGAGCGCCAAGCACGATGCCGTGGAGCTCAAGGAACCTGCTCCATACAAGCTCGGAAAGGAGCTCAAGGAAGAAAGCTCCAAGGAAAGGTCCCACCGTTGTGCCCAAACCTCCCAGAAGGAGGGCGACAAAGGTTTTCACCGATATAACAGGGTCAAAGACCGAAGGCGGGTCTATGTAAGTAATCCAGTGGGCATAAACCCCACCTGCAAGCCCGGTAACAAAAGACATCAGGGTGAAGGACACACTCTTGAACAGGAGGGTATTGACACCCAGACTCTCGGCGGCAATCTCATCTTCCCTTATAGCCTTAAGGGCGTAACCGAAGACTGACCTGTCCACGTAAAGGTTCAGCAGAAAGGCAAAAAAGGCAACCGCAAAAAACAGAAGGTAGAAGATGTATCCCTCAAGAAAGCCTCTGTATATAGGCAGGTTTATCCCGTAAGAGCCTCCTGTGAACTCAAGATTTGCAACCACCTCCGCCATAGCCAGCTGGAGGGCAAGGGTAGCTATGGCAAAGTAATGGCTCTTCAGCCTCATAAACACAGGAGCCAGGGCAAAACCCATCAAGGCAGCCACAATACCACTCCCAAGAAGAGAAGGTAGGATGGGAGCACCGAACTCCTTTGAGAGGATACCTGCAGTGTAACTACCAACACCAAAGAAGGTTATCCCCCCAAAAGCCGGATAACCTGTGTAGCCTAAGAGGATATTCTGGGCAAAAACCAGCGAGGTGAGCAACAGAGCAGAGCTTAAGATTCTAAGGATATAACCTGACGGAAGAGAATTTTCCAATAAACTCAATGGAAAGGGAAGAAGTAACAGCAATGCAAAAAAGCTCAGCAAAAGCTTCTCAGACCTCTCCATAGTATTTCCCACCAAAGAAACCTCTCGGCTTGAAAAGGAGAACCACAATCATGACCAGAAGGGAGGCAAAGAGCTTCCAGCTCTCCCCTGCATAAAAGGATACAAAAACCTCTATAAAGCCCAGAAAAATCCCTCCTACAAGGGCGCTCTCAACCCTCCCGAGCCCCCCAATTATGCTTACAAGAAAAGCCTTTACCGTCAAGAAACCACCGTCAAAGGGCGTGAATCCCTGAAGAAGTCCGTAAAGGTTCCCCGAGGAAAAGGCTATCCCAGTACCTATACCGGAAGCTACAAGGAACACCTTTACCGGTTCTATACCGACGAGCTGGGCACCTTCTCTGTCCAGGGCAACAGCCCTTATAGCCCTTCCCGTCCACGAGAACTTCAAGAAAAGGTAGAGGAAAAGGGTAAGGGTAAGAGCAAGGAAAAAGACCATTAGCTTAACCTCAGAGAGAATAAGGTTTCCGATGAACCAGCTACCCTCAGCGTAGGGCACATCTATGGAGCGGATGTCCGCCCTGAAGAAAAGGTTAAGGGTATGGGAAAGGAGTATGTCAAGACCGAAGGTGAGTATCAAAACCATGAAGGGTTCAAAACCCATCAGCCTCTGGAAGAGAAACCTCTGGATAGCAACTCCAAAGAGGAGTCCAACACCAAAGCTAACAGGGAGTGATAAAAGGGGGTCTAAACCCAACCACAGGTGGAGAACGTAGGCAAGGTAAGAACCGATGACTATATAGCTGCCGTAAGCGAGGTTAAGTATGTTGAGAACTCCCCAGGTTAGGGAAAAACCCAGAGACATAAAGGCGTAAAAGGAGCCCAAGAGTATGGACTCAACAATCAGCTGAGGGAGTATCCCCATCAATCCCATTCAGGTTTAGGATAGACAGGCTTAGCCTCCTGGAACGGGTATACGGTAACGGGCTTTCCATTTTGTATTTGAATGACAGCCATGGGTTTGGTAACTATCTTTCCAGTTTCGTCAAAGCCTATGACACCGTAAAAGGTCTCTTCCCTCATGCTCAGGAGGGCACTTCTGACCTTATCCACCTCAAGGGAGCCTGCCTTTTCAAGAGCAAGCTGGAGAACAAGGGCTGCAGCAGTTCCACCGGCAGCGTGGTATTCGGGGTCCTCACCGTACTTCTCTCTGTATGCCTCAACGTATCCCCTCGTGCTTCCAAAGAGCGGGTCTCTGTAAGAGAAAGCTTTAGTCCACTGAACGGGTCCGAATATGTGCTCCGCATCCTTACCGAGAGCTTCCACAAAAGCCGGCACAGGAGGACCTACGGTTAGCCCTAAAAACTTCGGGTTTATCTTGAACTGCTTTAGCTGTTTAACAACAAGTACGGAGTCCTTAAAGTGTCCTGCCCCTATGACCACATCCGGGTTACTCAACCTAACCTTTAGCATCAGAGAGGAGAGGTCCTGGCTTCCTTTCGGGTAGCTTTCAAAGAGAACCACCTTTAAACCCTTTCGCTTCGCTTCCTCAAGGGCGCCTGTAGCAGCATCCTCAGAGAAGATATCCTTCTCGTAAACTATGGCTACGGTTCTGGGTTTTGGTTCCAGACTCAGGGCAAGGTCTATAAGGTTTTTTCCGTAGTCAGGGGCTACGTTGAATACACCAAAGACGTGTTTGTATCCCTGTTTGTATATCTTTGAAGAGGCTCCTCCCCCTTGAACCAT